>QHPG01000103.1 GCA_003219005.1 Verrucomicrobiota bacterium
CTACCCACCTGCCAGGCCCTGAGAATATAGAACTCCCGGTCGTCAGTATCCATAGCGCCGGAAATGTCCTCCGGGGAAAGACCGGTACATTCATCCTGGATATGAAGCCTGCAGTCCTGTTCGGCGGAATGTACGTAAACTTCTCGGTCGGCGGCACCGCTGTCGCAGGAGTTGATTACGTTGCGTCCGCTGCGTCTCTCTCCCAAGCCTACATCGGACAATCCGGCTACGGAGTGATCTCGTTCAAAACGTTGCCTAACCCCAGAGGATCATCCAACCATCAAGCCTACAGCATTGTGGTAAAGCTGGAGCCTGGCCTGGGATATGCACTCGGCGAATCGAACTCAGCTCTAATCTGGATTAAGGATAGTCCGGAAAGCGATTGGTGAGCAGCGAGTCCTTCACTGTGAACCTTCGACAGGCTGCAACGAGCGGCGCGCGCCGTCCCCAGGAAGCTTTCGGGGCGGCGCGGCGTCGCTATTTTGCGTCCATTATTAGTGCGCGGCTGCATGCGCTACGACGTCGCAAACGCGATGTTGCTCAATGATTTCCTCTTGGTTTCTGATTGTGTCGTGATCCCGTGCGATTCTGTGTAATTGCGCGACAAAAAAATTTCGGTTCCGAAAAATTTTTGCAACGCCGAGAAAAATTTTCCGAAGGAAAAGGTAAAAGCGAATGCCTATGAAAACAAAAATCGCACGCCATATCAGCCCCGGTGCAATCGCCATAGCGCTATTTTTGGCTGTCGCACTCCTCACGCACGGGGCCACCGTTACAGTCATCAGCACTAATGACAGCCGCGTCGCTTACTACGCAAGGCACTCGCCCACGCCAGCGACGGCGGACACGCACCGTGAATAACGGTGCTAGTCGAGGCTGATGCGAAAGCTCGCAGTGCTAGGATAGGCACTGTAGAACCGTGAAACTCTGGGGCTACGAAAGGGCCAAGTGAGCCAAGTGCCCAGTCGAACGGGACGAATAAATCAATAGGACTGCCCGAGGTGCGGCTCATCTCCGCTTGCGCCCGCTTCGTTCCTTGGGGATGATGCAAATGCATGCCCGTGATTCTTGAGCAAACCGGGACAAACGTCATTACGTCCCGCTCTGCATTTATTCTGCGGTTCATCAGCACCGTCGCGCTTTGGACAGTCGCGCTGCTGATCATGTTTTCTGGATACGAGATCTTGTTTTGGCTGTTGATCAGCGTCTTCGGAATGATCGGCCTTTGGGAATTTTACCGGATGCTCGATCACAAGGGACTGCCGAATTTCAAAATCACCGGCATGATTTGCGGCGCGGTGATGCTCGCTGGTAGTTTTTATTACTTTTCAAAAATCGGGCCGGCGGGCTCGTACGATTTCGAAGTTGCCGTCCTGCTCTTTTTCCTGCTGACGGTCTTCGGCCGACAAATGTTTGCGCGACTGCGTCATGACGAGCCGTTGCAAACGATGGCTTACACTTTGTTCGGGCTGCTCTATGTCCTTTGGCTTTATAATTTCATCACCAAAATCGTCTATCTGACTCCGCGTTCGAGCTCCGGCCAGCTGACGGGGCAGTTTTACGTTTTGTACCTGATCGCGGTCACAAAATTTGCAGACATGGGCGCGTATCTCACGGGCAGCGCGATCGGGCGGCATTTGATGGTCCCGCACATCAGCGGCAAAAAAACCTGGGAAGGTTTCTTTGGCGCGATTGTTTTTGCGCTGCTTTGCAGCCTGGCACTGTTCAAACTAATGCCCGGCCATTTGCCGGCGCTGACCTGGACACACGCAACGGTCCTCGGGTTACTTCTTGGATTCGCCGCGGTGCTCGGCGACCTGGCTGAATCAATCATCAAGCGCAGCACTGACGTAAAGGACTCGGGAAATTTGCTCCCGGGAATTGGCGGCGCGCTCGATCTTTTGGACAGTCTGCTTTTCACCGCGCCGTTGTTGTTTTTCTACCTGCGCCTGGTGATCCACGTCGCTTAACCACCAATCAACACGAATGGACACGAAACTGAAAAGGCACTGGCCGCGAATGACGCAAATCCACGCGAAATAAATGCAATGACAAATGCTGAGGATTGCATGAAAAGCGGCGGGCACCGCCGCACTCCAAAGCGACTGTGCCGCACAAAACATTCGTGTCGATTCGTGTGCATTCGTGGTTAAGTGAATGAGAATGCAGAAGTCTGGGCGACGTAAGCGCATCGTTATTCTGGGCGCGACTGGATCTATCGGCGAAAGCGCCTTGAAGGTGGCGCACGACATTCCTGAGCGGATGGAAATCGCCGGACTGGCGGCGAACAGTAACGCCGAGAAACTCGCGGTGGCTGCAAACGAAACACGCCCGGAATCGGTTTGCCTGGTTGATGAGACGAAGATCGACATCCTGCGAAACGCCCTCGATTACAAGCCTCGAATTTTTTCGGGAGAGGTCGGTTTGAGCGAGATCGCGTGCCTGACCGACGCGGACATGGTGCTGGTTGCTATTGTGGGCACGGGCGGTTTGCGGCCCGCGCTTGCGGCGATCGAAGCAGGAAAAGATCTCGCCGTGGCGAGCAAGGAAATCCTGGTAATGGCGGGCGAGATTGTGATGCGCGAGGCGCGCGATAATGGTGTGCACGTTTTGCCTGTGGACTCCGAGCACAACGCGATTTTCCAATGCCTCGAAGGCAAACGCTCAACGCTCAACGCTCAACGCCCAACGTCCAATGCAGACAGTTCGGCGTTGGACGTTGGACATTGGACGTTGGACGTTTCAGACGTGCGCCGCATCATCCTCACCGCGTCCGGTGGTCCATTCCGCAAAACGCCGCGCAAAGACTTCGACTCGTTAACGCCAGAACAGGCTTTAAAACATCCGACCTGGAACATGGGACCGAAGATCACAATCGATTCTGCAACGCTATTCAACAAGGGCTTGGAGATGATCGAGGCGCACTGGCTTTTTGGAGTCGAGATGAAGCGGGTCGAAGTCGTCATCCATCCGCAGAGCATTGTTCATTCAATGGTCGAGTTCGCAGACGGCTCGATGCTGGCACAATTGAGTTATTCAAACATGCGTTTCCCGATTCAATACGCGGTGACCTGGCCGGACCGCGTCCCGAACACTTTGCCGCCGCTCGATTTTTCGAAACTGTCGAAGTTGGAATTTTTTACTCCACGCTACGACGATTTCCCCGCATTGAACCTCGCGCGGCGAGCAGGCGAGACCGGCGGCACTTTGCCCGCTGTAATGAATGCCGCGAACGAGGTCGCGGTCGCAGCCTTCCTGGATCGACAAGTCCGTTTTCCAAACATCTCGCAGATTGTTGAAGAAGTCATGAACCGGCACAAGCCCGTTGCGCACGCTGATCTCGATGCAATATTGGAAGCTGATCAGAGGGCTCGGGCTCAAGCGAGGAAATGCGTTGAAGCGTTGAACGGTTGAAGCGGGAACGCGTCCAACTGATCACCGTTCATCGATCACTGATCACCAATCATGCTACTTCATATCGCCCGCGTCATCTTCGTTCTGCTCGAGGTTCTCATCCTTTTTAACTTGCTGATCGTGGTGCATGAACTGGGGCATTTTCTGGCGGCGCGGTGGCGAGGGCTTTACGTCGAAAAATTCGGCGTCTGGTTCGGCAAACCGCTCTGGAAAAGAAAGATCAACGGTGTCCAATACTCGCTCGGGTCGCTGCCGTTCGGAGGCTTCGTGGCGCTGCCGCAACTTGCGCCGATGGACATCATCGAGGGAAAGGCCGATGTGGACCGGGCGCGGCTGCCGAAAATTTCCGCGCTCGACAAGATCATCGTAGCCATCGCCGGCCCGTTTTTCAGTCTGCTGCTGGCGATTTGTTTCGCCGCCATCGTTTGGGCGGTCGGTCATCCGGTGGGCGAAGCCGATTCGACCACTGTAATCGGCTACGTCATGCCCGATTCGCCGGCGCAAAAGGCTGGCTTGCTACCCGGCGATAAAATCCTTTCAGTGGATGGCAAGCCGGTCAGGCGTTTTCTGGGAATGAATGACAGCGTGAGTTGGGACGTGGTGCGAAGCGAGGGGGACAAGATCGCGGTGAAATTTCAGAGAGACGGCAAAGTGCAAACCGTGTGGGTGGAGCCTTACAAGGCCGAGACTCGCGGATGGCGCAGGAAAAGTATTCGCCAACTGCTGGTCTATCCTGCAGAGACACCGATCATTGCTAAAGTGGAGCCAAACACGCCGGCAGCGGCGGCTGGGTTGCGTGCCGGAGACATCATTCGTGGGTTCGATCAGACGCCCATCTATAATCCGATCGCGTTGTTGGAATACATCAGCAAACATCCCAAGGATGAGCTGGTCCTTCATGTAGAACGCGGCGGCGCGAAGTTGGACATCCCCGTAAAACCCACGCCTCTGCCTACTGGCGATCAGATGAAGCCGCGAATTGGCATTGAATGGGACACAGCTGGAATCGTGTCTATCCAGCATCCCAGCCCAATTGAGCAGGTTTACAACAGCGTGACCAGCACATTGAAGACAATCGGCGCGGTGGCATCCCCGAAATCGGACGTGAAGCTTCAACACTTGAGCGGGCCAGTCGGGATTTGGAACATTTACGTGAGGCTTTTTGAAGCCGAGGGCGGTTGGAAACTGGCGCTGTGGTTCAGCGTCATTCTGAATGTGAACCTCGCGATTCTAAACATGCTGCCGATTCCCGTGCTCGATGGCGGACACATTGTGCTGGCGCTCATCGAATCGGTGCGCCGCAAACCGGTGAACATGCGCATTCTGGAGGTCGTTCAAACTAGCTGCGCCGTGGTGATCATCGGTTACATGCTCTATATCACGTTCTTCGACGTGCAGGATTTGCCCTTCGTCAGAAAAAAGCTCGACCAGCTCGAAGCACAATCGCCGGCAAAAAATAGCCAGACGCCGTAGCTGCGCTCGTTGCGAGAGTGGTCGAGGCTTCGTACATTCGAAATCTCGTGAACTATTGCGTTGATCCTCTTCATTATCGCCGCCGCACCACGCGCGAGGTGAAGGTGAGGAACGTCGGCATCGGCGGAGACAATCCCATCCGTGTCCAATCGATGATCACCTGCGACACGATGGACACCGAGGCGTCGATTCAACAAACAATTGAATTGGCGCAGGCTGGCTGTGAGATTGTGCGCATCACCGCGCCGACGGTAAAGGACGCACGCAATCTCGAGCACATTGTGAAGGGTCTGCGGGAGCGCGACTGCGATGTGCCGATCGTCGCGGATATCCATTTTAAGCCGGAGGCAGCGATGGAAGCCGCAAAATGGGTGGACAAGGTGCGTATCAACCCAGGCAATTACGCGGATTCGAAAAAGTTCGTCATCCGCGAATACTCGGATGAGCAGTACGCAGCCGAGCTGGCGCGTATTCGCGAGCGGTTTTCCCCGCTGGTCGATCTTTGCATGAAACGCGGGATCGCCATGCGTATCGGAACGAACCACGGCTCGCTTTCGGATCGCATCCTGAATCGCTACGGCGACACGCCTCTGGGGATGGTTGAAAGCGCGCTCGAGTTTGCTCGGATAGCACGCGACCTGGATTACCACGATTTTGTTTTCTCGATGAAAGCGAGCAACCCGAAAATCATGATTGCCGCGTATCGATTGCTCGCGGCTCGATTAAACGAACTTGGACGGGACTGGAATTATCCGTTGCATCTCGGCGTCACCGAAGCCGGTGAAGGCGAAGACGCGCGGATCAAAAGCGCAATCGGCATTGGATCGCTTCTTGCGGATGGCATTGGCGATACGATCCGCGTTTCACTCACTGAGGATAGCCCGCATGAAATCCCCGTGGGGAAAGCGCTGATTGAGAATACCAAGAAAACGTCCAACGCTCAACGTCCAACGCCCAACGTCCAACTATCCTTTGATCCGTTTTCGTATCAGCGAAGAGGGACGGAGACGATTGCTGTAGCCAGGATCGGCCCGTCCGCCGTAGCCTCGGCGGAGGCGGATGATCCCGGCCCACGAATAAAACTCGGCGGAGCAGAATTGATTCGGGTAGTCGTCAGGCGGTCGAACTTCGACAAGATCGCGCACAAGATCGACAGAATGGGAGATTACAAGCCGGAGATTGTTTACGAAAACGCGAATGTAGTGGCGATCGATCCACGCGATGACCCAGCTATCGCCAAAATCAACGCGGAGCGGACCACGAAATTTGTGACGGTGCGCGACGATGTTGATCTTGCGGTGATCCCAGCGTTCCGGTTGCTGGCAGCGCGATTGCAGGCGCGGCATCCGATTCTACTGAAAGACGTTTTGAATTGTAGGGCGTCTGTGTCAGACGCCGGCCAAGACGCTGGCGTTTCACAGAAACGCCCTACAGATTTTCTCGGAACGCTGTTGATGGCCTCTACTAACATCGGCTCGTTGCTATGCGATGGAATCGGCGACGCGATTTTGGTGCAGGGTGAGGAAGCGCCGGGACAAGCGCTACGTTTGAGTTACAACATTCTCCAGGCCGCGGGTTCGCGGATTTTTAAAACTGATTATGTCGCATGTCCTTCTTGCGGGCGCACGCTATTTAACTTGCAAACCACAACAACGAAAATCAAAGCGGCGACCTTGCATCTCAAAGGGGTAAAGATCGCCATCATGGGTTGCATTGTGAATGGCCCCGGTGAAATGGCGGACGCTGATTTTGGCTACGTCGGTGGCGCCCCGGGCAAAGTGAATCTTTACGTTGGCAAGACAGCCGTGAAATTCAACATTCCCGAAACGGAGGCGGTCGATCGGCTGAAAGATTTGATTCGCGAGCATGGCAAATGGGTTGATCCGGTGTCACAGGCGGCGCCGTTGGAAGCCGTTTCATAACACAGCCCGCGTTGGCGGATCGGACACGAACTATGTCCCGTCAATACACGCTGCAACGCACACCAAGATCGACCTCGATCCATCTCGATTACGCCGCTGAGCTGAACGAACAACAGCTTGCGGCTGTGACTGCGGAGCCCGGTCCGCTCCTTGTGATTGCCGGTGCGGGCTCGGGAAAGACGCGCACCCTCACCTATCGCGTGGCGTACCTGCTCGAAAACGGGATTGATCCACGCAACATTCTGCTTCTCACATTCACCAATAGAGCTGCGCGGGAAATGCTGGGCCGCGTCGCGAATTTGCTGCCGGTCGATGCCAGCGAACTTTGGGGCGGAACATTTCATTCGGTGGGAAACCGGATTTTGCGCAGGCACGGCAGCGCGCTCGGTTACTCCAGCGGTTTCACTATCATGGACCGCGAAGACCAGAAGGATTTGATCGATACGGTTGTCGCCAATGCAGGAATTGACCCGAAGGAAATCCGATTCCCGAAAGGCGATGTGCTCGCGGAAATCTTCAGTTTCGTCGTCAACACGGAGAAGCCGCTGGAGGAGTTACTCGTGGAAAAGTTTCCTTATTTCCTGCCGCTACTCGACAAAATTCAAGATGTCCACGAGCGATACGAAAAAAAGAAGAAGGCGACCAACTCGATGGATTTCGACGACCTGCTGGAAAAGACGTTGTCGATGTTTCAGGAGCACGAGCGGATTGCGGAAGTTTACCGGCGGCAGTTCCAATTCATTCTCGTCGATGAATACCAGGACACGAACAAAATCCAGGCTGACCTGGTGGATCTGCTCGCACGCGACCACCGCAACGTGATGGTGGTGGGCGATGACGCGCAGTCGATCTACTCCTGGCGCGGCGCGAATTTCCAAAACATTCTCGAATTTCCGAAGCGCTATCCGGACGGGCAGGTGTTTAAAATCGAAATGAATTACCGCAGCGTGCCGGAAATTCTGGAGGTAGCAAACGCAGCGATTGCCGCAAACGTTCAGCAATTCCGCAAGCATTTAAGCTCGACGCGCGAATCAAAAGCCCTCAAGCCGGCCCTCGTGGCACTCAATGATGGCGCGGAGCAAGCGCAGTTTGTCGCGCAACGGATTCTCGAATTACGCGATGAAAATGTCGATCTCAACGACATCGCCGTGCTTTACCGCGCGCATTATCACGCGGTCGAGTTGCAGCTGGAGCTTTCCCGCCGCGGTATCCCTTATCAAATCACCAGCGGCATCCGATTTTTCGAGCAGGCGCATATCAAGGACGTGACTGCATTTATCCGTTTCGTTGCCAATCCGCGCGATGAAGTCGCCTTTAAGCGGATGGTCAAATTGCTTCCCGGCATTGGCAATCGTACCGCGGAAAATCTTTGGCAGGCGTGGGCGGCCGGGGTTGTAGCCGCGGACGTTGACCGCGGTTCTGAAAAAGAATCACAAGCAGCCGGGGTCAGCGCCTCCGGCTACAGTTTTGGCGAACCTCTTCAAGCCATGAACGTCTCCGCAAAATCAAAAAAGATGTGGACGCAGCTCGCGCACACGCTGGACGAAATCGCACCCGGCGGCCAACCTAATCCACCTTCGGAAATGATCACATCGATTGTAGAAGCGATTTACGATGATTATGCCAAGGTGAACTTCACAAACTACGAGCTGCGCCGCGAAGACCTCGACCAGCTCGCAGTGTTCGCTCGTCAATTCAAGGATGTTCACGAATTTCTTTCCCAATTGGCGCTGATCAGCAACGTCGATGCGGAGGCCACGTCAGTTCAAGGCGCAGACAAAGAAGCGGTCAATCTATCCACGGTGCACCAGGCAAAGGGCCTCGAGTTTCATACGGTGTTCGTGATCTGGCTGACGGACGGAATGTTCCCGAGCAGCCGCTCTCTCGACACACGCGATGCGCTGGAAGAGGAACGGCGTTTGTTCTATGTGGCCATCACGCGCGCCCGCGACGAGCTTTACCTTACTTATCCGCAAATGCGCTTGTCCGGCGGCTACGGCGACGTGTTTCAACGGCCCTCGCGTTTTCTGCAAGAAATTCCAAACGAGCTCCTAGAGGACTGGCAAGTGCGGCGCCGTTGATTTCAAAAATTGTCATTCCGAGCGAAGCGTAGCGAAGTCGAGGAATCTCTGGCTCATTGATAAAACGAAATTGAAATCAGAGATGTCCCGGCTTCGCTCGACATGACAAAATGACCTGTGGCAAACTTAACCTCTCGCCGGAGAAGAAGATCGCGGGAGTTCTCGCGCCGCTGTTCGCGCTGCGCGGCGAGAACGATCTGGGAATTGGGGATACCGCTGCGCTGCGGGAGTTTATTGATTGGGTCGCAGGAATCGGATTCAAACTCGTCCAGCTTTTGCCGATTAACGAGACCGGAGCCGATAACAGTCCATACAACGCGATTAGCGCCATGGCCATCGAGCCGACGACGCTGCACCTTGCGCCGAACTCGCCACAAGATTTAACGCGCGAAGATTTTGAGGCTTCCGTTGCCAATGTTGATCTGCCCCGTCTCCGTGTTGGCAGAGTAAAGTATCGCCACGTCAAAGAACTGAAGCGGCGCTTGCTGGAGAAGGCCTTTAGGAATTTCTCGACTCACGCCGACGAAAAACGGCGATCAGAATTCGGAGCATTCTGCGAGCAACAATCGGCGTGGCTCCCCGACTACGCACTTTTCCGGGTTCTGATGGAGGCGAACAACGATAGCGCCGCATGGAATCGATGGCAGCCGCAGCATCAGACAATCGAAGAAGCACACAGATGGCTGCACGACCGACACGCTGCCCTCACGAGCCGGCAAAATTTTTTCCGTTACGTGCAATGGATCGCGCACCAGCAATGGTGCGACATGAGATCGTACGCCGAGGAACGCGGCGTGGCGCTAATGGGCGATATACCGTTCGGCGTTAGTTACTACAGCGCGGACGTTTTCGCGCGCCCGGATGAATTCGTGCTCGATTGGTTCGGCGGCGCGCCGCCCGAGCCGACCTTTAAGGACGACGCGTTCACCCAAAAATGGGGACAGAATTGGGGTATCCCGCTCTATCGGTGGAGCGCCATGCGCGCGAACAATTTTCAGTGGTGGCGCGAACGGGTGCGCGCTGTCCGGCGCATCTTTCATCTGTTCCGGATCGATCACGTCCAGGGATTTTATCGCATCTATGCGTTCCCCTGGCGGCCACGACTGAACAAGGAATTCCTTCCCCTCGATGAACGCCAAATGCTGGAACGAACCGGAGGCTGCGCGCCGCATTTCGTTCCCCGTGACGACAACACTCCCGAAAACCGCGAATTAAATAAACGCGAGGGCGAAGAATACCTGCGCGTGGTTCTGGAAGAAGCAGGCATCGGGCGCGTGATCGGCGAAGACCTTGGCGTTGTTCCTGAATATGTGCGGCCCAACCTACGGTCGCTTGGGATTGCCGGATTTAAAATTCCGCAATGGGAATCGTACAATGGGATGATCATTCCCGGAGAAGCATACGAACGGTTTTCTATCGCGACTTACGCAACACACGATCACGAACCGATTCGTGCTTTATGGAATGAGGCTTTCGAGCATCCAGCGTCGGATACTGGAGCACAAGCGCGAGCCACGCTGGAAAAGATCGCTTTGTTCGCCCGCCTGCGCCAAGGCTACGGCGGACAAGCCGGACTGAATTCAAAGATCGACGAGCTCGATTTCGAAAAAGATTTTTATCCGGCGATTATGGAAGCACTTTTCAGGTGCGACTCGTGGATTGCCATGGTCATGCTCACCGATCTGCTGGCGCGCGAATACCGCTTCAATGTGCCCGGGACAAAGGCGAGCTTGAATTGGACGCGGCGAATGCAGCGCTCGATAGGGCAGCTGCGTTCCAGCCGCAAAGAGCAGATGCGAATGCAGCTAATCCACGATTTGCTGGCAAACGCGGAGCGAGTTTGAACACTTTTACCCGCTCTTTTCTATCGGAGCGCCGACCTTGTTGCCCCATTCGGTCCAAGAACCATCGTAGTTCCGGACGTTGTCGAGTCCCAGGAGATACGCCAGCACGAACCACGTATGACTGGAACGCTCACCGATTCGGCAATAAACAACCGTGTCTGTGCCCGGCTTTAGGCCGCATTGATCGAAATAAATTTTCGCCAGTTCAGCAGCGGGTTTGAATGTCGCGTCGTCATTTGTCGCAGTTTTCCACGGCATGCTCTTAGCCCCGGGAATATGGCCGCCGCGCAGCACGCCCTCCTGCGGATACTCCGGCATGTGCGTGATCTCGCCCCTGTATTCACCGGGCGAACGCACATCGACCAGCGGTTTGCCGCTTTTGCTTTGCGTCAGTGCTTCGTCGAAAAACGCGCGGATCTCCTTATCGAAACGTTTCTTCGGCATCGGATAATCTGTGGCCGGATATTCCGGGACTTCGCGCGTCATGCGGCGGCCTTCTGCTTTCCATTTGTCGCGGCCGCCATTCAGAATTTTAACTTTCTCGTGCCCAAACAAACGAAACGCCCAGAGCGCGTAGCATGCCCACCAGTTCGCCTTGTCACCGTAGAAAATACAGATCGTGTCCGGGGTAATTCCGTGCCGGCTGCAAAGCCGCGCAAATTTTTCCGGCGAAATATAATCGCGGATCAGCGGATCTTGAAGATCGGCGCGCCAATCGATGTGCACCGCGCCGGGAATATGCCCCGTGTCGTAAAGCAAAATATCCTCATTCGACTCGACGATCCGAATGCCCTCGTCCTTGAGATGTTTCTCCAGCCAATCCGTTTCCACTAGCGCTTCTGGATGAGCGTATTGAGTTGGGTTCATTGCCATAGGAAGAAAAACTTGCGGCTACTCTTGCGAGCGAGCAAGCGATTTTGGTTTGGGCTGAAAGCACAAGCGTGCTGGCGAGCGCGTCCCCGCGATCGCGAACTTTCCTGTGAGCGTTGAACCTTCGCTTGGGGATAATGCGCAGACGAAGTTCGTTTCGGCGGGACGCCGAAAACCAGCACGCGAGGCGCGTGCGCTCCCCGGCCGGGAACCTCAGTGCAGAATTGAATCAGCAGGACAGACCACGCCGTTTTTGATAACAGTGTCGATATCCGACGCGTTATTGATGTCATCGAGCGGATTCGAATTGAGAATCACGAGATCGGCGAAATAGCCATTTTCAATCTTCCCGATGTGTGCGCCGGTGTCGCCTCCGAAAAGTTTCGCCGCGTTGGCCGTGGCGCACTGGAAAATCTGCATCGGCGAAAGCCCGGCTTGTTTCATCAACTGAAATTCGCGAAACAATGCTGGCCCATGAATTGTGCCGATGTTTCCAGCATCGGTTCCCGCAGCAATCGTGACACCGGCATCCTCCAGCTTCTTCAAATTCGGCAGCGCGACTTCATACGTCTTATTGATCCGATCCAAAGCAGCCTTTGGATCAGCCAACGCGTCCTTGATTCGCTGTGGCAATTTGTCCTGCGGAATCTTCGTGACGTCGAGCGACGCGATCACTTCGGGGTTGCCCCACGCTTGTTCTTCAGGCGTGAGATTCAACTGATGCGAAAACGTTCGGCCGTAGCGCTCGAACACTACGAGCGTCGGACACAAAATCGTGTGTCGATCTTTCAAGAGCTTCACGAATGCGTCGTCGATCGGCTTGTCGATCACGCTGTGAACGAGAATGTCCGCGCCTTCTTCAACTGCCGCCCGCGCGGTTTCCAATTCGGTCGCGTGCACCGCGACGCGAATTTTGTGAGCGTGACTTTCTTCAATCGTCGCACGCGCAATAGATCGGAACGAATCGACCGGATGATCTTTGTCCACGATGTACCAGATCTTCACCAGATCGGGTTTTTGTTCGGCAAGTTTGTGAACGAACTCGCGCGCTTGCTCGGGAGTTTCGATCTTCACAATCGGCGGATCACCCAAATCAAGCTTCTCGCGCGAGACACTCGAGATTAACGGTCCAGCGACGGCGACGCGCGGCGCTTTTGCGGTCGCGTTCGCTTTTTTGCGGACTTCGAAATTCCACATCGGCCCACCGACATCGACCACGCTCGTGATGCCGCAACGAATGTAGCGAGCGAAAACATCGTCGAGATGCGACTTGATCCACGCGACCTCGTCTTTGTACGGCCGCACACTGTTCAAATCGGTGCCGTCGGGTCGCGTAAATAAATCTGCCGATTGAAAGAAATGAACGTGCGTGTCGATGTAGCCCGGGAGAATGAATTTGCCGGCGCAACTGATCTGTTTACCAAGCGTAGCCGCGTCCTGTTTGCCCATTGCGACGCGTTCGATCTTGTCGCCGTTGATCACAACGGTCGCGTTCGGCAATACTTTGCCGTCAGCCGGATTAATCACAGTCGCGCCGACGAGCGAAATCTTCTCAGCGTGAACCGCTGCGGTGAAGAATGTGAACGCGATTACGAGTGCAATTCGAAAATTCATTCGAGAGATTCCTCCCAGCCTTCGCATAAAGCTACGGTGCGGCAAGCGACTTCGCCTGGAATAACAAAGTTTATTCTTTTGATTCCGGAACCGCTTTCTCAGCGGCTTTGAAGCCGATCTTGGAATGTGTGCCGTCGCAAAATGGTTTCTCGGTTGACGCGCCGCAGCGACAGAGTGCTATGCGCTTCTCCACGGGAAATTTGTTTCCGTCGGCGTCGATTAGTTCCACTTCGCCCGTAACGATGTAGGGGCCGTTTTTGATTGTCTCGATTGCTACTTGAGCCATGGGCTTATTGTAATGTCATGTCGACCGAAGTGGAGACATCTCTTGCTGTTTCTGATAGAATTAGAGATTCCTCGACTCCGCTCGGAATGACAAACGATATTGCTTCAATCGAGCCACAGCAGGCACTCGCTTGACTTTTTGCGCGGCTTGCGCATTAAGAACGCCGTCGAAAGTCTATGCATCATTCAATGTTGGGTGTTTTGCGGGTTGTTGTTTCTGTTGGTCTCGTTTTACTCGTCACAGGTTGCGGTGAAGACCCCCGTTTTTCCGAGAGGACGCAATACTTAGGTGGAGGGACTTATGGAGGCGCGCAGGCTGGTCCGCCACGCGACACTGTCTCTTATTGGGACGGTGACAGCGTCGGCGGAAGCCCTTCGGTGAAGATCAGCCTCGGAGAACAGCGCGCCTATTTTTACAAAGCCGGCGTGCTCGTCGGGGTTTCGCAATTGTCCACCGGCCGCGAGGGGCTCAACACACCCCTTGGTAATTATAAGATTATTCAAAAAGACAAAGACCACGCGTCCAGCTTGTTCGGGGATTATGTGGACTCGACCGGTAACGTGGTCGTCCCCAACGTTGACATTAAGAAAGATCCGAAACCGCCACCGGGCGCTCACTTCAGAGGCACGCCGATGCCGTACTTCATGCGGATCGTGTCGGGGACAGGCATGCACGCCGGCTATTTGCCAGGGTATCCCGCCTCGCATGGGTGTATTCGCATGCCTGAATTCATGGCCGAAAATTTCTTTAGATCGGTCTCAGTCGGAACACCGGTCACGATCACCAATTAGCTCATTCGGCAGGCTCTTTATCCAGGCTTGCAGAAAATTACTAGCGGCGTCATTCTGATGATCCCCCGCAAGAAATATGATTGTTATCACCCAACCAAACGCGACTGAGGAACAGATCCAGCGGATCGTCACGCGGGTCCGCGAGTTTGGGCTCGAGGCACAAGTTAGCCGCGGCGCGTCGCGCGTGATCATCGGTGTAATCGGGCCGGAAGCGCTCCTTCGCGAAAAGCCGCTTGCCGCGATGGCCGGCGTGGAAGCGATCGTTCCCGTGCTCAAGCCGTACAAACTCGCCGCGCGCGATTCGCGCGGGTCCTCTTCAGTCGCAATTGGCAACGTGCGCTTAGGCGAACACGAAGACGTCGTTCTCATTTGTGGCCCGTGCTCGGTCGAAAGCAGGGAACAAATTCAGTCGATCGCGACAATCGTGAAAGAATCCGGAGCAAAAATTTTGCGCGGCGGCGCGTTTAAGCCGCGCACTTCGCCATATAGTTTTCAGGGATTACGCGAAGACGGACTTCGCTTCCTCGCGGAAGCGCGCGCAAAAACGGGCCTGCCTGTGGTCACCGAAGTCATGGACCCGCGTGATCTCCCGATGATCGAAAAGTATGCAGATTGCCTTCAGGTCGGCACACGCAACATGCATAATTTTTCGCTCTTGAAGGAAGTGGGTCGCAGCAGACTTCCCGTCCTACTCAAACGCGGATTCAGCGCGACAATTTACGATTTAATGATGAGCGCCGAATACATTCTCAACGAGGGCAACTCGAATGTGGTTCTCTGTGAGCGTGGCATCCGCACGTTCGAGACGGCCGCCCGCTACACGCTCGATCTTAGCGCTGTTCCAATCTTAAAGTCTAAAACGCATTTGCCGGTGATTGTCGATCCGACACATGCGCTCGGGTTGCGCGAGTTTGTGCCGCAGATGTCTCTCGCCGCAGTCGCCGCCGGTGCGGACGCACTTATGATCGAGGTGCACGATTCCCCGGAGCAGGCCAAAAGCGACGGCAACCAGGCGCTCACGCCGGAAATTTTCGCCGAGCTCGTCCCGCGCCTTCGCGCCGTTGCCGCTGCCATTGGCAGAACGCTGTAGCCGCTTCGCTGTGCGAAGCGCGCCGGCTGGCGTATTTGCACGCGCGCGCCCTCGCGTCTCACAGAGACGCGGCTACAACTCTGGAAAAATTTGGCGTAAGCTCATTAGTGGAAGAATCGATTCGCACAGAGCTTCTGGAACGTGTCGCAGCGAGCGAACCGATCGCGCGCAAACTTGGCGCGATACAAAAGGCTCAATGGCCAGCGCAATTTTCGCATGTGATCGAGCCGGCCCAGGCGTTTCTCGCCGCCGTAATCGCGAGCTCGTGGCATCGGCTTCCAGCCGATGATCTACAAGATGTCGATTCCACCATCTGGGTGCTCTGTCCCAGCGTTCATTCTCAAGAATTGTTTTACGAAAGTTTAGTCAACTGGCAGCCAGACGCGCTTTTCCTGCCCGAAGCCGAGCTTGGCGCGGTAGAAAATGTTTTACCCGATCCGGAAATTGCGGCGGAACGGCTGGCGCTGCTCATGAAAATCGGGACCGGTCCGCGTATCATCGTCGCGACGCGCGCAAGCCTCGATCAACCCGCGCCAAAGCGCGGCACGCTCCAATCTGCTGTTACCCAACTCAGGTGCGGAGCAAACCTAAAGATCGAACAACTTATCGACCAACTCGTCGGCAGCGGTTATGAACGCGTCGCGCAAGTAACCACTCGAGGCCAGTTCGCTGTTCGCGGCGGCATTGTGGATCTCTACTCGTGGCAGGCGCCGTTGCCGTTCCGATTGGAATTTTTCGGCGATCAAATCGAATCACTTCGCGAGTTCGACATCGATACTCAAACGTCAGTGCGCGATCTAAGGTCGGCCGATATTCTGCTTGAAACAGCGGATGGCCAAAGCGGGTTCGTTCGCGATTACGTCGCTCCAAATCATCTCAAGATCGAAATCGAGCCGGAAGTAAAGTCGAACGCGCACGTCCAGATCAGCGAAGGCTGGATTGAAACTGGTCCGGAAGATTTCAGCGGCGCATTCGAGGATTGCGAGGTGGGAGAGTTTGCAGCCGGCGATCTCGTGCTGGCAGAGGCTAAACGGGCGCAGTTTCTCGATCGCTTGAAAGAATGGCGCGCAAACAACGCGAGAATCGTCATCTATTTTCAGACGGAGGGCGAAATCGAGCGCTTTCGCGAAATCATGGCCGGCGCGATCGAGGGCGTCGATTTTGTCCAAGGAACACTCGCGCGCGGCCTTTGTTTCCCTACAGCCAATATCGTCGTCCTCTCGGCCGCTGAATTGTTTGGCCGATTTGCAGCCCATGCACGCAGGCATTTGCGTCGTGCTGAGCGCCACCGTGCGCAGATCGACTTCAGCGAACTAAACGAAGGCGACCTGGTTGTGCATCTCGAGCACGGCATCGGCAAATTCCTCGGGCTGCAAAAATTTGCTGTAGGGCAGGCGCATCGCCTTCCGAGCGCAGGTGAGACAGAATCGGCAAGCGGGACGCTTGCCATACAACAGCAGGGGGGTCAGCCACAGGAGGTGCTGGTCCTTGAGTTCGCAGACGAAGCAAAGCTGTACGTTCCACTTGAACAGGCCTACCTCGTTTCCCGTTATGTGGGTGCAGGAAAAAAATCGCCGCCGCTAAGCTCGCTCGGCGATGGGAAATGGGCGCGCGCCAAAATAAAAGCCGCGGCTTCCATTTTTGATTATGCCGGCAAAATGCTCGCCATTCAGGCGGAGCGCCAAATGCATCCCGGTCACGCGTTCGCCCCGGATACAAAATGGCAGGCAGAATTCGAACATTCCTTTCCGTTCCGTGAAACGCCGGACCAAATGAAGGCAATCATCGATACGAAGATCGACATGGAGCGTCCGCGTTCGATGGACCGCCTGATCTGCGGCGACGTCGGTTTTGGCAAAACCGAAGTGGCAGTCCGCGCCGCGTTCAAAGCGGTCATGAACGGCAAACAGGTCGCTGTGCTCGCGCCTACCACAGTTCTTGCTCAACAACATTTCGAGGTGTTCCGCCAGCGGATGCTCGATTACCCGGTGCGCATCGAAATGCTCAGCCGCTTTCGTTCACAGTCCGAACAGAAGAAAGTGCTAAAACTGCTGCGGGAAGGCGGTGTCGATATCATCATTGGCACGCACCGGCTCATCTCCGGCGACGTCGTGTTCAAAGAGCTCGGCCTGGTAGTGATCGATGAGGAACAGCGGTTCGGAGTTCTGCACAAGGAGAAATTCAAAGAGCTGTTTAAGCTGGTCGATGTGCTGACGCTCTCTGCCACGCCGATTCCGCGCACTCTCTATCTTTCGCTCGTAGGCGTAAAAGACATGTCCACGATTGAGACCCCGCCGCTCAACCGTTTGCCGGTAGAAACAGTGGTGTCGGCCTACGATGAACGAATCATTCGCGCTGCGATCGACCGCGAGCTGGAAAGGCAAGGGCAGGTGTTTTTTTTGCACAATCGCGTAGCGACCATCGAGCGAGCGCGTGATCGAATCGTCCATCTTTGCCCGCAGGCCAGAGTTGAAATCGGGCATGGCCAGATGGACGCCGACGAGCTGGAAGCGGTGATGTCACGATTCATCGCGGGGAAAATCGACGTGCTCGTTTGCACTACAATCATCGAAAGCGGTCTCGATATTCCGAATGCAAACACCATCATCATTGATCGGGCAGATCAGTTTGGTCTCGCCGACCTGTATCAATTGCGTGGTCGCGTCGGCCGAGCCGAGCACAAGGCGTATGCGTATCTGCTTCTTCCGCGCGAAATGATGACAATCGGCGCCGCGCGCAAGCGGATCAGCGCCATAAAACAGTACAGCTCGCTGGGCGCGGGTTTTCGCGTTGCCATGCGCGACCTGGAGATTCGTGGCGCCGGCAGCCTTTTGGGCACAGCTCAGAGCGGCCACATCGTGGCGGTTGGTTTTGATTTGTATTGCCAGTTGCTCAAGCAGGCAGTGGCACAACTGAAAGGCGACAAGCCGCGATTTCGGCTGGATGTTGATTTGCAACTCGATTTTGTCGTGACAAACGAAGCGGAATTTGTTGCGCCGCCAAAACCTGCTGTAGGGGAAGCTGTCAGCGTCCCCTGCAAAATTCCCGCGTTCATTCCGGTCACTTATGTCAGCGACTCTGCCCTGCGCATTCGAGCATACCGCGATATTGCGGAAATCACTTCGCATCAGCAATTGGATCGCTTGCGCCGCGACTGGCGTGATCGCTTCGGTCCGTTCCCTCCGGCAGTTGACAATTTGTTTGCACTCATCGAAATCAAGTTGGCCGCGGCAAAATCAGGGGTGACCCGGGTGGAAGTGCGCGACCGCAAACTAATGCTGATGCGGCACGGGGATTTTATACTTGTCGCGGGCAAATTCCCTCGTTTAGTTGCAGCGAAAATCGAGCAACAGCTCGGGGAAATCCTGGAACTGATTAAGAAACTATGAGACACCTTGCACGTCCATTTGCAGTCGCTTTGCTGACGATCTGCGGGCTTGTTCTATTGCCCATCTGTTGCGCTGCGTTTGCCCAGGAACCGGTGGAGGTGAACGGCATCGCAGCGGTTGTGAATGGCGATGTGATCACAATATCACAAGTGCAATCTCTATCCGCACCAAGGGTAAAGCAGTTGCGGGCGCAATTCACAGGCGAAGAATTAGAAAAACAATTGAAAGCAGCGCGAGAACTTGCGCTGAAAGACTTGATCGACCGGCAGCTTGTTCTTCAGGCGTTCAAAAAAGAGAAGTACGAAATTCCCGATCATTTTGTGGAGGAGCGTGTGCACGAGATCATCCGGCAAAATTTTGGCGGCGACCGCAATACGTTTATCAAAACGCTCGAGGCGCAGAATTACACGTTGGGCGAGTTCAAGCAAAAGGAGATGGAGCAAATGATCGTCCAGGCGATGCGCAGCCATAACGTCAAGACGAAAAACATTATTTCACCAACGAAAATAGAAGATTACTACAGGAAGCATCGCGACGAATTCACTAGCAAGGAGACGATCAAGCTGCGCATGATCATGATTCCCGGCCAAAAAGATACTGCCACTGCCCCAGCGCAAAAGGCCCTGGCCGAAGAAGTGCTCGGCAGATTGGCCGGCGGCGCAGAGTTTGATCGGACGGCGCAGGTTTATTCGGAGGACAGCACTCGGGACAATGGCGGCGACTGGGGTTGGATCGAACACAACACTCTGGCTGGCCCACTGGAAAAGGTCGCCTTTAACATGCCAGTCGGCAGGATCAGTAACATCATCGATTACGCCGGGAATTATTATATTCTCAAAGTTGAAGACAAACAGGGCGGCACGACGAAATCACTCGCCGAGGTGCGGGCTGATATCGAGAAAAAACTGATCCAAGAGGAAGCGCAGCAAATTCAGGAGCGCTGGATCGCCAGCTTGCGCGAAAAGGCCTACATCAAGACGTTTTGATTGGTAGGGATGCCGCGCGGCGGCGTCCTGACATCGCAGCGCGATGTCCCTACCACCTCTGACTGCGCTCGTGCGCAATTGATCGGATTCGATTACGATCACGAGCATGAGCACGATGAAACCGCGCATTGGCATCACCCTGGGCGATTGCACCGGGATCGGGCCGGAGATTGTCGAGCTTGCTCTAAAATCTGGTTGCGTTGTGCGGGCAGCCGACTACCGGATCATCGGCAAATATCCTGATTGCAGGTCGGGACAGCCGACTGCGGAATCTGCGCGTGCCGCTGCGGCTGCGCTCGAAGAAGCAGTCACACTCACGCGGCGGGGCGAGCTCGATGCAATTGTAACCGGGCCGGTTCACAAAGCCCGGATGTACGAAGTCGGTTTTAAGTTCCCAGGGCAAACCGAATTTTTTGCCGATCGCTGCGGCGTCAAAAATTACGCGATGTGTCTGACCGGCGGGAAAATCACACTCGCACTGGTCACCGCGCACATTCCCCTGCGCAAAGTCGCGCGCGCGCTCAAGCAAAGCGAGATCGTCCGCGTCGGTCTTTTGCTCGCGGAGTTCTTGCGAGCACGATCCAAGAGCAAGCCGCGCATTGCCGTTGCGGGATTAAATCCGCACGCTGGCGAGTCGGGCAAACTCGGGCGCGAAGAAATCGAAATCATTGCGCCCGCTATCACGGTGCTCAAATCAGAAATCAGAAATCAGAAATCAGAAATAACCGGGCCGCATTCCCCGGACACAGTTTTCCACCGCGCGATCGAAGGCGAATTCGACGCGGTTCTTTGCATGTACCACGATCAGGGGTTGATCCCGCTCAAGCTGTACGCCTTTCACGAAGGCGTGAATGTCACGCTGGGCCTTCCATTTGCTCGCACCAGTCCAGATCATGGCACTGCGTTTGAAATTGCCGGCAAAGGAATGGCGCGACCCGACAGCATGATCGCCGCGATCAATCTCGCAGTTGAGTTGGCAGCATGTCATGTCGAGCGGAGTCGAGACATCTCTTGCAAATAATGACGAAGCACCACCTGACACGATTTTTCTCTCATTCGAATTTCGTCATTCGTTCGTCATTCGTCATTTGGATTTCGTCATTCTCGATCTCCCGCCAATTGGAGCATGCAGATGAGCAGCATCGCCAAGTACGTTTCAGTCTTTAACATTGGGCTGCAAAACACGTTCGTGTATCGCTGGAATTATTTCCTGCGCGCGCTCTTTGGCCTGATCCCGCTGGCCGGCACAGTGTTTCTCTGGGCGGCGGTGTTCAAAGAGCGCGGCGGCAGTCTGCACGGTTACGATTACGGCTCGATGATTTATTATTATTTGCTCACCCTTTTGGTCAGCAATCTGGTCGTGCCGACAGAGGATGAATGGCAAATCGCCGCCGACATTCGCGAAGGCCAGATCAATGCGCTGCTCACCAAGCCGATGAGTTATCTCGCTTACCGGTTCAGCATTTTTTTGAGTGGCCGCCTTGTTTATAGCTTCGTCACCTTGCCGCCGATCGCGTTGATCTTTGTTTATTTTCGGGATTACATCGTGCTGCCGACCGATCCGGTGATCTACCTGTTTACAGCCATCTCGATCGTAATGGCGGCATTCATTCAATTCTTTATCACCTACAGCCTCGCCATGATGGCGTTTTGGATTCTGGAAATCTCCACCATTGTGTTCATCGTTTATTCCTTCGAATATTTCCTGGGCGGCCAGATGTTTCCCATCGACATCATGCCATCGGCCGTCCAGGCCGTAATGAAATGGCTGCCGTTTTACTACGAGCTGTTTTGTCCGGTCGCGATTTTTCTCGGCCGACTGAAGGGAGCGGAACTCATACAAGCACTGACGATCCAATGCGGCTGGCTTCTGCTCGCGTGGACGTGGGCGCGTTTCATGTGGCAACGCGGCCTCGGCCATTACCAGGCTGTCGGCGGATAGAGTAGCTGCCAATTGTCGATACAAACGCCGAACGCTCAACGCTGAACGCTCAATTCAGCTTTCCGAGTTGGACGTTGAACGTTTGGCGTTTTCATCCGAAATAGCACCCAGCCATGGCGCGACTCCACGAGTATCAAGGCAAAAAAATTCTCGCTGTGAACGGGTTCAAGATTCCACGCGGCCGCGCCGTCTCGAGCGCCAATAAAGCTGTCGCAGCAGCGAAAGAATTAGGCGGTGAAGTAGTAATCAAGATTCAGGCTTGGACTACCGGGCGCGCGGGGATTGGTGGAGTCGCCTTTGCCAAAAAGCCGGAGGATCTACAGGCGCACGCGGAGCGAATGCTGGCAATGAAAGTGGGACAGTTTCCCGTTGAAGCCGTGCTGGTCGAAGAGAATATCGATATCGATCGTGAATTTTTTCTTTCCTTGGCGATCGATGACGCCGCTCGCGCACCCGTGATTATTTTCGCGACAGGCGGCGGCACAGGAATTGAAGACCGCGCTGCATCAACGCGGCGCATTCCTTGTGATGTGAATAGCGGCCCGCTGAATTCGGCCGTCGATGACGCTGTTGGTTCGTGTGGACTTTCGCCTGCGCACGCGAATCAACTCGCCGAGTCGATTCGAAAATTATTTGCCGCGGCACGCAGCGTTGAAGCGCGCTCGCTGGAAATCAATCCGCTGGCGCTGACGAAAAGCGGCGAGTTCGTCGCCGCCGATTGCCGAATCACGATTGATGATTACGCTGTTGGGCGACACCCAGAGCTGGGAATTGAGATTGCGCGCGAGTTTGATCACCCGCCGACATCGCTTGAGCGCATCGCTTACGCCGTCGAACAAAACGATCATCGTGGCACATTTTATTTCGCGCAATTGGCGACGGCAGCCCCAAAGGGATCCGAGGGATTGGTTGGTTTTCACGGCGCAGGCGGCGGCGGCTCGATGATGTCGATGGACGCCATTGTGAACGCGGGATTCACCATCGCGAATTTCACCGACACAAGCGGCAATCCGTCTGCGTCAAAAGTGTATCGCGCTGCGCGAATCATCTTGGCCCAGCCAGATCTGGTCGGCTATTTCGGTTCTGGCTCTGGCGTCGCGAGCCAGGAACAATATTGGTCTGCCTACGGATTGGCCAAAGCATTTTGGGAACTCGATCTGGATATTCCCGCCGTAATTCGATTGGGCGGTAACACAGAAGATCGCGCGGTGGACATTTTGCATCGCATGTCGAAGCTGCTCCGCGCGCCGGTGGAAGGTTATCGCAAGAGTGACACGCCCGCGTTCATTGCCGCGCGCTTTGCCGAATTGGTCGCAACTGCGGCCGCAAAAAAATGGAAACCGCGCGCGCCGCGTGTACCGAAATTCATCAATCACGACGTTGCGATCGCACTTGCTGTTAAGAACGGCCATGTTTGGATCGACAGGGAGCGATGGCCGCAGATTCGTTCCGCTGTCCAAGAGCACTCCGGCGGCTTGATTGTCGATCTTGCCGGTGCGCCGACTCCGTCCGTGACAGCCGAAGAATTTGCCACCAAAGATTCCGAGCTGCTCGCCTGCGAAGTCGAATGCCACCTTGCCGGAATCCAAGGCTTCTATTTGGAGCTTGATATTCCGGGACTGGACGAACTGATTGGAGGCGCGCGTTAATGGCAATTTTGATCGACGAGAAAAAGCGCGTCGTAGTGCAAGGGATCACGGGACGCGAAGGTAGGGTGCGCACCCGGCTGATGCGTGAGTATGGAACCAATGTTGTCGCCGGTGTGACACCGGGCAAAGGTGGCCAGAGCGTGCTCGGCGTCCCGGTATTTAACACTCCGCAAGAAGCCGTGAATTCGTTAGGTAAAATTGATATCTCGGTGCTTTTTGTGCCTGCAGCTGGCGTGAAGGACGCAGCGATTTCCGCGATTGAAGCAGGAATCAAACTCGCCGTGCTCGTGCCCGATCGCGTGCCGGTGTGGGACGCCATGGAAATCGCAGCGGCCGCGAGAGCAAACGGCGCGATGTTCCTCGGACCGAACACGCTCGGAGCGTTAAGTCCGGGCAAGGCCGTGCTCGGCATGATCGGCGGGCGCGCGGAGAGCGCACGACAATGGTTTAAGCCCGGCGTGCCAAAAGGCGTGGGAGTGATCAGTCGCTCCGGCGGCATGGCTTCGAGCACCGGCTATTACCTCGGGCAAGCGGGCGTGCGCATTTCAACCATTGTGCACATCGGCGGCGACGCAGTGATTGGAATTCGTCTGCCAGACGCGGCGCTCATGTTCGAAGAGGATCCGCTCACAGAAGCGATCGTGATCTTTGGCGAAATCGGTTCGTCACAGGAAGAGGAACTCGCGCAACTGATCGTCGATCGAAAAATCGCCAAACCGGTGATCGCTTACATCGGCGGCAAGGCGGCGCGCGAAGGAACGCGCTTCAGTCATGCGGGTGCGATCATCGAAGGCGGCCGCGGCACGCATGCCGGCAAAGTGAAAGCGTTGCGCGAAGCCGGCGCGACCGTAGTTGACGCTTTCGGCGAGTTGCCGAATGCAGTTGTTGAAATTCTCAAGAAAATGAAAGGAGAAAGTCTAATGAGTGAAGCCGACAAAAACGCGGTGTGGAATACCGCTATCACGCGCGTCGAACCGAACAAAGTGGCGGTGCGCGGATATAACATCGCCGAGCTGATGGGGCGCGTCTCATTCGGGGCGGCGGTGTATTTAACTTTGACCGGCGAATTGCCATCGACGGCTGTCGCGCGTTTGATGGACGCGATTTTAGTGTCGTCGATTGATCACGGGGCGACACCTCCCAGTGCGTTAGCTGCACGAAGCGTCGCATCCACTGGCGCGACGTTGAGCGCGTCGGTCGCGGCCGGGATCATGTCGATCAATCGGCATCACGGCGGCGCCATTGAAGATTGCGCCCGCCAACTCAAAGCAATTGCCGATCGCGCCACGCGCGAATCGATTTCGATGGATGAAGCCGCTACGCGCACGCTCGCGGCTATGCGTGAAGCAGGCGAGCGTATGCCCGGATTCGGTCATCGCCTCCACACGAAAGATCCGCGCACCGCGCGTTTGTTCGAACTCGCGCAGGAGGCCAGCGTGGACGGCGCGCACATGCAGGCTGCGCGCGCGGTCGAGAAAGCGTTCACCGCCGCGAAGAAATCGCTTCCCATCAACGTGGACGGCGCGATCGGCGCGATCCTCGCCGATCTGGGAATGAACCCCGCCACGTTCAACGGCATTTTCATGATCGCACGCGCGCCCGGCCTCGTGGCGCATGTAATCGAAGAACAAAGCCGAGAGAAACCGATGCGCCGGATCGATCCCCTGAATCACGGCTACGACGGGCCGGCGGCGAGGAACTTACCGTCTTAATCGGTCAAACATGCGCAGCGTAAAGGTTCAGGCATGGAAAGGCGATGCGAAGCCATCTGTTTCATCGGCGTGATCGCCAGTTAAAAACTCCATAAAAAAGATGTTGACACTGTTCCATCATCTCACCCAAGGTTGCCCCTATCGTTTGAGAGAAACGACTCCACTTCATTTATGAAAACAAAATCTACTTTGCAATCCGCCTTCTTTAACCTTCGCGTTTTAATTGCCTCTGTTTTTTGCGTTACCGGCGTCTTTATTGCGCTGGGCGGCGCGCGGCTCTACTCCGCCCAGTCCAAGGCTCAACCAACGACAAAGTCCGCCGGCGGGCCGAAAGTCGTGCGTATGGTCGGCCCCGTTGCAATGAACACCGACCTGCGAAGCCTGCCTTACATTCCGCAAACTCAAAAGAATGAAGAGGAGCGACGCTTGACGCGATACCCATTTCCGTTATCAGGCCGGCCGGGAAAATCGGGAACCTCTTCCTTCCCGCAGTTCCAGTCGCTGTTGCAGAGGGTCCTTACCCCGGCTCCTAACATGCCGCCGCCGCTGCTCACATTTGACGGAACCGATCGGGTGGGGAGCGGGTGCAATTGTCGGCCGCCTGATACAAACGGCGATGTGGGCCCGAACCATTACCTGCAAACAGTCAATACAGGGTTCAGAGTGTGGGACAAGTCGGGCAACCCACTCACCCCTTTCACCACGTACAACACGTTCTTTGCTCCCTTGGGTACCGGCAATCCCTGTGGCAATAACCAAAATGATGGTGACCCTTTTGCATTCTACGATCAGATCGCTGATCGCTGGGTGGTGAGCGACTTTGCCTTTCCCGGGTTCCCTGGCCCTGGCCCATTCTATGAATGCATCGGTGTATCGCAAACCCCCGACCCTGTAGCTGGCGGCTGGAATCTCTACGCCCTGCTAGTGGATGAGGAGAACTTGAACGATTACCCGAAGATGGCGCTATGGAATAATCCCCAGCCCGGCGGCGCCTATTTCCTCACAGAGAATTTGTTTAATGGCACCAGCGAAGCCTTCGAAGGCGTGAGCGTATTCGCGCTTGATCGCGCTGCGATGCTCGCCGGGGACCCAAACCCCACCGCGATTGGCTTCACTCTTAGCGCAGCCGATGTAGGCGCTTCCTACAGCTTCGTCGCCGCGACCTTTCGCACCGGCACCCCGCCGCCTGCGGGCAGGGATGAAATGATCCTGGCCGTTGACAGCCCGGCCACTGGCGGCGTGCCCCTGACCCAGGTCCACGCCCGGTTCTTTCACGTCGATTTTGTCACGCCAGCGAATTCAGTTTTCGGCGTGGGCCCAACCCATCAGCCGAACGCCGAGATTACAGTCAACCCGTTCGTTGACGCATTCACGAGCACCTATAACCTTGTGCCACAGCCGGGAGGCCAGCCACCACTGGATACACTTGGCGATAAAATAATGACGCCGGTCGTTTACCAGAATCGCAACGGCACCGAATCGTTGTGGGCAGATCAGACGATCATCCTGAATTACCCGAACGGGCCGACTGCTGTTCGTTGGTATCAATTCGATGTTACCGGCGGCAATTTTCCTGCTGCAGCGGCTCAACAACAAGACTGGTCAAACGGCAACGACGGTGTGTGGCGCTTCATGCCCGCGATAGCTGTCGATGCAAACGGAAACACTGCCATCGGGTACTCGATATCGAGCAGCACCATATTCCCAGGTATTCGTTATGCCGGACGTTTTGCCAGCGATCCGCTAAATAACCTCGGACAGGGTGAAGCTGTCATGACTAACGGCACAGGAGCCCAAACCAGTGCCTCCGGCCGCTGGGGCGATTACAGCATGACCACGCTTGACCCCGATGGCACGAGCTTCTGGCACACTAACGAATACTACGTGACAACCAGCTCCCTGTGGAGCACGCGCGTCGGCAAATTCGGCTTCCCATGCCTGCCGCGCCGGAGCTTGGCGAAGGCGGGTCGCCTGCGAAATTGGAATCATGCAGCTTGCACAGCTGCCTCCACAGAAGAAATTCCCCATAAGATTAAAATAAGTATTGACATTCTTCCGTCGTCTCACCTAGCATTTCCATTACCATCTCGGATTCACCGCAGAGGGAAAACTTCACTTCATCTATGAAAAAGAAATCCACTTCAAAATCAGCCTTTTTTAACCTTCGAATCGTAATTGCTGCTCTCTGTTGCTTCACCGGCATCGCTGTGGCGCTGCTCGGTACGGGCGCGTTCTCGAGCGCGTTCGCCCAGGCAAAAGGGACAAAAGCCAACCAGGCAGCTCCGGGCACACAAACGCCGGACGTCGTACGCATGGTTGGTCCGGTCCGTCTGGATCAGGACTTGAGAAAGCTTCCGTACATCGCACCAAAGGAAAAGTCCGAAGAGGAGAGACGACTTACGCGTTATCCGTTCCCGCTAGCGGGTTCAGGCGCGCCAGCAGGATCATCGGGGACTTCCGGCCTCGCGAACGTCCAGAGACTCCTCAAGAATGTTTGGCGCCCGGCCACCATGCCGCCTCCGTTGCTGACATTTGAGGGAATAGGCAATACATGCGGTTGTCAGCCGAGTGACAGCGAGGGCGATGTCGGCGCAGCCTATTACATCGAAGCGATCAACGAAACGTTCAAGATCTTTGACAAAAGCGGTAACACCCTGTCGGGTCCGACCACATACAACTCATTCTTCGCCCCTTTGACTGGCACTCCGTGCACTTTTGCGAACGACGGTGACCCTTATGTTGTCTACGATAAGGATACTGGTCGCTGGTTGATCAGCGATTTCGCCTTTCCATCGTTTCCGGGCAGCTCCTTCTGGCAGTGTATCGCCGTGTCTCAGACCCAAGATCCCGTCAACGGCGGCTGGTTCTTTTATGCGCTGCAAGTGGATCCGGCAAACCCAACATACCTTGGCGATTATCCCAAGTTTGCATTGTGGAACTCTGGCGGGAGCCCAGCTCAAAACGCCTATTTCTTGACGATGAACCTGTTTACCAACAACACCACCTTTAACGGCGTGCGCGCCTATGCGCTTGACCGCGCCAGCATGCTCGCTGGCGGTCCTGCTAACGCGATCGGCTTCACTCTTAGCGCAGCCGATGTGGGCGCTTCCTATAGCTTCGTCGCCGCGACCGCTCGCACAGGCCTTCCGCCGCCTACAGGTAGGAATGAAATGGTGCTGGCCATTGACAGCCCGGCCACTGGCGGCGTGTCCCTGACCCAGGTCCACGCCCGGTTCTTTCATGTCGATTTTGTCACGCCGTCGAACTCAGTTTTCGGCGTGGGCCCAACCCATCAGCCGAACGCCGAGATCACGGTCAACCCCTTCGTTGACGCATTCACGAGCACTACCTATGACCTGGTGCCACAGGAGGGAACAACTGGAAAGCTTGATACCTTGGGCGATAAGATCATGACGCCGGTCGTCTATTACAATCTCGCTGGCACGGAATCGTTGTGGGCAGATCAGACTATAATCGAGAATTATCCCAACGGGCCGACAGCCGTTCGCTGGTATCAATTCGATGTTACCGGTGGCAATTTCCCTGCTACGCCGGCTCAACAACAAGACTGGACAAACGGCAACGACGGCTTGTGGCGCTGGATGCCTAGCATAGCCGTCGATGACAGCGGAAACACGGTCATCGGTTATTCTACTTCCGCTACGACAATCTTCCCTACTATTTCTTACGCCGGACGTCTTGTAAGTGACCCGCCAGGTAACCTCGCGCAAGGAGAAGGCACCATGTTTCCGGGAGTCAGCTATTTTAGCGGCTTCCGCTGGGGTGACTACACGAGGACAGAAGTCGATCCCTCCAACGGCATGGACTTCTGGCATGTCAATCAGTATGCCGACGCAAGCCACAACTGGCATACCCGCATTGGCAAGTTCAATTTCGTAGGAGGCGGCATATCGCCCACTCCAACGCCGACACCGGCCTGCAACTGGTCGGCGGGTCCGGACATGCCGACAACATTGGTCAGAGCGGTTGGCGTGTACTTCCCAGCCGACGGGAACTTCTACACCATGGGCGGCCGCACCGGAGATGCGCCAGGCTCTGACTTCCAGCACGTGCTTCGCTATTCACCCGGCTCCAACACCTGGACCCAGATGGGAGTGACCTTGCCCGACAACACGATGAACAACATGGCTTGCGGCGTGCTCACCCTGGGAGGCACTCCCGAAATCTACTGTGTAGGCGGTTCGGCTGCTGGACAGACTACGGCCACTGCCCGCGTGTTCTACTACAACCCTGTTACCGACGCCGTGACCACGCTCACCGCTGGAGACAACTGGCCTGGCAATATGGGCACAATCCTGCCTGGTGGATTCGCCGAAACGGGGAATAAGAT
>QHPG01000281.1 GCA_003219005.1 Verrucomicrobiota bacterium
CTACGGCGGGCACAGGACTGTCACGCCTTACCACTGGCCGACTATTGTCAACCCCATGCGGCTCCCCGCTCCCTCGGGGCCCCCACCTATTAACTATTGGCTGTCAGTATTCCCTGCTACGGGCGCGGGCGGGGAGTCGGCTGAGGTCTCGGCGTCGGAGTAGCCCTTGGCGCAGGCGTCTCTGTTGGTGTAGGTGTCGCAGTAGCCGTCGGAGTTGGTGACGGTGTTCCACATGGCTGGTACAGAGCCACATCATCCACCCACATCCCGGTGGTGTCGCCAGGAGGGTTAAACCCATCCTGGTGCACCAGGAACTTGATGCGCACCGTTTGCCCCGCATACGGCGTCATGTCCACTACCTCGTTGGTCCAGTCCGCAGTATCACACAGGTGGAAGATCGTTTGCAGGATGTTGCCATTGCTATCGGTGATGTAAGCATCCTGCCAGTCGAACGTAATGCTGTCATTAGTGCAGTCCATGTGCCAGACGCTCAATGTGCTCGTACCAGCAGGGACAGTGAACTGCTGATAGAAGGAGCTGTCTCCCAGTGGCTCGTTATTATTCTCCTCGCAATAGGTATTTTCTTGCGGGTTGCCGCCTGCAAATGCGGAATGCGTTCCGGTGTGTGCAAAGTTGGTGGCGATTACCGGATCGTTGGTGTGGCCGTCAATCACCCAAGGCGGGAAGCTAGCGGTCTCGAATCCTTCGTTTTGGATTATCCCTGTATCACACGGAGTCGGAGTTGAACTAGGCGAGGCCGTCGGAGTAGGTGTAGGCGTGGATGTAGATGTCGGTGATGGGCTTGCTGTTGGTGTCGCAGTTGGAGTCCCCCCGCCGCCAGGCAGAGGGTAAGCGTAGGCGCCGCGACTGCGCGTCCATACTGAAAGGGTCGTCGAGCCCCGGTCTATTTGCATGTCCCACACCATCGCGTGCGGGATACCGTTCTCGAAACGTTGCCAGGTTGGAGATGCTACCGTTATGTCGTCGGTATAGTAAACTCCCCAGTCGGTGCCGGCAAAAACCTGTTGCGACATATTGGGGTTAACAATGATCGAATCGACGGGAATGTCCGGGAGATTACCGCTCTTGTTCGCCCACGTGAACGAGCCGCAGTCGGCAGTGCAGGTCACCTGGAAAACGTGACCCGGCGTTGTCGGTGTATTAGCGTCGAATCCGCCTACTGCTGCGTACCCGACCGGCAGATTCGCAGCCGACACAGTAGGATCGAGCGCGATACCCAGCACGGGTCGCAGCGGCACAACGGTGTTATTGCCGGTAACATCCACCCAAATGGCCTGCGCCTGAGTGCCGGTGCCAAGATTGAAGCCGATCCAGACATTGGCGTCGTTTGTGCCAACCATGGCCACGGTCTGATATTTCGGTGAATACTTGACCCCATTGATGAAGGAACGATTGCCCAAGGTTTGCTTGGTCATATTCTGGCTCGTGGGATTGTTCGTTATATACCAGTCGGAGCCGGAGAATGAGCTGTTTCCACCCGAGATCGTTTCCCATACTCTGGTTGTGCCTGCAATCAGATGGCCGCAACCGCCTGGCACACCCGCTGCCGGACAATCATCGCCCCCTGGAATGCCACCATGGAAAAGATCGTACGGGAGAATGAACGATCTTGTGTCGTTGCTCCAGACGCCGGAGCCGCCCGATACATTACCGCTCCAAGGAGCATTCTGAGACGTGCAGTTACTGACGCAGCGATGCAGCGCGCCGTTATTGTTGCCCTGCCAAAAGCGCAGACTCGTTCCCGTGCCAACGGGATCAATGCGTCCATAGAATCCGTCGCCACCCTCTCCCAACTGCCATAGCACCGGTCCGGTTGGTGTTCCGGCAAATGTGACGGAGATAGAGCCGTTATCCTGGGAACCGCCGTTAGCTTGTGGAGAAGCCGCGTTGGCGAAGTTGCCGCTGATGTCTCCGGAGTAAAACTCGATCGTGTTAATATCCGTGTCCATGTTAAACCAGGTGGGATCCGTCGTCTGGTTTACAATATCCGCGTTGGTGGTTCCGTGCGCGCCCCCGTCGTTGCCAACCAGCAGAATGCTGGATGATCCTGGTACGAACGCGAGTGCATGTTGGTCCACGTGCACGGGACGTGGGTTCGCGCCGGAATAACCACAGGTAGTATCGTTCCAGACAGTTCCCGTGCGCGTGTTACCCACAATGGATTGGCCCTGGGCATAGATGTAGTTCGCGTTGCTTGGCGCAACAGCAATGTCTATTCGGCCCAACTGATCGCCGGTGTTAATGTCAACAAAGGGCGAGCCGCTGCCTGCATTCATGTTCGCACCAGTCGAATAGGCGCTACCACTGACAAAATTGCCGAACACAAAGCCATTAGCGTTGCTGGCGATTGACGTGAAGCTCGGACAGCCGCTCGAGCCCATCGTGGCACTGTAGAGACCGTTTGCACCATTGTTGCCCAAGTCATATTGGACGGTTGTGGCAAAACCGCGGGTGCCGATCGCGGCGATGATTCGGGTGTTGCCTCCACCCATGTTGCTTAATTCCAGACCTGTAACGTCCTGGCGTTGAGTGCTGAAGTTGTTGGTAAAACATGGACCTGTCCAGTTCACGCCGGCGTCATACGAGAAGTAGACACCCTGTTTTGTGCCAGCGACCACCTTGTTGCTGTTGTTCGGGTCCACGCGGACTTTGCCAACCGCGTTGTATTGTGGGAATTGCCCCGGAGGCTCCGTGTAAATCATGCCGAATACATCCGCGCCCAGTACCGTCCAGGTGCCACCTGCATCAGTCGATTTAAGGATGCCCTGGCTGCCCATGGAGAAGGAACCGAAATTGAGATCGCCCGTGCCCGCATAGACGGTGTTATGATTGCTGGGATCGATGGTCACACTGTCAATGGCTGTGGTGGAAATCAGCGGATCATCCGTCACGACGGTCCATGTAGTGCCAGAGCTGCAGCAGTTCGTCGTCTTCCACACACCGCCGCCGACCGCGCCGGAATAAGCCACGATGCTGCCATTGACGGTGGTAGTTGGATCGACCGCAATCGCGTTAATTCGCCCTTCGGTCGTCGTGTAATCATAGCAGCCAGAACAACCGGTCATTCGCTCGGGTTGTGGACCGAGCGCGGTAAAATTGGTCGTTGTAAGACGCAGTGGATTGGCCGGGTTGAGCTTGAGACGGAGCCCCGCCGGAACGCCGCTCGGTATGCGCGCATGTTGTGCGGCCGCGGCGCGCAGCCACGCCGGATTAAAGCGGCCGGTAGGAAATGTCAGACGATCCTGCCAGTATTGTTCCAACTGTGCCAGACGAGCAGCTTCGCCCTGTGAACGGGCACCCGGGACAGGCATGTAGCGCTCGGGCTCTTGGGGACGGCCCACCGGGGCGTGTCGCTGCGGGGACCGCAGCGCGCCGTCCCAACCACCAAGGATCGCCAGAGCTACTCCGAGGAAGCACAACGTGAATCCGAGCAGCGCGCGGAGAGTAAAGAATCCGCCTTGGCCAACCAGCCTTCGTCCTGGAGGCGCGGGACTCCGGCGAGTTGAGAGGCTACGGCGGCACGCGGAACGAGTGGAAGATTTCTTTTTCATTTTTGGGCTTTTAGTTTACTTGGGCGAAGCGTTGAGGAGTCGAGATGCTGTCGGCCCTCGAGATGCGCGGTGGATGCATTGTTCAGGAGACTTCAAGATGCAGGAAAAGCCGTTTTAAATGTCGGGCCGGATTTGGTCAAGCTTTTTTGAAGGTTGAAACCTTCAAATCGTCTTCCCTCGGCACCAGTCGTTGTCTGTAGAGGCCGGCGTGCCGGGCTGTGTGATTACGACTGCAGGCGGCACGCCTGCCACTACAGCGCGGCCGAAGGCGCACGAATGATATTCGCGCCAGGTACTACCAAATCTTCCACCACGGTCTTGATGGCGTCGAAGCCGGGCGCGAGGCCGGGCGGGCCGCCGGCGGACGATGCGTCGGCTGC
>QHPG01000282.1 GCA_003219005.1 Verrucomicrobiota bacterium
CGCGATACTAGCTACGGATGATTTTCCCAGCGACATCTTGGATCGAATCACTATCAAAGAGTTTGGACGCGATCGACCGCGAAAAGAACACGAGAAAGGACCAGTCTATACGGAAGACCGCCGAGACACGCGAAACGTTGTTACGGAGCCCATTAAACACGGTCAGATGACGCGGTTTGAGCAAAGGCGCCAAAAGCGGCGTACGAATTTTAAGTTTTGGTCAAAGGAATATTGGACGCGCGAACCCCCATCAACATCGCCGTCACCATCACCTCATTAAAGAGTCATGGGTTTGCGTGCAGCGAGCCACGTAGCGATATGTGGTAACCGCGCCCGAGTTAGCACCTGGGCGGCAGATTTAAAGTTCTTTGAAATCGTTCTTGTGCTCGTGCATCTCGATGACGTTGCCAGCGGCATCGTAAACGCGAATCACGGCATCATGTGAGCGGCTGTAATGCTTCGCGTACCCGATTGCGTTCGCGGCTGCATTCGGCCCGTCGTAGTTTAAATGTCGAGAGTGAATCCTGGGTGGAACGGTCACAGCGCTGCCGTCATATCTGGTACCGGACTAGATTCAAGTCGCCGCGTCTCCGGCTCTGCGTCAGCGAAATCTGCGGTGTAATGATTCTTAGATCTCCTAAGAAAAATAGTATTGGTACCCTAAGAAAATAGTATTGACATCGTCCGAGGGGGCTTGCAGACTCGATCATTTCCCCCTGAACACTTCTGAAAATTTCGGCCCGGCGAATCTGGGAGCGCATCCGCACTGCCAGCAAGTGACCCTTCCGCCCAAATTTTATCCACATCGTGACCCCCCCCATGAAAAAGAAATCCGTTTCACAATTAGCGTTTCTTGAACCGCGCATTTTAATTGGCCTGTTTATAGTCCTAGCCGGTGTCCTTCTGGCGCTGCTGGGCTTGGGCGCATTTTCCGCCAGCGCTGCGAACTCCGCAAAAGTACAGCAGAAGTATAACCCCACCATTAGCTCCATCGATCTTAGCGTGCTGCCGCCTGGATTTGATTGTTCCCAGATTCACGAGAAGGGCATCGACAAACAGGAAAACTTTCGGGCCGGCCTCATCATGATCGCTTGCGGCGCGGCGGAGGGCGGTTCAGCTTCCACTAGCAGTGAACTTTCTCAGCCGAGCAAGTTCTCCGGATGGATCAAAGGATTGCTGCCGGCGCCATTGTTCATCGGTGGCACCGACGTAGATGTCATCCTCCCGGACGGCGCCTATCCCCATGTTAACCAGTCGGAGAGCATGGAATGGGGTGGCCCCAACAACACCTGGGTCGTCAACTACAACGACAGCCGCACTGCGCCCAGTTGCTTCAGCGGCATTTCTTATTCAACCGATAATGGAGCCACCTGGCACGCCACCTTGGCCCTTTGCTCTGGCCACGGCACGAACTTCGGCGACCCAATCGTGGTGTACAACACGCGCCTGGGCATGTGGTTCGCCGGCGACCTGGCGACCGGCTGCGGCGGCCAGGGCATTGGCCTGTGGACTTCACCGAATGGCGTCACTTGGGCCACCGGTGCGTGCGCGCACAACGGCACCAGCGACGACCGCGAGTCGATGTGGGTGGATGACAACCCCTCCAGCCCTTACTACGGGCGAATGTACATCTCCTACAACGACTTGAGTGTCGGGGGCGGCGCACTGTACGTTACCTACTCCGACAACGGCACCACTTGGACGCCGGTGCAACTCAATCCCAACTTTATCCGCGACATCCAGATCACCGGCGACCTGCAAGGCAGTGGCCGTGTTTACGTAGCGGCGATGTACGAGGGCGGCGGCGGCCTAGCCTTCCGCCAGAATGTTATGTATCGCTCGACCGACGGTGGTGTCACTTGGACGAGCAGCAACGCCGGGCCGAGCTTTGAGGGACCGGGTCGCGCTAACCCCGGCTACTTCGCCACCGTTTTCAGCACCATCTGGCGGCACATGGGCTGGGGTGAGCCGGCGGCCAACGGCAACGTCGTCAGTCTTGACTACGCCGCCTGCGGCCAGGTCGTGTATTGCGCTAACGCGACCGACCACGGCGACATCTACTACATCCGGTCGACCGACGCCGGGTTAACCTGGGGCACGCCTGTCAAGCTGAACACCGACTCAGGCACAGCCATGCAATGGCAGCCCTCGCTGACCACGACCCAGAATGGGGCGCTGTTCGCCAGCTGGTACGACCAGCGCGAAGTGAACGGCGGGGCCGACCTGAACTGCACGGTCGGTTCGTCCACGCAGAACTGCTACCGCCGCTGGGGGCGCGTCTCGCTTGATAACGGTGCAACCTGGCAGCCCGATGGCATGGTCGGGCGGGCGCTGAGCCCGCTACCCGCCCAGCCCGATGGGAACATCCAGGCGACATATGAGGGCGACTACGACTACCACAGCTCCTTGGGGGACATGGCCATCGGCGGGTGGACCGACGGGCGGAATATCATCACCGGCAGCTCGCAACAAGATGTCTTCGTTAACTTCGTTCAGGGCACTTCAAGCAGCCCTACTCCGACGCCTTCAGCCACCGCTTCGCCTACGCCAACTAACACTCCTACACCTACGCCGTGCGTCCAGTACGTCGTAACTCAGATCGGCGGCAGTATCGTGCCTGGGACGACGGATATCGGCAATCACTGCGATGACTGCGTTACCACCATCGCGCTACCGTTTTCTTACGCGCTGTATGATCTGACGTTTACCTCGGTGACCGTATCATCCAACGGCAATGCCCAGTTCACCACTATAGATTCCGCCTTTGCTAACTTCTGTCTGCCGTGGACCACCCACAACTATGCCATTATGCCGTACTGGGAAGATCTGACCACGGAGCAACTGGCCGGCTGTGCGATTTATCCTGGAGGCACCTGCGGGATTTACACCTCGGTGTC
>QHPG01000025.1 GCA_003219005.1 Verrucomicrobiota bacterium
GATCTTGTGCTCTCCGGGATCAATCTGGGTCTGAATCTTGGCAACTCCTGTTGGCATTCCGGCACTCTGGCGGCTGCGAAACAAGCCGCGTTGCTCGGACTGCGCGGCATCGCCATCAGCGCACCAGTGAGCGACAGCCGTGAGCCAAACTTCGCAGAGCTCGAGCCGTACGTCAGCAAGGTCATCGACCTGCTCCTAGCAGAAGAGAAGATGTTCCTGGTGAATGTGAATCTGCCGGAAAAACCGAAAGGAATTCGCTGGACCCGTCAATCTGTCCGCCACTACGACGGCAAAGTTGTTCCCGGCAAGGACCCGATGGGTCGTCCGATTTTTTGGTTTACCGTCACGCCACTGGAAGGAGCGGAGGAAGGGACCGATCGCTGGGCGGTCGAGCATAATTGGGTCTCAATCACTCCTCTGCGTCTCGATCTCACCGACGAAAAGGATCTCGCGCGCGCCCTATCGCTTGCCCAAACACCGCCATTAAGCCCAGCTAAAAAAGGGTAACAGTTTTTCTGAAGGGTCGCTCCTGCGAATGTCGAGCCTTACGGTTTCGCGGAGGCTGCTGGCGAAGCGGCTGGTGGCGCGCTGCCGGCGGGCAAAACACCCGCGCTAGAATCTGGCGCAGGCGAGACACCCGGCGAGGTTTGAACAGGCGTACTCGCCGGTGATGAAACCGGCGAAGATTTTGCTCCTCCAGGCGCAGGGGAAGTTGGCGGTGCGGCCTGGTTTTTCATCAGCTCTCGCCGAAAGGCGCTGCCGGCGGTGCTCTTGTGCGCATTAACGATCGACAAGGCAAACGTCAGCGCGAAAAAAATGCCGGCTAGCCATGTGGTGAATTTCACCAGAACGTTAGTCGTCTGCGCGCCGAAGATATTTTCCGTTACCCCGCCGCCAAATGCCGCACCCAGGCCTTCGCTCTTTGGCCGTTGCATCAGGATCACAAGCACCATGAGCCCCGACACGAGCACAAAGAGCACTAGCAACACGGTGATCAGAAGGTTCATTGGGACGCGAAATATCGCCGAAGCAGAACCGGAAGCAAACGTCGAACGCTCAACGTCCAACATCCAATACCGAATCCCCAGAGTTCAGACGTCGGGCGTTGAGCGTTGGACGTTCGGCGTTTTCTTAATCCGCTCCCAAATCGCATCCATCTCAGCAAGATCGACATCGCCGAGCCGTTTACCCTGCCTTCGCAGCTCATCCTCCAATCGATTGAATCGCGCCACGAATTTGTCTGTGGCTTTCTGCGACGCGCTTTCCGCATCGATCTCGCATTTCCGCGCCAGGTTAACTACCGCGAACAGGACGTCGCCAATCTCATCTGTGATCATTTCTCGGTCTTGCGATGCGATCGCATCTTTCACTTCGCAAAGTTCTTCTTCCACTTTCGCAATCACGTCGCGCACTTCGGTCCAATCAAAATTTACCCGCGCCGCCTTCGATTGCGCTTTTTGCCCGCGTATCAACGCTGGGAGTGCCTTGGGCAAACTGGCCAGATAATGTGAATCGGCCTTTTTCTCTTCGCGCTTAATCGCTTCCCATTGTTTTAGCACGGCGCCAGAATCCCGCGCGTCGCTAGTTCCGAACACATGTGGGTGTCGGCGTACCAGTTTGTCCGAAATTTCCTGGAGGACGTTGTCGATGTTGAAGCGCCCGGATTCTTGGGCGATCTCGGCGTGCATGACTACCAGCAGCAACAGATCGCCCAGCTCCTCGCGAAAATGCGCGTCGTTTTTCGCGTCCGCGGCCTCCGCCACTTCGTAAGCTTCTTCAATCAATGCAGGCAGCAGCGATTCGTGTGTTTGCTCCCGGTCCCATGGGCAACCGCCGGGCGCGCGCAGTTTTGCGACAATCTCGCAGAGCTTCCGAAAGCGATCGCCCGTTGATTGATCCATTCAGAACCAATCAAACATCAAACCTCGAACATCAAACGTTCGTTAAATCCGCCACAACGAGCGATGCGTGCCGAACTCGGAGATTTCACCGGAGGATCGCTTGCTGACGTAAATGGTGATTGAAATTACACTGACAAAAGTGGCGGCAAAGACCAGCGCCACCAGCCACGACGGGATGTGCCCGATGTGCAACGCGTGGTAAAACGTGACGAAATCGGTAATCGGGGCAGTGGCGTGCAAAAATATTTTCGTCAGCCACGCAACGAGGATCAGGATAAAAATGAACATGTAATTGCGTTTCAACCGTCGCCCGATCGCCTCGAGCTTGGCGATCTTGAAGCAAGGCAAAATCAAATCTTCGCACACGAGTTTTTTCCATTCGCCCTGAAGCATCTCACGATTTTCCATCACCATCGGGACAAGAAAATGGGCTTCGAGCATCCGCACGCGCGCGCGGAATGCGTCATAAAAGCGATAGCGGCGCGCCTCGATCCAGAGCAGCACCGAAACGATGGCCAGATTGAAAAAGAAAATGATGTGCGGCACTTCGCGCGTGGAAAATGCGATGGTAATAATGGCCGTGGTGCTGGTAATTGCCCAGTTTGTGGTTACATCGAGCCGCTGCCGCCACACCATGATCCGGCTCATCTCGCCACGATAAAAGTGCGACATCGCATTGACATAGCCCGGGTCGTAAATGCTGCGCTGAAAAGAGACCGTCCGCTCTTCCTTTGGGGCCACTGCTGTGTCTTGGGTTGCCACGATTTTAGATGCGGCAAGCGGTGCGCTTGCCCTACAATTACTGGATAACTGGCTTTGCCGGATAATCCAATCAATCTCTCTGTCCAATGGCTATCGCGCTTGCTGACCTTCTCGACGAAAGACAGGTAATCCTGCGGCTGCGCTCACGAAAACTGCCAAATGCGCTCCCCGAGATTATTCAGTCACTCGCGCAGAATCGAAAGATCGATGATGCCGAAACATTTCTCGAACGAGTCCTCGCCCGCGAACGAGAACACCCCAGCGTAGTCGAAAATGGCGTCGTATTTCCCCATGCGCGAACCGATTTGGTTGATGAAATCATTATCGGTATCGGGCGCAGTCGCGCCGGGATTCCAATTGGCGCAAATCAACAGCGTGCGCGATTGATTTTTGTCATCGGTGTTCCGGAACGCTTAGTGAACGATTATTTGATTTGCGTTGGCACACTGGCGCGCGTGGTGAAGGATGAAGCCACGCGATCGAGGCTGCTCCACGCCGAGACGCCTCGCGAATTTATCGAAGCGCTGACGAGCGCTTTGTAGCCAGCGTCGGGGACCCTTCCGGTCGACCCGGCATCACCGATGCTGAGTACAGCATTAGCGCACACCAGCGGATCGCCGCTTTGCACGAGTTCGCTCGGATTTCTGTGCGCCGCTCTTGACGCCCGTTTTGAGTCCGCCAACTTCGATAGTGTGTCCTCGCCGCGCGGGCGATGCCTGCGGCCGAAGTGATCGCCGTCGGTATTTCGTTCTGCGTCCTGCCATACTTTGAATTCGAAACTACACTGCGGTGTGCTCGCCTTCGATTTCGCCTACTAGAGCAACAGCCGATTTGCTTTTACGATATCGCCAGCGCAAACACTTGCAGCTAGCTACGATGGGCGGCGACATAGTCTTTGAGGTTTTCCTGGGGGATGAGTTCCTGCTCACCGGTTGCCATATTCTTGATTTTCAGTTGTGGCCACTCGTCGCCGTGAAGGACCGCAAGCGACGCGCCCGCCTCTTCGGCGGCTTGGAATTGCCGGGCAACTTTTGTCGGCGTGAGAGGGTAATCGACGCGGTAGCCGCCGTCGCGTAGTTGCTGGATTTGCTTGAGCGCATCAGCGCGGCGTTCTTCCTTGGCGATTACGACGTAGATGTCGATCTTGCGGTCTTGCGCAATCGCTTTCTCCATGATCTGACAGACGCGCGAGATTTCCTGGATTAATTCGCCGAGAACCACGTCGCCCATCGCAAAACCGAGTGCAGGCAGTGAGACGGTGCCATCGCTAAGTTGGCCGATTAAATTGTCGTAGCGTCCGCCGCCGGCTATGGCGCGAAATTTTCCGGCGCGATCGAACACCTCAAATACGATGCCGGTGTAGTACGCGAGACCACGAACGATGCCGATATCGATCGACACAAAATCCGCAAGGCCGCGCCCGCGTAGGCCATCGACGAGTTTGCCGAGCTTCTCGCTTTTACCGCCGCTTTTTAAAGTGGCAAAGACTGGGTCGACGAGCTTGCCGAGTTTCTCAGCCGTCTTCTCTCGCGGTTCGCGCCCAAATTTGTCGATCACTTGCAGGAATTCATCCCAACGATCTACAGGCACATCTTTTTCACGCAGAAAATCTGTCCAAAATTCGCGGTCGCTGATTCGGATCACGAAATCCTTCTCGCCGAATCCGAACGCACGCAGGACATCGATACAGAGCGCGACAAGTTCGATATCTGCTGCGAGACCCGCTTCCCCGGTGATGTCGCAATTCAACTGAAAATGCTCGCGCAATCGCCCGCGCTGTTGTTTTTCGTACCGGAAGAATTGGCCGATGGAGAACCATTTGAGCGGTTTCTTGAACTCGCGCTCATGCGCGGCAACAACGCGAGCTAGCGTGGGCGTGAGCTCCGGACGCAACGCCACTTCGCGTTCGCCTTTGTCGGTGAAAGTAAAAAGTTGATCGACAATTTCTGCGCCGCTCTTTTTTTTGTAAAGTTCTGTGGCTTCGAGCAGAGGCCCTTCCCATTCGACAAAACCGTAGTGACGAGCCACTTCGCGCCAGCGCGCAAAAATGTAATTGCGCCTGGCGCACTCCTCGGGAGGGAAATCGCGGAAACCGGGTAAACTTTGCATGGGCGTCGCGTTACGTGGCCCTCTCAAGGGAGCTGGGTTTACGCCTGCTGAGACGACCGCGCGAGGCTGAGTTTACGATATCAGGGCATAGCTCAAGAAACCCCGGCATTAAGGGACCAGAGATACAAATGATGGAAAACATCCATTTAATGAAAGCAGAGGGACAAAAATGAAACAAACGAGATTAGTGAAAATATTAACAGCAGGCGTGCTTTGCGCGGTAGCGCTGGGTATGGCGCTGGCGCAGCAGACCACTACCACGACGACTACGGACCCTGTAACAGGTACGACAACAACTCAGCAGACAACCACCAGCACTGTGGGCAACATCGTGACCTACACGCCGGATTCGGATTACATTACGTTCCGAACAGCGGCGGATGTGCCGCCCGTGCGGTACTACTACACCAAAGAGACGAGCGTTGTAGATCCGGAAGGTCGCGTTGTCAGTTGGTCGGCGGTTCGTCCAGACATGCCCGCGACTGTCTACTATTCAACAGTGGGCGATCGAGTGGTGGTACGCAAAGTCGTGTTGGCCAAGCCAGTCGTCGTTAAACACGAGGAAACGACTACCACCACAACGACAAGACCGTAACGAGCGAAGCTAATCGCGCGGCCGGAAATGGGTGCGTTGAGACCGCGCACACTACAGCCGCCAGAGTGTTTTAGTGTCCGCTGGTCCTCAGCGGAGATAGAGTGATTAGCCAAGCGGGTTTCCAGGTACGTGCTTCTCGCGTAAATTCGCAGCCGCATGGCTGCATCACGAAAAGAGAAGACTCGCGCCATGCTGGACGCTACGTGGGAGTTTGAGACGCACACCGTCCGCAGCGAAGCGGAATCAGTTTTGCTCGAAGGCAAATTGATCAAAGAATATCGGCCGCGTTACAATATTTCCTTTCGTGACGACAAGCGCTTCCTCGTGGTCAGAGTTGATCTTTCAGAAGATTGGCCGCGTTTTCGCTTGGCCCGATTCAAAAAGGACGATGGCAGCCGCTACTTCGGCCCGTACGCGCACGCGGGAGCGCTGCGGCAGACATTAAATTTCATGCGCAAAAAATTCGGAGTGCTCACCTTTGGCCGGGGCGCGCCGACAGAGCGGGAACTGAAATCCTCAACCTATCAGGTGCCGGTGCGCTTGAGCGAGATCAGCGGTGCCGAATATCGCGAGCGCGTCGCGCAGGCGTGCGAGTTCCTCGAAGGCAAATCCCGAGAGATGATCGCAGCGCTAGAGGAACAAATGCACAGGGCTGCCGAAAAAATGGATTTCGAAAAAGCGGCGGAACTGCGGGACATGGTCGGGGATTTGCGTGACACCACGAAGCCGACACGGCGGTTTACGCGTGGCAGTTTGCCGAGCACAATCGACCCCATCGCAGATGTGCGCGAGTTGGCGGACGCGCTGCGTTTGCCGCGCCCGCCGCGCATAATGGAATGTTTCGACATCTCGAACATTTCCGCGACACACGTGGTTGCTTCGATGGTTTGTTTCCGGGAGGGCGTACCGGATAAGAACAACTACCGGCGCTATCGAGTGCGCACCGTGGAAGGACAGGACGATTTTGCGAGCATGGCGGAAGTGGTGCGGCGGCGCTATTCGCGGATTCTTCTCGAAGCGCGAGCGGCAAACTCCGACACAGCAGAGTTTTCGCAGGAAGCGGCTGTCGAGGAGCTGCGACGATTAGAACAGCAAACGACCAACGCTCAACGTCCAACGTCCAACGCCCAATTAGAAGATCGGAGATTGCCAGCGCCAGTTCGTTTGCCTGATCTCATCATTGTCGATGGCGGAAAAGGGCAGCTCTCGGCCGCGTGTCGTGAATTGCAGCGATTAGGCTTGTACGATCTTCCCATCATTGGCCTGGCCAAGGAACGCGAGGAGATTTACCGGCCGGGCCGGGCATTGCCTTTGCGGCTTCCAATGGATTCGCCTGCGTTGCGGTTGCTTCAGCGCATCCGCGATGAGGCCCATCGGTTTGCCAACGCGTACCATCAGCTGCTCATGAAAAAACGCGTCGAAGAAAGTATTCTCGATGATTGCCTTGGTGTAAGCCAAAACCGGAAAAATTTGTTGCTGCGGCGATTTGGATCCGTGAGTCGCCTGCGTAAAGCAAGCGTTGAGGAGATTGCCTCCACGGAAGGGATCGGCCGAAAGCTCGCCGAAGAAGTGCACCGATTCCTGCAAAGCCATTGACGACGCTGTCATGTTGAGCGAAGCGAAACATCTCTGTCTATTGTGTGTTTTCGCCGGGAAATGATCAGAGATTCTTCGCTTCGCTCAGAATGACACTCACTAGAAATGTGATCGGGCTGTGGATCGCCTTGTGGCTCTTTGCGCTGTCGGCGGCAACGCAAGCGCAGACGCTGGCGCCTGTCCCGGCAGTGAGTCCAAGTGCTTCGCCGGAGGAAGAGACGATCATCCCCACGTTCGAGACGCAAAAACTTGCGCGCACTTACATTCTCGACGTTCCGGCTCCGCGTGGGCAGATCACAGACCGCAATGGCGCGCCGCTGGCGCAAAACCGGCTTACTTACAACTTGGTCATCAATTTTCCAACGCCGCTGGATTTTTCGGATGCGCAGGCGCTCAGTTACACAAGGGAAAAGATAGATGAGGCAGCGAAGTCAATTGGACGCAGATTCCGGATTTCCGACGAGACGATCCTGCGTCACTACCGCAACCGGGGAATCATGCCGTTCGAGATCGCACAGAATCTTAGCCAGCAGGAGTACGAAAACATCAAAGACGCGTTGCCGGCCGGCATGATGGTGCGGCCCATTTACGTGCGGGTTTACCCGAACGGGAAAGTTGCCGGTCAGATTATTGGGTACACGGGAAAGACCGGTAGAAATCCCGACGGCATCATCGACAATCACGAAACTCTTTGGCCGGAAACCGAGGGCCGCGAAGGGCTGGAGCAAACCTTTAACGAGATGCTCACAGGCAAACACGGCGAATACAAACTCACTTTCGACAAGGACGGCCGGAAGACTTCCGAGAAACTAATTACTCCGCCTGAGCCCGGGTATAACGTTGTCACCACTCTTGATTTGCACCTTCAGGAACTGGCGGAAAAAGCACTGGCAGCAAAAGCAAAGCGGGGCGCGATGGTGATTATCGATCCAAACAACGGCGACATTCTCGCGCTGGCCTCCTGGCCTACATACGACCCCAATGTGTTTGTTCCCTCCATCTCGGCCGATCAACTCAAAGCCTTGCAAGACGACAAAGACATTCCGCTTTTGCCGCGAGCGTACCGTTCGTCTTATCCGCCCGGCTCGACCTTTAAGATTGCGGTGGGCATCGCTGCGCTGGAAAGCCACGCGGTTTATCCCGACGATCGATACGAATGCGTGCCGGCACTTCAGGTTGGCAATGTCACGTTCCACAACTGGAAGAAAGGCAATCGCGGCGCGCTAAATTTTGTCCAGGCGCTGACCGAATCATGCGACACATGGTTTTACCAGGTCGGCATTAAGACCGGCTCGGGGCCGATCATCGATTGGGCATTGAAACTAGGTTTTGGCGCGAAGTGCGGCATCCCGTTGCGTGGCGAAGCCGAAGGCCGCATTCCGAACGACGAATACATGAAGGCCACGCACGGCCGCAAAATCCTCAACGGCGACATCGCAAATATGTCAATTGGCCAGGGAGACATCCAAGTGACGCCATTGCAGATGGCACAAGCGATGGCGGTCATCGCCAATGGAGGAACGTTCTATCAAACCCGCCTCGTCCAACAGGTGCAGACGTTTGATAATCAAATCGTGACCGCCTACCAAGTGCGTGCCAAAAGAACGCTAGATCTCTCGTCCGAGACGCAAGACCATTTGCGCACCGGAATGATTGACGTCGTGAATGGCGCAGGCGGCACGGCGCATCAGGCCAGCCTCGATAATGTGGAAGTCGCCGGAAAAACCGGCACCGCGCAATGGGGACCAAAAAACAAGGAGCGCACAGCAGCGTGGTTCGCCGGATTTCTGCCCACTGACCAACCGCGATATGCATTCGCAGCCGTTTACGAGGGCGACGTCGGCAGCAAAGTCCACGGTGGTTCCGCTGCTGCGCCGATGATCGCAGATGTCTTCAAGGACGTTTACCAGGGTCAAAAGGTGGTCAGTCACGAGCAGCGCCGCGCTCGCGAACCGGAAATCCGCCGCGCCGAACCCGTAGAGCAAGACGACGAATCAGATTAGAGACACGAATTACACGAATCTCACAACCTTGATTGAATCCCCTTGGATTAATCCGTGTGAATTCGTGAACCGAGTTGATGGGATCAGCGAGATAGAAGGCAAAGCCGCGAGGGCAGCGGCGAGCGAGCAGGGCAGCGAGCGTGTTTCAAATTCGTGTCTATGCTGCCGCGGTTTCCTTCGGCAGCTCCATTGTCCCCTTGAACTTGAGCGGTTCCTCTTCGATTCCGAAGTTGTCGGAATAAAGTTCGGCGATCTTCGCCATATCGTCGGCAGTGAGCGGCGGACACTCTGGCGCCTTGGCGAATTCAACGAGTTGTTCTTCGTTGTAAATGTTCGGCAAGGTCGAAGCGACGCGATCGTCCGCGAGTAACCATAGCAATGCAGCTTGCCCAAGCGTGCGCTCAAAATTTTCAAGAAAACGCAATTGCTCAATTTTCTTGACTCCATTGAGAAGCCAGCTGCGCGGGCGATGACTACGATGATCGGTCGGTGGGAACGTGGTCTCCGCAGTGTATTTTCCTTCGAGCATTCCGGACGAATGCGTCACGCGAATGAGGAACATGGTGTCTTTGCACGCATCGGTCGCCGCTTCGTGAAAGGCCCGCCCGGGATATTGCTCGAGCATGTTGTAAATATGTTGCACGCTCGTCATGTTGCGCTCGCGAATGCAATTCATTCCCTCATACAGCCAGCCAATCGCCGGCCCCAGTGCCATGCCGTAATATCGAACTTTCCCTTCGGCCTTTAAATTTTCGAGGGTCGTCCAGAGCGCGTCATCATAAACTTGCTCCATCCGAATGTTGTGCAGTTGGAGAAGATCGATCCGGTCGGTCTTTAATCGGTTCAGCGCCGCATCCGTGGCGCGAGTCACCGCTTCCGGCGAAAAATCTTGTGGAATTTCCCGCTGCCCGCGCCCGCGCGCCTGGCCGTAATGGAGAAAATCGTAGCCCACCTTGGTCGCGATCACGATCTCATCCCGCTGATTCGGGAACGCCTTCGCGATTAATTCTTCGCTCAATCCGTTTCCGTACGTATCAGCCGCATCGAACAAAGTGATACCCAGATCGAACGCCTTGTGCATAAGCGCGATCGCTTCGCCCTCGGTAAAATTTCCCCACCATCCGGTAGAAATTGTCCACAGCCCGAAGCCGACTTCGCTAACTGTCAGGTCGGTGTTTTTATAGGCGCGGAATTTCATCCGCTGAAGCTTAACCGCAGAGTCCGCAGAGGTCACGGAGGAAAACTAGAATGTTGTCTCTGTGCTCTCTGCGTCCTCTGTGGTTAATTATCTTGTGACTCTCCGAACTGACGCCGCACTGCTCATCGTCGCTCACGGATCGACGGTGAACGCGGATTCGAGCGCGCCGACGCTGGCACATGCGGCGGAGATCCGGCGGCGGGAAATTTTTGCAGATGTCGAGTGCGCGTTCTGGAAGGAGGAACCGAGCTTGCGCGATGCAGTCTTCTTGTTCGATCCCGAATCGATTCGCGAAGTTTGCGTGGTGCCGAATTTTATCAGCGAAGGTTACTTCAGCCAGACGGTGGTGCCGCGCGAGCTTGAGTTGTATGGCCGAATCACAAAACGTTCCAACGGTCAAATCTGGAGGTACTGCGAGCCAGTCGGAAATCATCCGATAATGACCGACCTGCTTCTGCGGCGAGCCCAGGAAATCGCACCGGGTGTACCCAAGAACGAAGCCACCCTCTTGATCGTCGCCCATGGAACCGATTTGAATGAAAACAGCGCCGTCGCAGCGAAACGCGAAGCGGAAAAAATCCGGTCGCTGGGAAAATATTCGGCGGTTCTTAACGTTTACATGGAGGAGCCGCCTCTGGTGTCCGAGTGGCGGAAGTTAACGAAAACTCGGAACGTCGTCGTGGTTCCGTTTTTTATTTCTGACGGATTACACAGTTACGAAGATATTCCGGTTTTGCTTGGGATCGTTGTAGCCGCGGGCGGTGGCTGCGGCCAGCCGGGGTCAGCGCTCCCGGCTACAGCGGCGCCCGGTGAAATATTCCGCCACAATCCTTATAGGGTCGACAATCGCTCGATATTCTATGCGCCATCCATCGGCACAGATGCCGGTTTTGCCGACATCATTCTCGAGCAGGCGTTGAACGCAAAAAGTTGAAATCGCGCTGGCGCTTGGTTTGTTTTGCGCCAGATTGCTTTCCCGCGAATGAAGGAGACAACGTGCAAGAAGCTGCAGGAGATCGGGGCGTTTGCGCTGGCTGGCGGGTGCACCCGAAAACGAATGAACCAACTCGTAGAGATGATTCGCGCCGCGCGCGACTACAGGTGGATGGCCATTTACAAGATCATTAAGGACGAATTTGTGATTTTGGCGGAAAGCGGAAACGAGCCGCCCGCGTATCCGCGTTTTCCCATTACACAGGGTCTCTGCGGCGCGGCGCTGGAATCAGGCGAGCCGATCATCGTGGGCGACGTGCACAAAGACGGGCGTTATCTGCCCGCATTCCACACCACGCGCTCTGAGATCATTGTGCCCATGCGAAACAACCACCGCCACATCCTCGGTATGCTCGATGCCGAGAGCGACAAATTGAACGCCTTTGGCGAGGAAGATCGACAATTTCTGGAACGCGCGGGCGGACTGATCGCACATTGCCTGCATTAGCGCGTGCGCGCCGGGCCTGCGGCTGCCGGACGCTCTACCAATGGCGGATCCCGTCGAGAAACTCCTCGAAACGGTCTGCAACGACTCCCGAAGTTTTTGTGTCGGGGAAATTCTGGTTCGGAAAACGAGCACCGGCGGGTTTGCGCTATCGCACCGCGATGACAAAGCGACGGATCAATTGAAGATATTTCGAAGTGCGGAAGACGCGATTGATATTGCAAAACACGACGACGCGGGAAACTATCGGCCGCTTAAAACCGCGCCGAAGCTACGTCACGGCTGGCGGCTGGACCTTGAGACGCTCGAAGACCTGAGGCGCGCGCTGGATTATTTTTATCCGGGACGGCTCGCGATGTTCGCTGCTTGGAAAAGCGATAAACTGCAAATCACGCCATTGCGGGAAACGTTGGAACGACAGTCGGGGATGTATCGCGCCGCGGCAAGAATTTCTGATTCGCAGATCAATGATGTCGTCGCGGACTTCTGTCGATCCAACGGCGGCTGTCTGCGGACCATCTTGTGGAAACGCGATGCCGAAGAAGTGATTGCATCGACAAAGTTGCCGAAAGAGAAATTTGATCCTGCGTATGATCAGATGATGGCTTCGAAGCCCCCGGGGTCACCGACCCCGGCGACAGCGCCGATCCCGGCTACAATTCCATTGCTTTGTCAGGAAGCGTGCAATCTGTTGATCGCCGAATGCCGCAAAGTGATGAAAGGCGAATGATCATTCGCGCCCGCACCGTCGTGACGATGGATGGCGCGCCGATCGAGAATGGCGCGGTGGCTGTTTCCGAAAATCAAATCGCCGATGTTGGCAAATTTGACGAGATCAGAGCCCGTAACGCCGGTGAAATTGTCGATCTTGGCGAGCAAGCGCTGCTGCCGGGGTTGATCAACGCGCATTGCCACCTCGATTACACCTGTTTGCGCGGCAAAATCCCGCCGCAAAAATCGTTTGCTGATTGGATTCACGCGATCAACGCGGAGAAGGCAAAGCTTTTGCCAAAAGATTATCTCATCTCGATCAACGAAGGTTTCGCGGAAGCCAAAAGATTCGGCACAACGACCATCGCGAATCTCACTGCGTTTCCAGATTTGATTCCGGAAATTGGACCGCCGATCCGGACCTGGTGGTTTGCGGAACTGATCGACGTGCGCGCGCCCGCCTGCGCCGAGGCTACGGCGGGCAGGCCGGACCGCACCAACGAAATTATTGATCGTGCGGTCGAATTGCTGAGGTCCGCGCCGAATTGGGGTTTAGCGCCGCATGCCTTATTTACTGCGTCGAAAAATCTGTATCGCCGATGCGAGCAAATCGCGCGACGCGAAAATATTCTGTTGACCACTCATTTGGCTGAGTCGCTGGAGGAGATGGAGATGTTTCACCACGCATCGGGGCCGCTCTATGAATTTCTGAAGAGCATCGGACGGCCGATGAATGATTGCGGCAAAAGCACGCCGCTGGAGCTGTTCCTCGGCGCGCTTCCTTCGACTTCGCTCAGGACAGGCTCTGGTCGCGCCCTATCACAATGCATCGTCGCTCACTTAAATGAAGTGACGGAGAGCGACTTCAATCTGCTCGAAAGATCGGAGCGAAGATTTCATGTGGTGCACTCGCCGCGTAGTCACGATTATTTCAAGCACAGGCGATTTCCGTTCGAAAAGTTGCACACG
>QHPG01000026.1 GCA_003219005.1 Verrucomicrobiota bacterium
TCAAGGCGGAGATGGCGAAAAAAATGGAACAGGCGCAGGCGGCCGCCAAAGGCACCGGCCAGTAACATAAATGACCTTCACGGCGGGCGGCTCGCACGGGCCGCCTGCCTTTTTTTCCATCACCTGATCCTTATTGTGAAACGCACGGGGTGCGTCAGTCCTACTCACGTGCGAGAACAAGAATCATGAAACCGATAAAATTCGTGGCAATTTAACTCCATGACCAAACTATCCACGAAGCTCAAGGACGAGCTCTTCAAGTTACTTCCGCCGACGATCTTTTTTTTCGTCGCGCTGCATATCGTGGCATTTGTTCGCGTGTTGGCGCTGAAGGGAACCGGGATCTCGCCACTGTCTTCGATGTCGATTGCGGTCGCCGCCCTCATTCTGGGCAAGGCAGTGTTACTCGCGGACATGCTGCCGATGGTCAATCGCTTTCCCAATAAACCGCTGATCTACAACGTCGCCTGGAAGACCCTGATCTACCTGCTGGTGGCCACGCTCATTCACTATCTGGAGCGTCTTGTCGATTTCTGGCGGCAAGCCGGCAGCCTTGTGGCCGGCAATCAAAAGCTGTTGGCGGAAATCGTGTGGCCGCATTTCTGGGCTATCCAGATCATTTTGCTCGTGCTGATTGTTATGTACTGCACGATACACGAACTGGTTCGCGTGATTGGAAGGGAAGAGGTGCTGCAGATATTCTTCGGCCCGATGCCTCTCCCACAAGTTTGACCGCAGCGCTCATGGCCGAGGCGAAGAAGAACGGCTGGACGGTCGTCAGCATGAGAGACGATTGGAAACGCGTGTTTCCTTTCGACACAATGGAAACAAATCTTAGCATTGACTCAAGGTTCTCCGATCAACGTCCGCATCTTCCAAGACCGCGCGAAAGCTGCCCGATGGCTCGGTGTGCCTGCCGAACGCCTCGCTATATCGACCGCCGGTGATAAAATATCGTGAGTGAATCAAATCCGGGACTGCACAGAAACTAAACATGAAAACCAAACTTCGCCTAGCGAGTCGTAAACTACTGCTTGCATTTTCGATTCAATTTCTATTGAGCCTGTCGCGCATCAATGCCGCAGCGGTGGATGCCAATGGAAACGCGCTCCCCGACGCGAACGACGGAAAATCGACACTGATCGACAATTCAAAAGGGAAGGAAGTGCCCGTTGAAAAGAGCTGGTGCGAAACGCCGAAGCCACTTGAAATCCGCATTGGTCTTCCGGCGTGGCTGGCGGGTGTCTCGGGCGAGAGTGGGGTGAAGGGAGTCGTCGACTCAGTTGACGTCAGGTTCGATCAGGTGCTCAAACATCTGACGCATTTCCCCATCGCGTTAGCGGCTGACGTTCGCTATCAGCGTTGGGAATTTTTCATGGATGGTCAGTACATCGAGCTAGGTACGTCTGCGACGTTGCCTGGCTTACTTTTTACCGACGCCAATGTGCACATCAAAAACGCGCTCGCAGAAGGATTCGTCGGCTATCGATTGGTCAACTGCGATAAGGCCTCTCTTTCCATCTTCGCTGGCGCGCGCTATACCTATTTGCAGGGCGATCTAAGCATTTTCGATAACGGCGATGCACGGCTCGTCCGTCTTCGCGAGTTACTGGGAATCCAAAAACGTTTGGACTTCTCAGATTCGATTGATTGGGTCGATCCCGTGATCGGTCTCCGCGGGAAGGTGAAAATTTGGAAAGCCACATCGCTTTACGCGGAAGGCGATGTCGGTGGATTTGACGTCAACTCTGACACTGCGTTTGAACTGCGCCGCGAGGGGCGGACTATCGTGCGGGAATCGGTGGATAGTTCCGACTGGAGTTACCAGGTGCAGGGCGGGCTCGAATTTCAACTCACACGTCAGATTTGGTCGCAGGTCGGATGGCGCTACCTAAAGTACGACTACAGGAAGAGCGGTTTCACGGACAAGAACGAATTGAACGGCCCGTTCCTGCAAACTGGAATTAATTTCTAGGCTCTTGTGCAGAGCAAATGAACGAAATGAAACTTCCGGCTGACGTTGAGTTTCACGAAGACATTCGTCTGCTCATCTACAGACCGCACGGTGTGTTGAACGAGCAGTCGGTCGACAAGCTCGTCGGCATTATCGGAGAGCTCGAATCCAAGCTGCAGGAGCCTTTCAATCGATTCTTCGATACCTTGGGTCACGATGAGGTGGAGCTGAATTATCGATACGTTATTCAGATTTCTCTCCATCGAGTTCTCTCCTATTTGGATCGTCCGCCGGTGAAATCGGCGATCCTGGCGACCGACTCCACCATTATCCATTATTGCCAGTTGCATGCCATAGTTACTGAGGATTCGCCGATCAACGTCCGAATATTTCAAGAGCGAGAAGAAGCCGCACAATGGCTCGGCGTGCCGATCGAGCGGCTGGCGCCGAAATTCGCCGCTGGTTCAACATGACACGATCAAGCGGAAGGAAGGAGAGTTAACGGCGAAAATTCCTCGTCTTCGCTGCTGGCTTGTGTGACAATCCGGGAGACCGATGAAACTGGCTTCAGACGTTGAGTTTCACGAAGACATTCGTCTGCTCATCTATCGACCACGCGGTTTGATTGATGAGCCGGCTATCAAGAAAGTGGTATCGGTACTCGAAGATCTTGAAGCCAAGTTGCAGGAGCCGTTCAATCGATTCTCCGATACGCTGGCAGCCGATGAAGTTGAGCTCAACTTCAAGTACGTCATTCAGGTCTCTCTCTGTCGGCGCCTTGCCTACGCGGGGCATCCACCGGTAAAGTCAGCAATCCTCGCTACCGATTCAACAATGATTCACTATGCGCGGTTACATGCCCTACTGACACAAGGGTCCCCGATCAACGTGCGCATTTTCAAAGATCGAGAAGAAGCCGCGAAGTGGCTTGGTGTGCCGATCGGGCTGCTAGCTGCAAAAATCTGAACGAATCAATTCTAACGTGAATTGTCTTCGCCAGCGGAAGAATCGGAACCTTATCTTTTAACGTTTCGACTCCGTCGTATAGTTCGCCAGTGGAAAGGCTGGATCTTCTTGCTGTCGCGCTAGGTCTGGCGTGTCTCGCCGGCATTAACCTTTATCTGACGGTCTTCGTTACCGGACTCGCGATCCATTTTCATTGGATCACTCTAGCGCCGCAGTATCAATCGCTCGAAGTCCTCGGAAATCCCTGGGTGATCACTGTCGCTGGCATTCTCTATTTTCTGGAATTTTTTGCCGATAAAATTCCGTGGCTCGACTCCGCCTGGGACGCGGTGCACACCGTCATTCGCCCTATCGGCGGGGCTTTGCTGGCAATTCAGGTGCTCGGGCATCCTAGTCCCGCATTCACAGTGATTGTGGGTTTGCTTGCGGGTGGCACCAGCCTGATCGCGCATACCGCCAAGGCAGCTACGCACCTCACGGCGAACACGTCGCCTGAGCCGTTTTCAAACATTGGGCTGAGTCTCGGCGAAGATGCTGTCGTGCTTGGCGGACTCGCGCTTGTTCATTTCAATCCGTTGCTTGCTTTGTTGATCTTCGTACTGGCAATAGCTGCCTTTCTTTATTATGCGCCGAAGATTTTGCGCGCTGCAAAGGCGAAAGCCTGGCTGGCTTGGAAAAAATTGAATGGGCCGGCTGCCCGCAACAATATCGGGGAAAAGCTCTCCGACAGACTGCCGGCGCGACTGGCATCCGTGTTCCGCGGGGAGAATCTTCTGAACAAAACAATCGCGTGGACTGCGCCGTGTATCAGCGGGCGCGGCCGGCGCATCCGTGCGAATCTGTTCGGCGCGCTGGTAGCCACAAACGAAGAGCCGCACAAAATCTCATTCGTAGCGCGAAAAAGTGGCCGCCCCTTCGTACGCACGATCGATCTGGAAGGCTTGGTCGTGGCGCACGAATCAAAGTTTCTATCCGAAAACCTCATTATTTTGCCGGCTGCCGGACAAAGTCCGAAGTATTTGTTTATTTTCCCGCGATCAGACGCGGCTTTGGTCGAGCGGATCGTGCGGAACTTGCGTCACCAGCCGAGCGAGCCGGCGTTGCAGGAACAAACGACAACAGTCTAGTCGTTTCGTTGTCCGCGCACCGCGCCAATGACGCAACACGTGACAATCACCGTGTGACGTGATCGCCTGTAAACCTTGGCGTCTCTGGGTTTGAAAAAAATCGTCAACGCATTGACGAGCGTGTTAGCATCTGCGGCTTAACCAATAAAATCTTATGTTACACATCATTTGGTACATCATTGTGGGCTTCATCGTCGGTTTGATTGCGCGTGCCATCATGCCCGGCGCGCAGCATCTCGGTTTCATAATGACCACGGTGCTCGGAATCGCCGGTTCGATCATCGGCGGATTAATCGGCCGCTTGTTTTCCAAACCGGAGCCAGGCTCCGCGTTTCATCCGGCCGGTTTGATCATGTCCATCATCGGCGCGATTATTCTGCTCTTTATTTGGGCAAAACTGGCGGGCTAACGAAGGCATTCGCGTTTGACTGCAACACAAGCGCTTTTGCCAGCACCCCAAAAAAGCCGGATGTCTCCGCGTGGGGCATCGGTTTTGTCGTTACTCCTCTGTTCCCGACCGGAGGCAAACCAAAGGGAAAACTTCCATCACAAAGATAAGACCAAAGTCCCATTGTTGATAGGTCTTGCTTTTTTCAGCCTGTATCGCTTAGAAAATTTAAGCTATGAACAAATACATCGCGGAATTCATCGGTACGTTTTTCCTCGTCCTGACAATTGGTTGCACGGGAATTGGCGCAGGTGCGGGTGTCATCGCACCGCTGGCCATCGGGGCGGCGCTCATGGTGATGGTTTTCGCCGGCGGCCACATCTCAGGGGCGCATTATAATCCGGCTGTGACCCTGGGCGTCCTAATCCGGGGTAAAGTGAATGTAGCCGACCTTGTGCCTTACTGGATTGCGCAGCTCGCCGGCGCTGCGATCGCGGCGCTGGTAGTGAGCAAATTCCTTCGTGCAGGTGTCGCTGTCACTCCGATTAGCCCCCACGTTGGCCCGGCGCTGCTGGCGGAATTTCTTTTTACATTCGCGCTCGTCTATGTGGTGTTGAACGCGGCTACCGCTGAAGGCACTTCAGGAAATTCATTTTATGGTTTGGCCATTGGCATGACGGTTATGACGGGCGCGTTCGCCGTTGGCGACATTTCCGGCGGCGCGTTTAATCCCGCAGTTGCGCTGGGTATCTGCGTTCTCGGTATTTCAAGTTGGGGAAACTTTTGGATTTATCTGCTGGCCAACTTCGCGGCCGCAGTCGTTGCAGCTGTAATTTTCCAGTTGATCAATCCGCCGATGCAGATCACCCCGATCGCGACCGACGAGCCGCCTTACGAAACGCCGCGTTAAAGCTTCGCAGATTCCCATTGCTCACTGCTCTTCAAAAGAGGATTACCTGTTATGTCCATCACGAAGATCATCCGGGTCCACGGCCGCCAGGTCCTCGATTCCCGTGGCAATCCGACTGTCGAAGCGGTAGTCGCTCTCGCGGGTGGCGCCATGGGCAGCGCCATCGTCCCGAGCGGCGCGAGTACCGGGGAGCATGAGGCGTGGGAACTGCGCGACGGCGCCAAAGAGCGCTTCCTTGGCCGCGGCGTGACCAAGGCGGTAGCGAATGTGAACGGAATCATCGCTCGCGATGTAGCCGGCCTGGATGCCGTCGATCAGATTCGCGTGGACAAGACGATGATCGCGCTCGACGGCACACCTAACAAAAGCAGCCTCGGCGCGAATGCGATCCTGGCTGTCTCGCTCGCGAATGCGCGCGCCGCAGCTAATCAGTTGGGTCTCCCGCTTTTCAAATACCTCGGCGGGCCCGATGCCAGGGTGCTGCCAGTTCCAATGATGAACATCGTCAACGGCGGCGCGCACTCGGATGCGCCCGTGGATTTTCAAGAATTCATGATTATGCCCAAAGGCATGCCCACGTTCTCCGAAGCTCTGCGCGCGGGTTGCGAAATTTTCCACAATCTAAAAAGCGTCCTGAAAGATCGCGGCCTTTCGACGGCCGTCGGCGACGAAGGCGGTTTCGCGCCGAACTTCAAAAGCGCGGAAGACGCGCTGACGACCATCGTCAAGGCCGTGGAAAAAGCAGGCTATAAGCTTGGCGAGCAAATCTTCATCGCGCTCGATCCCGCCGCGTCGGAGTTCTACGATGCAGCGCAGAAGCAGTATGTGTTCAAGAAATCCGATGGTTCAAAGCGCACCGTCGAGGAGTTGATTTCCTACTATGAACGGCTGGCAAGGAAGTTCCCGATCGTCTCTATCGAGGATGGTTGTGCGGAGAATGACTGGGACGGATGGAAAAAGCTGACGGACGCCATGGGCGCAACCATGCAACTCGTCGGCGACGATCTTTTGGTTACCAACGTCAAGTTTTTGCGCAAAGCCATCGACCGCGGGATCGCCAACTCCATTCTCATCAAAGTGAACCAGATCGGCTCGCTGACCGAGACACTCGACTGCATCCAACTCGCCAAGGAAAACAAATATACCGCCGTGATCAGTCATCGCTCAGGAGAAACCGAGGACACGACGATCGCGGACATCGCCGTAGCGACCAACGCGGGACAGATTAAGACCGGTTCGCTCAGTCGCACCGACCGCGTCGCGAAATACAATCAGCTTCTGCGGATCGAGGAAGAGCTGGGCGAGAACGCGATCTACGGCGGCAAAATGCGCTGACACGAAAATACCATGCCGGCGGCGTTTCCCGAACACAAAACGAAAATCGTCGCCACCATTGGCCCGGCATCTGAATCACCGGAAATACTCGTGCGACTCGTCCGTGCGGGAATGAACGTCGCGCGGCTCAATTTTTCGCACGGCGACTTTTCGCATCACGCAGAACTCATCCACCGGATCCGCGACGCAGCGCGGACAACCGCACGCCGCGTGGCGATCATGGCCGATCTGCCTGGACCGAAGATGCGACTCGGAAAGATCGAACCGGAGCCGGTGCAGCTCATGCCCGGCGACCGCTTCGTTCTCACAAACGAGGATATTGTTGGCAATGCGCAACGCGTCTCGATGAGTTTCGAGGCGCTCCCGCGCGTAGTGAAGCCGGGCGATCGAATCTTTCTCAACGACGGTCTGGTGCAGCTCGTGGTCGAGCGCGTGTCGGGCAACGACGTCGAGTGCACCGTCGCGGTCGGCGGCGAGTTGCGTTCGCGCAAGGGGCTGAACCTGCCGGGCATCGAGCTGGGCATCGGCGCATTCACTGAGAAGGACCGCGCGGCTCTCGAATTCGCGCTCGGACTCGGCGTAGATGCAGTGAGCCAGTCGTTCGTCCACCGCGCCGCCGATATCGAGGCGGTGCGCGAGGCGGCAGCGAAAGTTGGGCGGCAGCCGTTCGTCATAGCCAAAATCGAGCGCGCCGACGCGTTGACCTATTTCGACGAGATTCTCGCCGCTTCCGACGGTATCATGGTAGCGCGCGGCGATCTCGGCGTGGAAGTGCCAATCGAGGAAATCGCATATACCCAGAAGCAGCTCATCGCGAAAGCGAACGTTGCCGGCAAACCGGTGATCACTGCGACGCAGATGCTCGAATCGATGGTCGCCAGCCGTTTGCCCACGCGTGCCGAGGCCACCGACGTAGCGAACGCGATCCTCGACGGCACCGATTGCGTGATGCTCTCCGGTGAATCGGCGATGGGCAAATTTCCAGAGGAAGCCGTGACGATGCTCGCGAAGATCGCCGCCTTCACTGAAACACATCGGCCGCGCAGGAGCTTCGCGGCGCAGCGCGATTTTCTTCAGGAGAAGATGACGACGATCAGCGGCGATCGTATGGCGTCCGTCGTCGAACACGCATTGGAGACAGTGCCGTGCGACCTGTTGCTTGTGCCGACACGTGGCGGCACGGTGGCGCGCGCCATTTCGCGCTGCAAACCGCCAGTCTGGGTAATTGCGCCCAGCTCCGATCCCGCTGTGTGTCAGAAGCTCGCATTTTCTTATGGCGTGCATCCGGTAGATCTCGGGGAGGAACCCGACGACTGGCGCCAATGGGCCGCGCATTGGCTGCGCGAGAACGGAATCACCGGCCAACGCGTGATGCTCGTCGCCGGCCCCTCCCCGCGAAATCCGAATGCCAATTATCGGATCGAGCTCATGCGCCTCGTTTTGTGAAAATCATGAACACGCTACCGCTTCCAAAAGACGTCCCCTATCACTCTATCATCGGCGATCGCGGACGCGGAGACGCACCGAACAGCAGCGACGGAGTCGTCGCTTACTGGTGCTCGCATGCCGATGGAGCGAAGTCCGAAAAGATTGTGCCGTCGAGCCACGGCGCAAACCAGAATCCAGAAGGTATCGCCGAGGTTGAGAGAATTCTTAAGCAGCACATCGGAAGCAAAGGCTAATGACAAAGCAAACAAGCATTCTTTTTCTGACGATGGTGCTCAGCGTGGCGTTACCGTGTGTCGCGCAAACGCCGGAACCATTCGAAGTACGCCGCGCGGAAGCCGCGTTTGAAGAGCTGCCCGAACTCAAAGCGAGTGAGATCCTAAAACCGGAATTACTCAAGGGGCCGCACTATGTGGTGCGCGATCCGGTGGCCACGGCGTCCGGCATGAATCAGTTCACGATCGATTCAGACTTTGGTCTTTTTGAAGCGGACGGAAACGAAATGCTGCTTCAACGACTGAAAGAGATCGATGCAATCGCGCGGCTGCGGGACGTTTCGCGCACTGACGCGTTTAAGAAATCACTGGTTGCCGCAGCGAAAAGCCCGCTCAACTCAGCCAAGAATATCGCGAGGGACCCGGCGCAGGCGATTTCCAATGTCCCAAAGGGAATTATGAAATTCCTGGGGCGCGCCAAGGAGACGGTCCAGAACGTCGGAAAGGGCAGCGGTGAAGACGAGGGCGAAGGAAGCAGACTGAAGGACGTGATGGGTTACTCGGATAAAAAACGAAAGATCGCGCTCCAAATGGGGATCGACCCATACAGCACCAACACGGTGCTACAAAAGGAGCTGGACGATGTCGCCTGGGCTTCGTGGGCTGGTGGATTCACGTTTAGCGTCGCTACGTTTCCAGTCAGTGGCCCGATCGGAGCTGCGCTCACGGTAACCAATCTCAACAGCACCGTAGACCAACTGCTGCGTGAAAAATCGCCCTCGGAGCTTGAGCAAATTAACCGCGCAACGTTCCGCGCAATGGGCGCCAGCGCGAGTGACATCGAACGAATCCTTCACGGCGGCGCATTTACGCCGACACAATCCACGACGTTCGCGGTCAATCTCAAGTCACTCAAAGGCGTGGCAAATCGCGGGGCCTTTGTGAAAATTGCCGCGCAAAAAAGCACCACCGAGGCGGATGCTCTCTTTTGCGTTCACACCGCGGCCTTGATGAATCAGATCCACGAAAAAATACTAATCGCTCGCATCACCATGCTTCACGACTTTCCGATCTGCGTCGCGAAAGACGGAACAATCGTGGTTGCATTACAATGGGATTACGCCGCCTGGACTTCAGGCGCGGGCAGCTTCACCAACGACGTGCAAAAGCTCGCAGCTCAATCCGGCAAAACCCCAAATGTGTTTGTCGCGCTTTCCGGGCAGGTTTCGCCGCGATTGCGACAGGAATTGGAAATGCGCGGTTTCACCCTGCACGACCGGCTTGTTCCAGGCCCGCTCAGGTGAGTTTTCGGGCGTGATTTACCTCAGATGATCGTCGAACTTCAGCGCATTCTGCGTTTGCATTTGAGAAAGAGCGGCGACATAAAGACGACTCTTGCTCAAACAACTTACCAATCTACATATCCGAAAATGCAATAATGATTATTCCTGCTGTTGCCCTGATCTTGTTCGTAATCCTCGTCGCCGTCACGCTGATGGGAGGTCGTCTCCGTCGTCTCCTTCCCGCCGAGCAACTGAGCACTGAGACTAAAGACGCGGTGAAACTGGCGCTGGGACTCGTTGCGACGATGACCGCGATACTCCTGGGACTGCTCATCAGTTCGGCCAAAAGCGCCTTCGACACCGCTCGAAGCGAAGTGATACAGATGTCCGCAAAGGTTGCCTTGCTCGATCGTGTGCTGGTAATTTATGGTCCGGAAACAGCGGATGCGCGCCGTGCCCTTCGCGACGCAACCGACGAAGCCGTCCGGCGGGCCTGGCCAGCGGAACGAGGCGGGACCGTCCGGTTAGACCCGAATCAGCAAATGGGTGACGCCGTTTACGAGGCTATTAGTCGTCTCGCCCCGCAGAACGAGGCGGAACGTGCTCTTAAGACGCAAGCGGCAAACCTTATGGTGCAGCTTGCGGAGCTGCGGTCGCTGTTGCAAGCGCAGGCGGTGTCGTCGGTTTCCAAGCCATTGTTGATCGCGCTGGTCTTGTGGCTTGTGGTGATCTTCTTTGGCTTCAGCCTGCTTGCGCCGGCGAACGCTACAAGCACTCTCGCTTTGATCGCCGGCGCCTTCTCGGTCGTCTGCGCCGTTTTCATAATCCTGGAACTCGATCACCCATTTGCCGGCATTGTCCGAATTCCCAGCGACCCGATGACAAACACGTTGAGCCATCTCGCTAAATAGAGTCCTTAAACGCGCGCGGCGTGAAGTTCTCCTGCTTGTGATAGCTCGTGACTGTCAACAATTTGAATGGAACCCCTTGTGCTGCTTCTCTGTGCTCCCGAAATTCCGTAACTCGTTACTGCTTGTTCTTCTGCTGCTACTTGCATGTGGTAGGATAGCCGCATTTGAACCGGCTGATCCAGCAGTGGCCGACGAATTGAAACAGCTGAATGATCGGACAATCATCGCCACTCACGCGTCTCTGGACTCAGAATGGAATCAATTCAAACACGGTGCAGAAAAGGCAGTCTGGACGGTATCGGGATTATGGGGCGGCCCAGTGAGTGATTGGCAAGACTGGGGCATACGTTTCAAGCTGCCTTTTGCTTATCACCGAAGCGATCAAGCATCAGGTCACGCTGAGGTCGGCGGTACCGGTGACGCCGAGGTCGGGATAGGCACAGCGTTTCGGTTGAATGAGGCGTGGCGGACCGGTGGCGGCGTCGAGTTGCATGCCGATACCGCTTCAGATCCCGCCCTTGCTGAAAACGTATGGCGTTTAAAGCTCGGCTGGGGACTTTCGCATGACGTTACGCACTGGCTGACGTTAACGCTCAATGCCGACTACAACCATTCGATTGCCGAAAAAGATGATGTCCGGCCACATCGTTATTTGGAACTGTCGGCGCCGGCCACGTTAATCCTTCCGCAAGCTTGGTCGATGAGCGCGAGCTACAAAACCGGTGTCGATTTTGAGAATGGCGACCGGTGGAGTCACACGGTCAGCGCGGGCGTTGCCAAGCGGCTTTCGAAGGTTCCGGTTGTCCTTAGCGCTAGTTTGGAAAAGCCGCTAAGCAGCGGCGCAAAGAAGTTTCAGGCGAGCATAAGCATCGTTTATTACTTCCAACGATACCATTCGCCGAAATAGCCGGACAAGGAGAGCTTGGGATTAGAGCAGGCGCCACTTTAGTTCGCGCGAATTTCTTTGGGTTTCCCATAAACGAATTCCGCCAAGGAACGCGTTTTCATTTCGGCCGCGCTCAATTCCCTTTGGCAATCGACCAAAGCGGTGCACAAGACCGCCGCCGAGGACGACATAATCAGCAATGAAGGAGTTTTCTAATTGCCTGACTGCAAAAAGCACTTCGCGCTTCCATTTTTTTTCGCCCAACAATTCCAGCCCTGGAATGCCGAGATAATTTTCAATGATCTTGCCATTGGGATACGGCAGATCTCCCAGCTCAAGCGACATCAAAGTCGCGTCCCAAACGAGCGCGGAGCCCAAGCCGGTGCCGAGTCCCAGAAAGAGCATGCGCCCGCCGCCACGGTAGCTGCCGAGGGCTTGCATCGCCGCGTCGTTGATCAGACGCACCGATCTTCCAAGTGCCGGGCCAAAATTGAAACCGATCCATCCCTTGCCCAAGTGTTTTGGATTTCGGACGATTCGTCCCTTGCGCACGGGCGCGGGAAAACCAATTGATAGCACGTCGAATTTCCAATCGCGTACAGTTTCCACGAACTCTTTTATAAACTGTTTCGGCCCCATTCGCGGGCCTGAAGAAAATTCGCGCTCCTCGCGCGCCGACGTCAGCAGTTTAACATGTGTGCCGCCGATATCGACGACCAGAATTTTCCTCTTCATGAGCGACCGCTCCCCGAAGGCATCGGGGTAAAACTACCGGTCGCGCCGGCTGGACCGGCCAAGACGCTGAAAAAATCCTTGTTGTTGGGGTTTGGCCGCCGTGCTGGCAGGCCAGCATTCCACGATTTCAAGGGCGAGAAAACGGAACAATAGTTGTCGGGCGGATTTCAAATCGAGCCGCAGATTCTTGGCAATTTGTTGTACCGACCGGGCGCCATTGAATCGGGAGGCGAATCGGGCCTCTTCTGAAATCAGCTTCAACTTCTGCACCTGCTCGAAGCCGTCTTTGGTGTAAGCGGGAATGGATGTCGGGTCGAAGTTTGCAGGCTGATCTGGGTCCGGAACAAGACGCAAGGTCTCCAGCGCCCAATCGTTCACGTTTGCCTCCCCCGGCATCTCCGCCACGTCAGTTAACAGATCGGCATTCTTTTCAAACATTATCCACGCGCGCGGCGCAGTCCAAAGCTCGGAGAAAAGCTCTTGCCCATAGTGCTGCATCAGTTCCACCGCCTGTTCGCGAGCTATCGATTCTTCGCGAGCAAGAGTCAGGAAGAACGGAGTTCCTTTTTCCCTTTGTTGGTTGCGGGCCCTGTCAACAACTACTGAGTCGATGTCGGTGAGAGCGGCTGGGGTCTCCGAACAATAGAGATCTGGGTCTCGGGTTGTGACAAGAACGATCTGGCCGTCGCGCGCAAAAAGGTCGATTGGCTCCTCATCCCAAGATGATCGTAGCAAGCCGGTGAGTTTTTCTTTTGCTATTGCTTGCAGCGCGCGGTTCAGCGGAAACAGACTCGTGTGACCGCAAAAATAAACGTCAGCCGTCCCAGTCTCCTTTGCTGGAATGACGTCTTCAGCCGGAGCCTCCGTCACGGGTTCGCTCCAATCTGGGGCTGGCGCCGAAGGGTTCCACCAGTCGTCGGATTGGAGAATCTCCGCATCTGCGGCGGCCTCCGGCTCGTGTTCGTTCTCTTGCGGAACGGGAGGACTATCGGTCTCCTCCCGTTCTTCGCTCTTCGAAGATTCCATATGGGCTTCTATTGGCTTTGGTTGGCCGTGTGATTTCGGCATAATATTTCCTCGTCCTGGTAAGCAAATCCCATGTGAAGGCTTTATCAAGAACCCAATCTTCGCAACGGGGAACTGTTGCCTGTCGTTGAGAACCGCCGCGCCAGGTCGCGACGTCTGATTTTTCCGCGCTCATTCGTTGGGATTGCGTCCATAATAAAAATCTGCTTTGGCACTTGCCAGGGGCTTAATCCACCGCGGCAAAATCGCAGGAGGTCGCTCTCACTTACATGCGGTGATGCCACTACGCATGCCACCACTTCTTCATTGCGCAATGCCCCGACAGCCGCAAGACGACCGAACACGACTGCCTGCCGCACCCCGCTAAAACGTAGCAAATGCGCTTCTACTTCCGCCGGATTCACTTTCTTTCCTGCGACATTAATCACGTCCGAAATCCTGCCCACGATCCTGAACCCGGCGCCGTCACGCGCGAGCAGATCGTCAGGAACAAAAATTCCGTTACTTAACTTTTCTTCATCCGACTTGGGAAAATAACCGTCGCCCACGGCGGCGCTGCGCACCCGAATCTGGCTCGACGGCGCGGTTGGATCGACAAGTTCGACATCGACGCCTTTCATCGGTTGGCCGACAAATCCTTCGACTTCGTTCGTCGCGTCGCGATCGTAACAAATCCCGCCGCATTCCGACGCGCCATAGAACGAGTGGATGCGTAACCCGAATTTCTCCTGGAATTTTTTCGCAACGCTGACCGGCAACGGCGCACCG
>QHPG01000283.1 GCA_003219005.1 Verrucomicrobiota bacterium
CTCGGTCGCCACCGGCCGTTCGCGTGTGCCGAACATGAGCGAAATGCTCGGCCCGTAAATATCGCAATCGCACAGGCCGACTCGCGTGCCCCTCTGTTCCAGCGCAACGGCGAGATTGGCAGCGATTGTCGACTTGCCGACGCCGCCTTTGCCGCTTGCCACCGCGATGATATGCCTGACTCCGGGAATGCGCGCCGCGACTGCGCCCGCTCCTGCTCCGGCAGGAGGCGCGTGAATGTCGATCAAGACTTTCGCGCTCTGCACTCCCGCTATACCGCGCAAGACTTTCTCGGCGTCGTTCTTAATCGTTGCTGGAACATTGGGATCATTCGTGGCCAGGGCGAGTTGAACGTTCACTTCGCCATTGTCGATCTTGATTCCTTTGACCAGACCAAACGAAACAATGTCGCGAGTGAACCCGGGATATTTCACCGACGTCAGCGCGTCACGAATTTGTCCTTCGGAAACTGCCATACTAGACGCTACCGATACGACCAACTGAGTAAAGATTACTACGGAAAAGCGGTCTGCGCTTGCGACGGACATCGCCGGCACGCAGGATTAGCGATATGAGGACACGCTCTTCCCTGAAAATCATCGCGGCCGCGAGCGCATTCGCGCTCGGCGCATGCGCCATGTTCCAAAAGCCAGTGGAACCCATGCTCGTCGGCACCTGGACAAACTCGCTCGGCACAGTTTGGATGATGAAGGATGACGGTACCTTCGATGTCGATCTCGATCAGAACGGCAAACGCGATGGTTGGGGAACTTGGGCCGTCTCGGCCCACAGCGTCTTGACACTGCAGCGGACCGGTGGAATCAAGCCCAAGGGCTGTGGCGAAAAAGGCATCTACCGTTTCACGCTGACCGGGGGCAATCTCCAGTTCACGCTGGTGAGCGACCCATGCAAGTTGCGCCGGAAAAATCTGCTCCTGACCTGGCATCGCAGATAACGCTGCGCCTAACGTCCGGACCCGGCGTAGGCTGACCGCGCGAGCGACGAGTTCACTATTTGCGGCTGTAGAGTTCGCCCTGAACGTGATATTTTGCGGCACGTCGGCCATGAAAATACCGAAGCGGCTGATTGACTTGTTAGATCAGAACAAAGTTCGCTACGAGGTACTCCAGCACCCCGAAGCTGTTACTGCGCAAAGAATCGCGCAGGTGGACAAACGCTTGGCCGAGCAAAATTATATTGTCTTCGAAGCCGGAACGCACAGCGACGCGATCAAGATGAATTATAGCGATTACGAAGAGATCGTGCAGCCGCGCGTCGCGGATCTCGCGGTCAAAATTCAGCCAATGAAAGGAGCCTGACGTGCGCCGCGTCGTGACCGCACTCGTCCTTTGGCTAACGTGCGGGTGGTCGATAGCCGCAGAAAAGGTTGGTTTGATTAAGATTGATGGCGCGATTGGCCCGGCCACCGCCAGTTACATTTCGCGCAGCATTGACGAAGCGCGCGCCCAGAACGCACAATGCCTGATCGTGCAACTGAACACGCCGGGCGGGTTGCTCGAGTCGACTCAAACGATCGTGCAAAGTTTTTTGAGTTCGCCGATTCCGGTGGTGGTCTATGTCGCGCCGATCGGCGCGACCGCCACGAGTGCCGGCTGTTTCATCACCATTTCGGCCAGCGCCGCGGCGATGGCCCCGGCAACCACCATCGGCGCCGCCCATCCGGTCACGATCGGCGGGAATCCTGCGGGCGGGGAAGACAAGCCCGATGAAACGATGAAGAAAAAGCTGGAGAATTTTTCTGTCAGCTACATGGAGGCAATCGCAGCCAAGCGGCATCGCAATGTCGAGTGGGCGAAATCGGCCGTGCGCGAGAGCGCCTCAATCAGTGCAGAAAAAGCGCTTGAGTTGAAGGTTGTCGATCTTATCGCGGTCGATCTAGCAGAATTGCTCAAACAATTGAACGGGCGCGTAGTGGACGGTAAGACACTCGATACCGTCGGCGCCGAGATCTCCGAGATAAAAATGTCAGCGGCCGAGAACGTGTTTCAAAAACTGTGGCGACCCGAAGTGATGTTCATTCTCATGCTCATCGCGATTTACGGAATCATCGGGGAACTAACCACTCCTGGCGCGATCCTCCCCGGCGTGGTCGGCGCGATTGCATTGATCCTCGCGCTTTATCTGGCAGCCGTCCTGCCGGTCAACGTGAGCGGGCTGGCGCTCATCGCCCTCGCGCTCATGCTCTTTATCTTCGATAT
>QHPG01000216.1 GCA_003219005.1 Verrucomicrobiota bacterium
GGTGAAAACACCTTAAAAACACCTCAGCTGCTTTACTTTAGCGACTGTGCCGCGGCCGTCGCCGAAACCAACCGCGCCAGACCGAACTCAGCGTGTATCAGCCGGGCTGCACGCTCCGCATCCTTTTCGTCGATGACGACTGCGATCTTGATCTCGGAAGTCGAAACCAGCTGAATGTTGATCCCGGCCCGGCCGAGGCACTCGAACATTCGCGCGGCAACGCCCGAGTGCGAGCGCATCCCGATTCCCACCACGCTCAGTTTCGCGAGTCCGCTCGACGTATTCAAGCGTTTCGCGCCGATCTCCCCAACCACTGGCATCAGAATTCTACGGGCATTCTCCAGTTCGTCCTCGTGAATGGTAAATGAAATATCAGTCACTCCGCCGGCGGACGCATTTTGCACGATCATGTCCACAACGATGTGTGCGGCGGCGACGTTGAAAAAGATCCGCCCCGCGATTCCGGGTTTGTCGGGCACGGCTGCGATTGTCAGTTTCGCCTGGTGGCGATCCACGCTGATCCCGCGAATCACCACGTTCTCCATGCTGGCTCTTTCTTCCCTGGCGATTGTTCCCCTACTCTTGTTGAAACTCGAGCGCACCTCGAATTCGATGCTGAACTTTTTCGCAAATTCTACAGCGCGCGACTGCATCACCTTTGCACCACCACCGGCCATTTCGAGCAATTCGTCGTAAGCAACTTCACCGAGTTTCTTCGCTCCTTTCACAATCCGCGGATCGCAGGTGAAAATTCCATCCACGTCGGTGAAAATTTGGCAGGCATCTGCATTTAGGGCGCCTGCCAGGGCGATCGCAGTCAAGTCCGAGCCGCCGCGGCCCAGCGTGGTCGTTTCACCTTCCGGAGTTTGCCCCTGAAATCCAGCGACGATCACAATATAGTCGTCTGACAGCAGTTCGTGGATCTGCTTTGGGCTGATATTGGCGATACGCGCTTTAGTGTAGTTGCGATCTGTTAAAATTCCCGCTTGAGCGCCGGTCAAGGAAGCGGCCCTTCCTCCTAGCGCGTTCACCGCCATCGCCGTCAAAGCAGCGGCGGCATGCTCGCCGGTAGAGAGCAACATATCCAGCTCGCGTTCTGTCGGGTGGGACGATATCTGGTGCGCGAGCTTGAGCAGATTGTCGGTTGCTCCTGCCATCGCGGAGATAACTGCCACCACCTGACACCCCTCGCTCTGTGTTTTAAGCAGCCGGCGCGCGACCTTCTGGATGCGCTTCGGGGTCCCGACAGAAGTGCCGCCATATTTTTGAACCACCAGCCGCATGGCAGATAGAGATTAAACCCAACCCAAGGAATCGCGAACCGTGGTGGCTTTTGCGCAGTGACTACAGTCCAATTGCACGGCGCACATCAGTTGTCGTCGCAGGAATAGACTTCAACTTTTTCATTTGCTGGATAATCAAATCGGGATCTTTCAAGCCATGTCCGGTGACCGTGCAAACTATTCGGCTGGCCTCCGGGATTTTTTGTAACGCGTACACCTTCTCGCTTGAATTGCAGGATTTAAGAAGCCCAGCAATTGGCGCCGCGCTGGCGGGTTCGACAAAAATTCCTTCATGCCGAGCCAGCCAACTCTGCGCTGCGACGATCTCTTCGTCGCTCACAACGTCAATTGCTCCCTTCGACTCGGCAATGGCCGCGCGCGCTTGTTTCCAGCTCGCTGGATTCCCGATTCGAATTGCGGATGCGATCGTCTCCGGTTTCTCGACGATTCGGTTGTGAAAGATTGGCGCTGCCCCAGCAGCTTGGAACCCAATCATCACCGGTAGTTTCGTCGAGTTTTCACGCGCAAGATACTCTCGATATCCAGACCAATATGCGGTGATGTTTCCGGCGTTGCCGACTGGCAGCAAATGGAAATCGGGCGCGTCGCCCATTTCATCGATAATCTCGAATGCCGCGGTCTTCTGTCCTGCGATGCGGTCCGGATTGATGGAATTTACAATGACGAAATGGCCGCTTTCTCCGAGCTCGCGGACGATTCGCAGCGCGTGGTCAAAATTGCCATCGATCGCCACTATTTTCGTGCCATAAACGAAGGCTTGCAGTAATTTCCCTGTCGCAATTTTTCCGGCAGGCAGAATAACGATGCACGAAATCCCCGCGCGTGCTGCATAAGCGGAAGCTGAAGCGGAAGTATTCCCGGTTGACGCGCAGATGATCGCTTTTGCGCCACGCTCGAGCGCTTTGGACACGGCCAAGGTCATGCCGCGATCCTTGAACGAACCCGTCGGATTAACCCCTTCGTTCTTAACGAAAACTTCGCAGTCTCGGCCAACCACCTTGCTTAATTGCGGGCAATAATTCAGCGGTGTGTTCCCCTCGCCCAAAGAGACAATCGGCGTCGAAGCAGAGATTAGCAAAGAAGATAAGTTGCGGCTCCTAACCACGATGCTGGAGAGTCGCAACGCAGATTTGCGCGAGCAGAATCTGATTCGGCAGGGCAAAGGACATTTTCATGTTTCCGGCATGGGGCACGAGGCGCTGGCGGCAGTATCGATCCAGATGGAACCCGGCGATTACATCGTTTCCTATTATCGCGACCGCGGACTGGTGCTCGGGCGCGGCATGACCACGCGCCAGCTGGGTCTCGAATATTTCGCCAAGAAAAATACCGGGAGCGGCGGGCGCCAGATGCCATCGCATTACAGCAATGCAGACCTGCACATTTGGAGTGTGCCTACGCCAACCGGATCGCAGTTGCTCCCCGCGTGCGGCATCGCCTGGGGCATTCAGCTCGATCGCAAGGAAAATCTCGTCGTGACCACCGTCGGCGATGCTGCGACTCGGCAGGGAGATTTTTTTGAAGCGATCTGTTTCGCCAAAGAAAAGAAACTGCCGTTGCTCTTTCTCGTCGAAGACAACGCGTATGGCATCAGCATGCCCACGCGCCAGACGAATCCGCTCGCGTTGAATATTCTCGAGTCTGAGAACTGGCGCCGGATCGATGGACAAAATGTGCAGCAGATTTACGACTCGGGAGCCGAAGCGTTCGACAAGATCCGCGCCGGCGGCGGGCCGTTCTTTTTCTGGATTAACATGGAACGGCTTTCCAGCCACACCAGTTCTGACGATCAAAAACTTTATCGCAGCGAGCAGGAACTGCGCGGCCTGGAAAAATTTGATCCTCTTAAATGCTGGAAGGATCAACTCATCGAGGAGGGCATTATCACCGCAGATGAATTTGCGAAGCTCGACAGCGAAATTAAGGAGCGCATTCGGCGCGAATATGCCGAGGCCGAAAAAGCCGAGGACCCATCGCCTAACGAGCTTCTCGCCAACGTCACCAAGCCGCCGCCAAAGATCGACAAGGAAATCCTGCCGCCCGGAAAATATCGGATCGGCGACACCGTGAACAAGACCTTGCGCGCGGGTTTGGAAGAAGATCCGCGACGAATTTTGTTCGGAGAAGACATCGAAGATCCAAAAGGCGGCGTGTTCCGTCTCACCCAGAAACTTTCGAGCGACTTCCCGAACCAGGTCTTCAATTCACCGCTTGCTGAATCGACCATTCTCGGAGTCGCCTGCGGCTTGGCTGCGTACGGAAAGCGTCCCGTGTTTGAGATGCAATTCATCGATTTCATTTATCCAGGGTTCAATCAGATCGTCACCAACATGTCGAATTTGCGCTGGCGATCATTTGGCAATTGGAAATGCCCAGCCGTGATTTATGCGCCTTATGGCGCGTACTTGCCCGGTGGAAGTTTGTGGCACAGCCAGGCAAACGAATCAGCACTCGCACATTATCCCGGCCTAAATGTCGTCATTCCCAGCACGCCAGCAGACGCCGCAGGATTGCTTTGGACGGCGATGCACGCCGAGGACCCTGTGATTTTCTTAATTCCAAAGCATCTGCTGTGGGCGGAACACCAATATGCAGAGCCAATCCGGGCCGTTCCACTTGGGCGTGCGCGCCAATGCACAAACGGCTCCGATGTGACGGTGATTGCCTGGGGAAATACAATCGAAAAATCTCTCGAAGCAATTGCGAAAATCGACAATGAAATCAGCGTCGAGCTTGTCGATCTGCGCTCGATCGTTCCGTGCGACAAGGCTGCAGTCGAAGATTCAGTGCGCAAAACTCACCGGCTCGTTGTGGTGCAGGAGGACACCGAGAACTGCAGCGTCGGGCAAATGATTATTTCGCACATCACGGGCACGCCTGAGCTCTGGAATGAGATGATCAGTCCGCCGATTCTCGTCAGCAAAGCCAACGTCATGATCGGTTACAATCCGATCTACGAATACGCCGCATTGCCGGACGTAGAGCGGATTACAGCCGCAATTCGCAGTTCGGTCGCAACCAAACATGAACGGGTAGCTGTAGCCGCGGGCGTTGACCGCGGCACTGCAGAACCAGAACCCGAGGCGCAGCCGGGGTCATCCGCCTTCGCTGAGGCTACGGCGGACAAGCCGCTCCCGGCTACAGCGGATCGCAGCAAGCGCCGCGTGCAAAGCATCACCGTTCCCGTGATGGGCGAAGGAATTCGCAACGCAAAAATTGTTTCGCTTCTGAAAAAACCGGGCGATCCCGTCGCGCTCGATGATGAACTATGCGAAGTAGAAACCGACAAAGCCGTTTATCCGATCCAGTCGTCGTTTGCCGGAGTGATGGGCGAATGGAAAACGAAAGTCGGCGACACCGTTGAGATCGGTCAGGAGCTTGGAACGCTTTTCACTGACGAAGCATCGCTTGTAGATCAGTTTCAGGAAGCGGCTGAGGTTTCACCAAAATCAAAGATTGTAGAAGCAGCCGTGTCGGCTGCGGAGCCCGGTGATCGCGGGCGACACGACCGCCACTACAATATCGAGCCGGCGCTTTCGCCCACAATCACGCGCAAGCTCAGCCATGTTATTCCCGCGAACCTGCAGATCGATGCGCGCTGGGACGCCATTCGGGAAGCCCGCGAGGCAGCGAAAAAGAAAGATCCGAAGCATGCCGCCTCCCCTTCCATGATGATCGCGTGGTCAGTCATTCGCGCGATGGAAAAGCATGCGCCTTTCCGACGACTGATTCTCGAAGACGATCAGATTGTTCAGAATGACGATTTCGATCTTGGCGTTGCGGTTGCGCTCGAGGACGATCGCCTGGCGACTGCGGTGATCACGAATGCAAATAAGAAAAGCTGGCCGGAATTCGTAAAGATTTACGACGAGGCCGTTGCTTCTACTCGCGGCGGTCGCGTTGACGCCATGAACGCACCAGTAGTGATCACAAGTCTCGGCGCGTTTGGAGTCAAAGCTGGCGCGCCGATCGTTGTGCCGCCTTCGGTCGGCACGCTGTTCGTCGGCACTGCCCACCGCGAATTAATTCCTAACAAAAACAAAAGCCGAATCCGCGCGCAAGCGCTGAAGGTTTTCTCGATTAGAATTTCGTAGGCCCGCTTCTTCGCTCCGCTCAGAATGACAGCGTGATTTCCGAGCGTGGTCAAATTGCCTTGCAAGTTCCAATGACGGTTTGAACTTTGCTGACGGCCATGACTACAGCAAACAAAATCACCGTTGTTCGGATTCTGATGATTCCCGCTTTTGTCGCGATGGCGATCTATTACGGCCAAAGCGTTCAGCGCGGCGCGCCGCTCGAGTGGGAACGCTTCACGGCCATTGGCATTTTCCTAATCGCTTCGTTGAGTGATGGCTTGGATGGATATGTTGCACGTCGATATCACCAGCGGAGTTCGCTGGGAGTTATCCTCGACCCTATTGCCGACAAAGGATTGCTGCTCAGCGGCATCATTACATTAAGCATTAGCAATTGGAGCGAGGTCGAGCCCCACTACGGCAGATTTCCAGTCTGGTTCCCCGTTCTCGTGATCTCGCGCGATGCCATCCTTTTCGTCGGCGCGGCCGTTTTGTATTTGCTTATTGACAAGGTGCACGTGAAACCGAGCTGGACAGGCAAAGTGGCGACTGTTTTACAAATGGTCGCCATCGGCTGGGTGATGCTGCAACTACGACTGTTTCCCCTTATCTATGTCGTAATCGCAGCAGGCTTTTTCACGTTAGTTTCCGGAATCATTTACGTCACAGACGGGGTCCGGCAATTACAGGCTGCGGGCCATGCCCATCCGTCGAAATCATAGATTCGGCCTGCTCCAGTGAATGACGCGAACATCCTGCCGAATGTTGCAATCGTCGGCCGGCCAAACGTAGGCAAGTCGGCGCTGTTCAATCGGCTGGTCGGCCGGAAGATGGCCATCGTTCATGATCAACCCGGAATCACACGCGACCGGATTTCTGCGATTTGCACTCGCGGTGAACGCCCGTTCACGCTGTGGGACACCGGCGGGATTTTCGGCGTCGGTGAACGCGAACTGAGCGCGCAAGTACGCCGTGCCGCAGAGGAAGCGCTGAGCGACAGCGATCTACTTCTTTTCGTTGTCGATGCGAAGGAAGGGTTGTCTCCGATCGATGAAGAGCTGGCGCGCATGCTGCGCAAGTCGCAAAAACCGGTCGTACTCGTGATTAACAAAATCGACAATGAAAAGCACGAGCCGCTGGCAGTAGAGTTCGATTCGTTGGGTTTCGAGCCGAGCTTTGCGATCAGTGCGGAACATAATCGCGGGATTTCGGACTTGCTCCACGAAATCGATCGACGCCTCCCCTCGCCTGCAAACATCGAACACAGTTTACCCGCTGTGGCGGGAACACCGAACATCGAAGGTCATATCGCCATTGCGATTGTGGGTCGCCCAAACGTTGGTAAGTCTTCGCTCATTAATTCCGTCGTGCGCGGCGAGCGCGCGATTGTGAGTGAATTGCCAGGAACCACCCGCGACGCGGTTGACATTCTTTACGAGCGCAGTGGACGGAAGTTCGTTTTCATCGACACCGCTGGAATTCGCCGGCGTGGGAAACATTCGAGCTCAGTCGAGGTTTTCAGCGTCATGCGCGCAGAGCGAAGTATTCGCCGCGCCGACGTCTGTGTTTTGATTGTCGATCTTACCATGGGCGTAACCGCCCAGGACAAACGGATCGCGGGATTGATTCAAAGAGAGCGCAAGGCCGCTATTCTTGTTTTAAACAAATGGGACTTGATCCGACCGCAACGGAACCGAAAGCAAATGATCTCGCGGCTCGTCGATGAAACGCGCGCGAGAATTTTCTTCCTTGAATACGTACCGGTGCTGATTGCATCTGCGCTCACCGGCGAAAACATCGACCGACTATTTGCGCTCATCGAAAAAATCCGACGCGCGGCCCGGCAGCGCATAGGCACCGGAGTTTTAAACCGATTGTTGCGACAGGCGTTCGAAGCAAATCCGCCACCAATGGTAAAAGGCCGTCGGCTCAAATTGCTTTACGCCACGCAAGCGGGCGGAAAAGAAGAACGACAACTACAATCTCTGGAATTCGTTCTCTTCGTGAATGACCCGCAGCTGATGAACGAAACGTATCGTCGTTATCTTGAATCCCGGATGCGTACAGCCCAACCATATCCGGGCCTGCCGATTGTCTTAACACTGCGGCGGCGCACTAGCGTGCGACATGAGGACCGTGGAGTTCGCGCTGCCAAGCGAAACAAACAGCCCATCGGGAGGAAACGGCACGTTTGATCGAACATTCTCCTGACCCCACATGTCTGACAAAGACCGTATGAAATCGACGCAGGAAATTACGCAGGAAGTGCGGGAGCTTGGGCAATGGATTCCGGCGCTCCGCCAGCAAGTTGCTCGCGTTGTGGTGGGCCAGAAGTATTTGGTGGACCGTCTTCTGCTGGGTCTGCTCGCCAATGGTCATCTCCTGCTCGAAGGCGTGCCCGGGTTGGCCAAGACGCTCACTGTGAAAACAATGGCTGGCTGTATTCAGACTGGGTTTCAAAGATTGCAATTCACGCCCGATCTTTTACCGGCGGATTTGATCGGCACGCTCATTTACAACCCGCGCACCGGCGAGTTCTCGCGACTCAAAACCCGATTGAACAGGAAGGTACGTATCAACTGCCAGAGGCGCAACTCGATCGTTTCATGTTCAAATTAAACATTGGCTATCCGCACAAACGCGAGGAGCGAACCATTCTCGATTTGATGGCAACTTCGGCACCCGATTTGCGAGTAGAGCCCGTAATCGAACCGAAGCAGATCATCGCCGCGCGCAATGTGGTAAACGAAATCTACATCGACGATCGAGTAAAAGATTATATCGTCGATGTGGTCTGGGCGACGCGCGAACCTGCCTCATATAATTTGCGACTTGAAGGACTGATTCGTTACGGCGCTTCGCCACGCGCAACCATTTACCTGGCGCTCGGTGCGCGCGCCCATGCGTTCCTGAACGGGCGCGGATACGTTACGCCCCAGGACGTAAAAAGCATCGGCCCCGATGTGTTACGGCATCGGATCATTGTTAGCTACGAAGCCGAAGCCGAAGCGGTCACCAGCGAGACCATCATCGAGCGGATTTTTGCGGGGCTGCCTGTTCCCTGATTCTTCTCGGTAATGCAACGGGACCCTTCGACTCCGCTTCGCTCCGCTCGGGACGACGACCGGGCAGAGAAAACAACCGAGATTCTCAAAAAGATCAGGACACTCGAGATCAAGACCCGCGGCCTGGTGGAAACCGCATTCGCGGGCGACTATCACAGCGTTTTCAAAGGACGCGGGATGAACTTTGAGGACGTGCGCGAATATCAGCCGGGTGATGAAATTCGCTCAATTGATTGGAACGTCACAGCGCGCATGGGAAACGCGTTTGTAAAAAAATTTACTGAGGAGCGCGAGCTAACGGTGATGCTGGTTGTCGATGTCAGCGCCTCCGGGAATTTTGGAAGCACAACGCAATCCAAACGCGAACTGGCGGCAGAGGTTGCCTGCTTGCTCGCCTTTAGTGCGATTAGGAACAACGACAAGGTTGGGCTGCTTCTCTTCACCGATCGCGTCGAGCTTTTTATTCCACCAAAAAAAGGCCGGTCTCACACGCTGCGACTGATCCGCGAGATTCTGTTTTTCCAGCCACAGGGACGTGGGACAGAGCCAGCGCTGGCGCTTGATTACCTGAATAAGATCGTGACGCGACGTGCGGTGGTTTTTTTCATCTCGGATTTTCAGGCGCCTGATTTCTCGCGAGCGCTCGCGGTAAGTGGGCAGCGACACGATTTTATAGCCATCCACATTCGCGACGAACGAGAAAGGGTACTACCGAACATCGGCATGATTACATTAGAGGACGCCGAAACGGGCGAACAGATCGAGATCAACACAGCCGATCGCAAAACGCGTGGTCTCTTTATGGATCTTGTCCGTGACCGGGATACGGAACTTTCCCGCACGCTGCGGCGGAACAACATCGATGCGATCGCGTTGCAGACTGGAAAAGATTATTTGCCGCCGCTCCGCTCGTTTTTCAAACAACGGGGGCACCGGCTCGGTGTTCGATGAATTGGATCGTTAAAGGGCTAAACCGTTGAAGCGTTGAAGCGGGTGGAAAATGAAAATGTTGAGTTTTCTCGCCGAAGAATTCCACGACATTACGCCACCGGTGGATTATTCACTGATTCCGCCCTGGCTGGTTTTTGTGATCGTGTTTGTGGCGCTCTCGCTTCTCGGCCTGGTAGTGTGGTTGTTCGCGAAGCGCCGCAAACCGCCGCTGCCCCCAAAGTTGCCGCGCGACATCGCGCTGGAAGAGCTCGAACGAACTAGTCTCGAAATTGAAAAGATGAGCCCGTATCAGTTTAGTATTCGTGTGTCCGATATTTTGCGAAAATACGTGACGCAGCAGTACGGGCTGCCGGCGACGCGACAAACCTCGATCGAATTTCTGACCGCGCTGGCAAAGGCCTCGCCGTTCTCCGCCGAGGAAAAATCGTTACTGGAGGACTTCTTGAATCGATGCGATCTGATTAAGTTCGCGCGCTACGAAGCAACAACGTCGGACAGCGAATTGCTTCTGGGAGAAGCGATCCGTTTCGTGAAAGGAGGCGAGCTTGAGACGGCTGAGCCGGAGATGTCTCGAATTCGCTCGACATGACAAAGTTGTTTGATTGGTGGCCGGCAAACAGCGCCCTGACATTCGCGCGCCCCTGGCTGCTTTTGTTGCTACTGGCGATCCCGTTGCTGGCGTACTTGCGCGGCAAACGCGGGCCGGCTGCGGCGCTGACTTATTCATCTACAGCCACCCTTCGGGCAATCGGAAAACAAAGTGCCGCACGCGCGGGAAAAATCCTGAGAACGCTGCTACTGGCTTCGCTCGCCATCTTCGTAGTTGCGCTTGCGCGTCCTCAGCTCGGCAAGAGCCTTACCCAGATCGAGGCGAGCGGGATCGACATCATGCTCGTGCTGGATGTCTCCGGCTCGATGCTGACGAAGGATTTTACGATCGGCGGCCAAGAAGCGACGCGTGTCGATACAATCCGTGAAGTCACACGCAAATTTATTGAAGAACGGTCGAACGATCGAATCGGCATTATTGCATTCGCCGGTCGCCCGTATGTCGTTAGCCCGATGACGCTCGATCATGATTGGCTTTTGCAAAATCTGGATCGCGTGCGGATAGGTCTCGTCGAAGACGGCACTGCGATTGGATCGGCCATGGCAGCAGCAGCCAATCGGCTAAATGATAAACGTTCCAAGAGTCGCGTGCTCGTGCTGTTGACCGACGGAGAAAATAATGCTGGCAAAATTCCACCAAACACCGCCGCCGAGGCGGTGAAAGCGTTAAAGATTCACTTCTACGCCATTGGCGCCGGCATCAACGGAATTGCGCCAGCGCCGATCTTCACTAACCGAGGCCCCTTAACCGATGCGCTGGGCAATATTCTCTACGAAAACCAGCGCGTGGAGTTTAACGAGACCGGTCTGAGAGAGGTCGCGAAAATTGCAGACGGGAAATTTTTCCGAGCGACTGACACGAAATCGCTCGAACAAATTTATGGCGATATAGACAAGCTGGAAAAATCTACGGTGAGCGTGAAGAAATATCAGCAATACCGCGATCTGTTTCCGCTGTGCCTTATGGGCGGATGCGGGCTGCTGGTCACGCAAATGCTTTTGGCACACACAGTGTGGAAAAAACTACCGTGAGAAGCGAACGCCCAACGTCCAACGTCCAACGTCCAACGTCCGATGCCCAATTGCCGATCTGTTACGCAATTGGCGGTTGGCAATTGGCAATCATATGACTTTTGGCGCGCCAGAATGGCTTTGGGGATTGTGGCTGATCCCACTCCTGATTGCGCTCTTCATCCGCGCGGAGCGTCGCGGGCATCAGCGACTGCAGGAGTTCGTTTCCGCGCGTTTGCTGCCGCAGCTTGCGGGAACCGTGAATCGACCGCGGCGCATGATAAGATTTGCGCTCCAATTGTTGGGACTTTCTCTGGCCCTCATCAGTCTCGCGCAACCGCGCTGGGGTTACACTTTTGAGGATGTAAAGCGTAAAGGGCTCGATTTGCTGATAGCAGTGGACACATCGCGCAGCATGCTTTCTAACGACGTCCAACCGAACCGGCTCGAACGCGTGAAGCTTGCGATCCAAGATCTAATCAATGATCTCCAGGGCGATCGTGTTGGCCTGATTGCTTTTGCCGGCCGCGCTTTTTTGCAAGCGCCACTTACAATTGATTACGACGCCGTGGTTGAGGCCATCAATGATCTGGACACGAAGACGATTCCCGAAGGCGGAACCAATATCTCCAGCGCCATTGCGCTTGCCACGCAGAGCTTCGGCAAAAGCGCAACAGGCAACCGAGCGCTCATTATCTTTACCGACGGCGAGGAATTGAGCGGTGATGCTGTAAAGATGGCAAAGGACGCGGCCGACGCTGGGGTGCTAATTTTCACCGTGGGCGTCGGAACACCGCAGGGCTCGCTGATTCCCGTCACCGGCGACGATGGTCAAACAGCTTTTGTAAAGGACTCAGCCGGTCAAGTCGTCAAATCAAAGCTGGACGGCAAACGTTTGGGTGAAATCGCGCAAGCCACAGGTGGGTTTTATATTCATTTGGAAAGTGGGCCACGTACGATGCAGCAAGTTCAAACTCAAGGATTGGCAAAAATGCAGGCTGCTGAAATGGACGTGCGTTTGTCGCGGCGTCCAATTGAGCGCTACGAGTGGCCGCTGGGCGCGGCGTTGATTGTGCTCGCGTTGTCGATCCTCATTCCCGAACGGAAATCTGCCACCGGACGGAGTCGCCGTGGTGAACGCATGCGTGCAAAAGCCTACGTTCCTGCAGCCGCCAGGGCTGTGGGCGCGACGGTCGGTCTTCTAATGTTTCTCTCTTCATTTGCGTTTGCGTCCGCCCCAGGAATTGATGCCTATCGCGACGGGAAGTTCGAAGATGCCTACAGCCAGTTTCAGCAGACGCTGAAATCGCATCCGCAATCGCCTGCCGAGGACAAGCTCCAGTTCGATTCAGGCGCAGCTGCTTACAAATTGAAGGATTACACCAGGGCACTGGAATCGTTTAGTCAGGCATTGCTTTCGCGAGATACCGGTTTGCAGAGCCGGGGCCATTACAATCTCGGCAACACGCTTTATCAACGCGGCGAAGGGGAAAAAAACGACGATAAAAAGCTGAGCGATTGGACAAACGCTCTCGACCATTATCAACAGACGCTCAAGCTCGATCCGCAAGATAAAGACGCCAAAGATAATTACGAGTACGTCAAAAAGAAGATCGAAGAGCTAAAGAACAAGAAATCCCAACAACAGCCCTCCTCTTCCCCGTCCCCGCCGCAAAAGAACAAACAGAACCAACAACAGAACAAGCAAGATCAGCAACAGCAGAATCAGGATCAGCAGCAACAAAAACAGTCGCAGCAGAATCAACAGCAACAGAAAGACCAACAGCAACAACAGCAGAACCAGCAACAAAAACAGCAGAACCAACAGCAGCAGCAAGGTCAGAGCCAGCAACAGAAAAAGGATCAGCAGCAGCAATCACAGGATCAGCAATCGCAAAACGAATCGACTAACGACAAAGACCAAAAGAAAAACGATCAAGCTCAGGCGAAGAACGAGTCACAAAAGAATCAGCAGCAACAGCCCGGCGAGAGCCCGTCTCCATCGCCGTCGCCAGGAGCGGAAAATCAGCAGGCGAACCAGCCTTCACCGTCACCGGGAGAACGACAAGCTGAAGAATCACCGAGCCCAGGCGAAGGCGAAAATGAAATGCCGTCACCCTCGCCGGGAGAAGGTGAGGGCGAAGGCGCGGAACCATCAGCTACGCCGGCAGAATCGCCGCAGAAAAAATTCGCCGGTGAAGTGAAAGGCGCAGGTGAAGACAAATCGCAGAAGCCTCCAGACAAGAACGCGCAAATTACCGAGGCCGAATTGGAAAAAGAGGGCCAGATGAGCGAGCGCCAGGCCCTGGCGCTCCTTGAATCGATGAAAGACGAAGAGGCGCGAGTTCGACTTGATGAACGCAAGGTAAAGCGCCATGTCTATAACGACTGGTAGCTGAAGTTTGGGTTCAATGGTTGATGCTTGATTGAAAATGGGACGCGCATTCTTGATTGGAATTACGGCGGGAATTTTCGCGGCCGGTTTCGCATTTGCCGATTCGCCAACTACCACCGCGGTGCTAAGTAGCTCGGAGACCGTTGTCGGCGAAACAGTTGAATTGCAAATCAAAGTAACCGGCCCCGGCGATGCCAGGCCACCGGAAGAGATTTCAATCGACGGGTTGGAAATTCACGGCACCGGACAATCGCGACAATTCGAGATACACAATTTCAGTACTAGTTCGAGCGTGACGTACAATTACACGATCCTTCCGCTCAGGGCGGGCAAATTCACAATCCCGCCGCAAATAGTTCACGCCGGCGGCAGTTTGCTCAGGACGCCGGAGCTGACATTAAACGTCGCGGACTCACCAGGTCGTTCGTCTAACGCGAGGCCGAGTCGTGGCACGCAGAGTCAATCAGTCCGCGCCAGCGATCTGGTTTTCGCCGAATTGATTGTGCCAAAGAAAACTGCCTACGTCGGCGAGATCGTCCCTGTGCAGATCCAGATGGGATTTGACCCACGCGTGCGTCCAAGACTGATCGAGCCACCTGAAATCACCGGACAAGGATTTACCGCGCAGAAATTACAGGAATCCGGCCAAAATTCAGAAACCATCAATGGCAGACCTTACGACGTAGTCACATATAAGACTGCAATCACAGCGGCGCGCGCTGGAAAATTTGAGCTCGGCCCGGTGAAAGCCAAAGCACAAGTTCTGGTTCCGCGTGCACGAAGTGCGCCGCGCACTCGATCGCGTTCCCCATTCGATCTGTTCGATCTGGATGATCCGTTCTCGGATCCATTCTTTAGCAATCCGTTCGCTCAAATGGGTGAGCGCCGAGAGGTAGAGATCAAAAGCGAACCTGTGGCGCTGGAAGTCAAACCGCTGCCGCCGAACGCGCCGCCGAGTTTTTCAGGCGCGATTGGGAATTTTACGATGACAACCGATGCCAAGCCCAAGAGCGTGCAAGTGGGTGATCCCATCACCGTCACCACTGAAATCGCGGGGCGCGGCAATTTTGATCGCGTCAATGCCCCAGTGGTGGAAGACGAGCGCGGTTGGCACAAATACCCGCCGTCTTCCAAGTTCAAACAGGACGACGAGGTCGGCCTTAGCGGCACAAAAACTTTCGAAACGGTGCTTTCGCCTAACGAGAAGAAACAAAGCCTGCCGTTGCTTGCATTTTCTTATTTCGACCCGGTGAAGGAACAATATGTGACACTGCGCAGCGAAGCGATGCCGATCACTGTGCAGGGCGGGACGGCTGCTACGCAGAATGTCGCGACGCCCCAGCCGGCGTCATCCCGCACTAGCGGAACTACACCGACGCGCGCCGCACCGGCGGCCGCAGCTGCAGCCAAGCCGCCGGATATCCTTTATCAACTTACGCAACGGCCGCGCGCAACGGAATCGTTTGCGCCAATTTATAAGCGTCGCGTCTTCTGGGGCGTGCAAGTAATTCCCTTACTCGCCCTGATTGGATTTGCGGTCTGGAAAATTCGAAGAGCGAGGATCAATAATCGCCAGGCACAACGAATCGCTGCGCTGCATCATGAAGCGGCGCAGCTCATGCATAACTTGCGCCGTAAAGATGCATCCCCGCGAGAATATTATGCCGAAGCCTCCAGAGTCGTCCGGGTGAAAACCGCGCTGGCGTCCGCAGGTCGCGGGATCGATCCGAACATCGTGGACGCGGAAACCGCGGCGGACACTTTCAAGCTGACCAGCGACGACCGCGACCGGTTGCGCCGTTTATTCGAGCAAAGCGACGAGTGGCAATACAGCGGAGCGCATAACGGCCCGGGAAGGATCTCCCCGGAGAACCGCCGCGAGGTCCTGGAATTGATTGAAAATTTGAAATGAAAAGACACACAAGGTGGATCGAGCTCTCCGAACTCGATGGCAATAATCGAGGGGCGCAGCCGCTAACCTTTTGCCGTCGCCCCCGGAGGTCGCGATCCACCATTGCCGTTTTTCTCGCGACTGCTCTCGTCGTTTTTCTAGCCACGTCCACATTTGCGCAAGGAGACGTCGACTTTGCAAAAGCGAACCAAGAATTTGCCCAAGGCCACTTCAAGGAAGCGATCACAGGTTACGAAGGTCTAGTTCGTGCCGGGCAATGGAGCGCGAATATATTTTACGACCTGGGCAACGCTTATTTTCGCACGGGTGAT
>QHPG01000217.1 GCA_003219005.1 Verrucomicrobiota bacterium
CTTTTCCTTGGCTCGTGATTCGATCCAGCGCTCGAACGGAGTTGTGGATTTAGCTTCGTCGAACATGACAAACGGTCGGTCGCCAATTTTTCCATATTCCCGCTTCTGCTTGTCGGTTTCAGGAGCGGGTGAAGGCGAGGGGACGTTCGTTGCAGGCGATGGCGCCATGCTCGAAGAGGAACTGGGCAAAGGGGATTCCCGCAATAACGCCTCCAATTCCTCTCGCGCTGCAGGCGGCAAATCTGTCTTCTTCAAATCGGCTTCGAGTTCCGCGCGATCTTTTGGATTAAGTTTTCCCGGCTCGAGACGTAGCCCTCTCGCTCCGTAGTTCACTGCAAAGAAAAACAGGATACTTGCGAGCAAGTACAACCGAAGAGGATTCACGTAACGAACGCGCTTGCCTGAGAGAAATTCGTTCGTCAATCGCCACGGTTTAAGGATCAGGAGGGCAATCGTGGTGAAAAATTTCGAATCCCAATTCAGAAATGACTCAAGCACGTCGGCGACGACGTGTCGGAAAGAGCGGCGGTAATCGACTGCGCCTTGCCCGCACTGCCCGCACCAACGTCCGTGCAGTTGCACCCCGCAGTTCTCGCAGTGCGTCAGTCCCGAAAGCTTTCGGGGATCTTTGCTTCGGCGGAACCAGCGCCGGCCGGGAGTTCGCTCGATGGCGCTAATCGCCGTGTCGCCGAGGATAATCTTTGCCGGTTCATCTGGCACTTCGCGAGATTAGGGAAACGCTGGGGCGTCGTCCACTCGGAAGACGCCCGTTGCGCACTGGTGTTGTTGCTCACTGGCACTTCGCGTCAGTCTCTCCCGGTGGGCGAGAGGAGGAAAACTAGCGCGCGACGGGGAGGACAACAGATAACACTCGGCGCTGACCTGTTTTTGAGCTTGCCATCAAGAACGCTTTTCGGCACGACTTAGACCAATATGGATCCGATAACAGCCGCGCTTGTCGCAGCCGTGGCAAAATTAGCTGAGCCCGCAATCAAAGATGCTTACCAAGGGTTGAAGTCTCTCATTTCAAAGAAACTTGGCGCCAAGCATGAGGTCGTGCGCGCTGTCGAGAGTCTGGAACAAAAGCCGGATTCCACCGGACGGCAGCAGACGCTTCAGGAAGAGCTCAAAAGCTCTGGTGTCGAGAGCGATGATGAAATCCTTGCCGCGGCTCGCTCGTTGATCGAGAAGATAAAAGCGCAACCCGGCGGCGGCGATCATATTCGGCAGACCGTGACCGGGAACCAGAATATTTTTTCAGGCACAGGCGATATTCACATCGGCGGCAAGCAATCTTAATCCGGGCGGGGCGATGGCAGCTCCTGAGATTCGCCAGACAGTCATCGGCGACCATAACATCTTCACCGCGACCGGTGATATAACACAGATAACCTATAACCTACCGCCGGCTGAAGCCGAAGAGCGACGTGTGCTATTGCAGCTTGCTGGCAGCGTCGGGCAGTTCTGGGTTAAAGGCGTGCTGGAAAGCTCAGTCCACGACAGCGCGATGATCGAGTTGCACAAGGAAGTGCAGTCCGAAGCGGTCGAACATCCGTGGGAGCGTGTGTTGGAGCTGCCTGGGCGACCTGCGCAGTCGCTGGGAGCTGGTAAAACAACCACTGAACTGTTTATCGAGACGGGTCGCTCTTTGCTGGTTCTTGGCGCACCGGGCGGTGGCAAGACCGTAACTTTGTTGGAACTGGCCCGCGGACTTATCGCGCGTTTTGAATCGGGCCCATCCGAGGCGACGCCGGTCGTGCTGAACCTATCGACGTGGCAGGAACGATACCGCAGCTTTGCGGCTTGGCTGGAGTCCGAGCTGACGAAAAAATACTTCGTGCCGGCCCGCCGGACGCGCGAATGGTTGGAAAGGAGCCGTCTCATTTTGTTGCTCGATGGCTTGGATGAGGTTCGCGCTGAAAGCCGTCCGGCCTGCGTTCGCGCGATCAATGAATTCATGGAAACTAAAGGCGCTCCTGGCATCGCGGTATGCAGCCGGCTTTCCGAATATACTGTGCTTCCCGAGCGCCTGAAGTTTTCGGCGGCGATCTGTATCCAACCTCTGACCGCCGAGGAGGTCGATACCTATCTGGAAAACGGTGGTAGTCAGTTGAACGGCCTGCACATGGCGATCAGGTCGGATGTCTTTTTGCAAGAACTGGCGGGATCGCCTCTGACGCTGAGCATTCTTACGCTGGTCTACCGCGGCTTGCCCGCTTCAGAAATTGCGACGCAGGGCGCCGAAGGGATCGAAGCTCGTCGTGCAGAACTTTTTCAAACCTATGTCAGGCGCATGTTTCAACGCGCCGGCAAGCCGCCTGATTGCTATCCAGAAGCGCGAACGCGAGAGTGGCTAGGCTGGCTTGCCCGCGGGATGAGACAGCATTCGCTCTCAGTTTTCCTGCTCGAAAATCTCCAGCCCAGTTGGCTGGGCGGTAAAGGGTTATTATGGACTTACTGCATTCTATCGCGGCTTTGGCTGGCAATCTTATGGGTTCTGACGTGGTGGATGGTGACACTCAGCTTGAGTCCAGAAGTCCGCCGGATGTTTTGGGAAGGAATGGTTCTTACCTTCATAAGCGGATCGACTGCCGGTATTGTCGCGGGCGCCCTGGCTGCGCGACGATTGCAGGCCCCTCCGCGCACGCGAAGCCGTTTTCGACAACGGCTGGAGTTGATCGCTGAAATACTTGTTTATCCGCTTGCGCTGGGAATCGTGATGGCGCTGTGTAGCGGGCCGTTTCTTGACGGCCTCGAGCAGTTCTTACTCAACATCAAACCAGGCACTGTTCACGGTTGGGAACTTGGGTTGAGAACAGGTGTATATTACGGCCTGATTTTTGGTCTTTTGTTCACGCTGCGAAGTGCGCAACGCACGGCCTCTCGCGACATCTCCCTTTCAGGACGATTACATCTTTCGTTAGCGGCGGCTCGCAAAGGGGCAAAACGAGGCGCATTGATCGGATCGCTGATCGGCGTCCTGCTTACCATTGTTTTCGTTGCATTGCAGTGGGGGGACTTCGCAAAGAACAAACTATGGATGACCCTAATCGTGGTTGCGGCCGCTTGCGCCATCATAGCCGTTATCTTGGGGTTGCTCCTTGGGTTTATCGGCGCGCTTTTCAGCATGCTTGTTCCGAGCGATCTCCCCGCCAAAGCTCGACCGGGCCAGGGTTTGATCTAGTCGGTGCAATCGGCATTGCTCGCCGGAGCGGTCGTAACGCTGCTCTACTCAATGCTATCGACAACAATGATGGCGGTCACCGGTAGCCCTCATCCTTTCCGCCTGGGAATCATCGCTGGATTTGCCATGGGCATAGCCGCTGCGATTTGGTATGGAGGGCTCGATGCTATCGAGCATCTGACGCTCCGCTTGCTTTTGCGCTGGCGGGGATTCATTCCACGACGCTATGCGGACTTTCTGGATTACGCGACGCGCTTGATATTTTTACAGAAGGTCGGCTCCGGCTACATCTTCATCCATCGCCAGCTTCTCGATTACTTCGCTTCGAAGAGCACCCCGATAAAACCGAAGTAGGCGTGCTCATTCCGAAGATGTTTATTTTAAGAACCTCGAGGCGCGTCAGTTTGAAACCGAAACTTTGAATTGACCGCGCAGAGGGCTTGATGACAGCATCCGGTGCGCCGTGGCACTCCAACTGTTCAGAACCAAGAGTCCGGATCTTTTAATCGCAGAAGCGGCCGCGCCCGAGCGGCAAATGAAACGCACGCTCGGACCGGTCGCACTGACCGCGATCGGTATCGGTGCGATTATCGGAGCAGGAATTTTCTCGCTCACCGGAACAGCAGCGGCAGGCCAAACATTCGCGTCGCGACTCGAGACGCCTGTCATCAATTTTATTCAGGCGTGGTTGTCGGGCACTGGCGTCGTGTTTGGACGTGCGGGTGCGGGTCCCGCCATTGCCGCTTCGTTTATCGTGGCCGGCATCGCCTGCGGGTTCGCTGCGTTTTGTTACGCGGAGCTCGCGTCGATGATTCCGGTTTCAGGATCGGCCTACACGTATTCCTACGCGACACTCGGCGAGATCGTGGCGTGGATCATCGGTTGGGACCTCATTTTGGAATACGCTGTGGGCAACATGGCCGTGGCCGTGAGCTGGTCAGGTTATTTCGTCCAGCTCTGCGATAGTTTGTTTCACTTAAAATTTCCGTTGTGGCTCGTGAACGATCATCAAACCGCCAGCGATTTGCTTGCCAAAGGAGGCGCGGCTTTGGAAGATTATTCATCCATTTCGTTGCCGGTCATTGCTGGACACTCCATCGCTTTCAATCTGCCGGCCTTGCTCATTGTCGCAGCTGTCACCGCCATCCTGGTTTACGGGATTCGAGAGAGCGCGTACACGAACACGACCATTGTGATTATCAAGACTGCGGTCGTCGTGTTCGTCATCGCTTTCGGCGCGTTCATGGTCAACCCGAGTAACTGGCATCCGTTTCTGCCCCATGGCTTTCCCGGCCTGATGAGCGGCGCGGCGATCGTGTTCTTTGCGTTTATCGGCTTCGACGCAGTCTCGACGACAGCTGAAGAAACACGCGATCCGAAGCGTGACATGCCGATCGGCATCATCGCGAGTCTGGTCATTTGCACGGTGCTTTACGTGCTGATGGCGGCCGTGCTTACCGGAATTAAGAAATACACTGTTTATACTGGCGATGCAGCGGCGGTCGCTACCGCCTTCGCGAGCAAACCGTGGGCGCAGGCGCTGGTGAGCGCGGGCGCGCTCGCAGGGACAACTTCAGTGCTGCTAGTGTTTCAGCTTGGCCAGCCGCGCATCTTCATGGCCATGGCCCGCGATGGGTTGCTGCCGGAATACTTTGCTAAAATTCATCCGCGCTTCCGCACACCGCATATCACCACTATTTGGACGGGAGTTGTGGTTGGCGTTGTAGCGATGGTTACAAATATCGGCGAGCTCGCCGACCTGACGAATATCGGAACGCTCTTCGCATTTATTCTGGTTTGCATTGGCGTAAACGTGCTGCGTCGCGTCGCGCCGGAACGGCCGCGTCCCTTTCGCGCGCCGTTCGTCCCGATTTTTCCGATCCTCGGCGTATTAATGTGCCTTGCACTGATGTTGAGTCTGCCGGTAATGACCTGGATTCGGTTTGTCGTGTGGCTGGCGATTGGGCTGGTCATCTATTTTCTGTACAGCGTGCGGCACAGCAAACTTCGCCGTGGCGTTGACGTCGGCCCAACCGAAGATATTCCGCCGCCGCTAATCAAGACGTAACGCTCTTGTAGCGTGCGCTGTCCTCAGCGCATTTGGTTGTCCGCTGAGACAGCGGACACTACAGCAGCTCACGCTGCTTTCCGCGCATGGCTGGCTTTGTCATCGATCTCCAGCCATTCGAATGTTGTGGTCTTCGCCGGATCGAGCCCGAGTTTCCTGGCCTCATCGCTGAAAAACTCGCGTTTTTCCGGATGATTGTAGAGACTGCTTGCCTCTACCTCTTCAGCCCAACGTTTGATTTCCTCCGGCGTTCTCTTTTCGCCGTTTGCATTAAGCCATTCGACCATCTCCTGGTCGCCTGCGCCCTGCTCGATTTGCGCTTTGAAATCCTCACCCTTCACGCCTTTGAAGCCGAACAACATGTTATCGAGCGGGCAATCGAAGTGGTACTCTCCGATGTCCCCGGCCACGAGCGCGCGGCATTTGTCGATCGTGCGCCCGAGAATCGCGTAGCCGCCCACTCGAATGCGTGGGCTGCGTGGTGCTTCCTTCGTTAAATCTTTTCCCGTGACTTTCTTTTTCATACTTCAGATTTCGAATAGAGCGGAGGATCCGGCCGCAACGTACGCGGACAAAGTTCGGGAAACGCCGATCGAAATGAGAGATGTCTCGACTTCGCTCGACATGACAATAGGCCGAACACGTCGCATAATTGCGTCATGGTCAAAGTTGACGTGAAATACACCGGCAATTTGCATTGCGATGCCACGCACGGGCCGTCGGAATCGAAAATTTCCACGGATGCGCCCACCGACAACAAAGGCAAAGGCGCAGCGTTTTCACCCACCGATCTTGTTGCCACCGCGCTCGCCACCTGCATGAGCACGACGATGGGAATCAAGGCTGAGGACCTTGGCGTCGATTTGCGCGGCATGACCGTGTCTGTGCAAAAGGAAATGTCGAAAGACGCGCCGCGCCGGATCGTCGGTCTGCCATCCGAGGTTCACATCCCGCTCCCGCCCGATTCGCCGCATCGCGAAGTGCTTGAGCAAACCGCGCTCAATTGTCCGGTGCACAAGAGTCTGCCGCCGGAAATCCATCGCCCGACCAAATTTTTCTGGGAAGGGTAAAGGGTCATCCCGAACGGAGTGAGGGACCTCACCCACGAACTTTGCGCCACCCAATTTTCGAAGCGTGATCAACCAGTCTTCGTGAGATCCTTCGCTTCGCTCAGGATGACATCGTTATTGGTTTGCGGGCAGGATTGCCTGCCCCACGCTACTCGTACAGCCACTGCATGTAATCGCGGACCCCTTCTTCCAGCGGGAAGCGCGGCTCGTAACCGAGCGCGCTGCGCGCGTTCGTCAGATCGGCTTGCGTGAAGTTTTGATAATGCGCGTGCGGGTTATCGATGTAATCTGGTCGAAAATTTGTGCCGAGGCATTTGTTGAGAACATCTATCAGTTCGTTAAACGAACGCGCCTGGCCGGTCCCAAGATTATAAATGCCGCTGGTCTGCGCATCGAGCGCGCGGATGCTGCCTTCGACCGCATCCTTCACATAAACAAAATCACGCTTCTGCTCGCCATGTTTGAAAATGCGCGGCCGCTGACCCGATTTCATTTGCTGCGCGAGATGATAAACCATGCTCGCGGGCACGCCCTTGTGCGCTTCGCGCGGCCCGTAAACGTTGAAGTAACGCAAGCCGATGATGAGCCAGTCTGGGTTCTCTTGGGCGCTGCGCATGGCGATGTTGTCCATGATTACTTTCGAAAACGAGTAAACGTTTGCCGGAGCGGCGCCATTTGATTCTACGCTGGCCTGAGTAACGGCCCCATAAGTGGACGCCGAGGAGGCGTAGATAACGCGGGTCTTAGTTGGACGCGCAAAATTCAGTAGCCGGCGAAAACTTTCGACGTTGTCGTGCACCTGAACGAATTGGTCGTGCAGAGTGGTGTCAGTGATTGAGGCGAGATGAAAAATGGCGTCGAACTTTTCGGTACCGAATTGCTCCTGCCAATCAACCGTGGCCAGATTTTGCGCAACGAAATCGCCGCGATATCCGGCGAGGTTCTTGAAATTCCCAGAGCGAAAATCATCGATCACCGTGAGATGCGCCTCCGGGAATTTTTCTTGCAACGCCAGCGTGAGATTCGAGCCGATGAAACCGGCGCCACCGGTGACGATCAGATTCGGAGTGGAATCGGAGAAGGTCATGTCACCTGAAGTTTAGATGCATGTCGCTTTTTGTCATTCCGAGCGAAGTCGAGGAATCTCTGATCTTCACCAATAAGAGATGTCTCGACTAGCGCTCGACATGACAGCAGCAGTTGGCATGTGATTAAATAATCTTGACGCTTGGAGCGCAAGCCGGTAGTTCTCGATCCAGTTCTTTGCGAGCTTGGAAAAGTGGATCGGCGCAAGAAATCCCGTGAGACTCGGGAGCAGTTGCGCTGCTGTAACTGGATACGACTTCCCATTGGGCCAGTCCCCGAAAAATTCTGGGGGTGAAGGCGGGAAGAAGGCAAAGCCAGGAGCCAGAATATTTGTCCGGTTCACCTCATTCGTTCGCCGCGGCGAACGAAAAAACTTCTTCGCAAAAAGAAGAATGAGAGCTGGACGATGCAACGCCGTCGATGGCGGCCTAACAAGTCCGACTCTCGGAGTTGGAGGTAACTTGTTATGCAAAATCGTCCAGTCTGGTTCGTTCCGGGGAGCGCATCCGTCTCGGATGCTGGCGAGCGCGTCTCGCGATCGCAAACTTTTCTTGTGCACCGCGAGGACCCGCCGTCCTCGCCTTTAGGAAAGATTGTTTCAGCGCGAGGCCGAAACCAGCACGCGAGACGCGCGCGTTACCCAATCGCGTGCTTCGCGCTTGCAATCGCGGTTTCGGTTGCGCACGCGCAGGAACCATCGCCCACGGCTTCACCAAGCGAAGCGGAGGTTGAACAAGTGGTCGTCTCGGCAACGCGTTTCGACGTTCCTCTGGATCAATCGCCGGCCAGCGTGAGCGTGATTAGCTCGGAAGATCTCGAGCAAAAACAAATCGAACGCGTGGGCGACGCGCTTCGCGAAGTCCCCGGGCTTTCCGTCGTGCAGACCGGAACGGCCGGCCAGTTGACCTCGGTTTTCACTCGTGGATTGCGCAGCGAGCACACGCAGGTTTTGCTCGATGGCATTCCGATCAATCAAGGGTTGCAAGGTGCATTTAATTTTGCTGACTTCACTACGGACGATATCGACAGGATCGAGGTGGTGCGGGGGCCGCAGAGCACCTTGTATGGGCCGCGCGCTCTCGCAGGCGTCATCCAAATTTTCACTAAACAAGGCACCGAAACGCCAGATGTCATGGTGGCCGCCGAGGGCGGGTCGTACGACACCTTTCGCGAATGGGGGCAAAGCGATGGGAAGATCGACGGCTTCGATTATTCAGTCGGCACGAGTCGTCTCGATACCGACAACGCGCGCCCAAACAACAATTACCGCAACACCGCTGCGATTGCCGACGTCGGCTGGTCGCCTAACGAAACGCTGCGCATCGGTAGTCTGTTTACTTACTCCGTGAGCGACATCGGAAATCCAAACACGATTTTCGATCCGCGCCCGATTGATCACTTCCTCACGGAACGTTGGCTGATCGGCCCGCACATCGATTGGAAGACGACGGACTGGTGGGAGCACAAGTTCATTTTCAGTTACGA
>QHPG01000218.1 GCA_003219005.1 Verrucomicrobiota bacterium
AGCATCCTTCCACTCGAAATTGTTCTGCGCTTGGCTTGTTAGGTGAGCCGCCAATAGAAGCGGGACAATCCCAAATTGCACGACGCAGCGTATTCCAGCGTTCGGTATAATGGCGATTGTGAACTAAAAATTATCAGTTCTGTCAATACAGATTCACTCGGGCGCTTTTGGGTTGGTCGGGCGCGCGAATTACGGAAGTCGCACGCCCCCCGAAAAATCAGTACTTGTATATGTAATATGAAAACCGCCGCCTAGCGCTGCTCCGGTGCAATCAGGTCTTCTGCAGCTACGATTTGCCACCTACCGTTGCGTCTCACCCACGTGTCGGTCCACACAAAGCGCCCTTGGCGAGGCTCTCCGCTGCGCTGCTCCCATGACTCATTTCCTTGGGCTACGGCAGTCTTCCTGTAGAACCGGACTTTCACTTCATTGAGGTGATTGGAAATAAAGTGCTTTGGTGCCTCGCGCGTATCAGCGATCATTTGGGCTTTGTTGTAAAGTTTGCCTTTCGGATCGACGCCGACGAAGTCATCGGCCAAAATGCGTTCGATCACCGCGGTGTCGCCGGTTGCAACCGACTCAGCCCATTGCCGCTCGGCCTCAACAATGTATTGCTCTGCCTGACTTCGATTACGCTCGGATGTGCAATGACAAAGAGAGAATGGCAGTAGGCTGACGATCAGAACGCGTCTTAGCATCTAACGAGAATTACATTGCATTGTGCAGTTCATTTCTCACTGCTGCAACCGTGATTTCGGGGGAAAAACTCTGGGGTTCCCAAACTTTCCGTAAAAAACCATATGTCACACAAAATCGAAAGGCGTTGGCGCCGACACCTCGAAATTTTTGTCTTCACGTTCTTAGGTCGTTTTTCTTAAGAAAAAGTTCCTTACATGAAAAATGTGGGTCTGCGTAGTTCCCCCTGCGATAAGGTCGGCGGTGTTGACGCCGATTGGCTATCCTCTCGAAACTTTTGTCTTGACACCATCAGGTCATTTTTCTTAAGGAAAGGCCCCCCACATGAAAAATCCGGATCTGCGTAGTCCCTGCGATAAGGTCGGCGGCTTGGTCTATTTTGGTCGAATGGTCGATCAAATCCGGGCTCACGCCAACGGGGAACTGCCTCCAGAGTATCAAGCGAACCTTGGAAAAGGTCTCGACGAACACTGCGTAAACTTTCTTGGCGTCAGCTACGATCTATTGGTTCAGTATGTAAACGAAGCTGTATTCGATGAGGCAATTTTGGAATCGTGTTTTGGCATGGGACATCGCCCGTCTGAAGCGGAAACTTACATATGGAACGAATTCATGCTTAAACGAGGCTGGCATGATGACGCTTCCCAGACGGTAAAACAGTTGAAAAGAGAACAAGGTCTGACTGCCAGGTCGGAGATCGAGACGATATTCCAACTTATCGATGCCGCTGAGGGGCGCACAGTGCGTACCAACCATTATGATGGCTCGTATCTCGACCAAATATCTTTAGTCGTGGGTGGCCGGCGTCACTCGAGGCTGTCCTCTTGCTCGCACTTAAACGGCTTCTGATATCGCCCCGCTAATTGATCCTTCGTGCCGCCAATCCGCACAAACGGAGTCGTAATATTGCGCCCCAAAATGAAAAATGGAGTCAGAGCTTACTTTCGACACTCGGATATCAATTAGATCATGAGCGGCGGAAAACGCCGTGCTAGGATGATCAAGGTTGTGCTTCGAAAGCCACTGCCACTCGGGCTGGATTCTCTTCGACAGGTCGTCCATCGGTGTCGTAGTTAACTGGCTCCTTGTTCCGGTGCCGCCCGGGCGGGTGCTGCGCGTGGTGCTTAAGCCATTGCTCGATCGGTTCGTCTCTTACCACGAACTGAAACCCTTGCGCTGCATCTGCGTCGGTTGTGCGTTGCACATCGAGATCCTCGAACGGCACGGTGTGCGGTACGGACTTCGTTCCACCTTCTTCGATCGTGATGAAGTGGAGTTGATCGTTGACGCGCCAGTAGTCCGTCACGGTGTACGTCGTGCCGTCCTTGAACACCAGTTGCGGGTGGCTCGCCGAGGCGCTGCCGACAAACACGTACGTTGGTAATGGTACGATGAAATTCCAGACAGGATACGGGACAGGATCTGGGACATAATACGGGAATGGAACGGGGATGCCGTATGGAAGGAATATCGCCGGGCGCGCCGCGAACCACCGCACGCCAACTACTTTTACCCGTGGTCGTGCCAATGACCGCAGCCCGATGCGCGGTTGCGGGAAGACCGCTCCACTCGAAACGAGCAGTCCGAAAACCGCGCAACAAATCGTACGGCGCATGCGTCATCCCCCTTCGCGAGGCACCACTATTGTGATTGTACGCCCCGGCGGAACGCAATCAACCCTCGAACAGTGGCAATAATAAGTTTTGTAAACATGATTTTGTCTACGTTGTAAGCGAAGCGAATGAGAACTGGCCGCTGCCACGGCGTCGGCTGCTAGTTGTTTGCGTGATCTAAGCTGGTGAAAAAAGAAGCGAAAACTTCGATGCCGTCCCAAAGATTCTGGAGCCGCAGGTTTTCGTTCGCCGCGTGTTGATTGTCGTCGTGGTTGGCGATGGGGAAGACGATCACGGGCGCGTTATTACCTTGCTGAAAAAGATTCATCGGCAGGCTTCCTCCGGCGGTTGGTAAAAGGATTGGTTCGTGACCAGCCGCTGCCATGATGGCAGCGAGTTCGCGGGAGAACGGAAGGTCGAGCGGCGTGCGCGAAGCAGGATAACCGGGACCCCATTCAACTTTCACGATCTTGGCGCTCGCGAGTCGCGCGGCCGCGTCGGGCGTTTGCCGCACGATGGAGAATCCTTGGGCGACGATGTGCTTCTCAACGAGGGGTTTGATCGATTCAGGCGTTTCGTTAGGCACCAGACGAAAATCAATCGAGGCGCGGGCTTCAGTCGGTATTGTGTTGGAGGCCTGGCTCCCGACATGTCCGGCTTCAATGCCACGCAAGTTCAAGCTCGGCAGCATAAGCAATTCATTGAGCGATTTTCCGTTTCCTTCGGTGGCGCCGATTTGAAATTCGCGGCGAAGATCGCCCTCCACGTTCGGGATTTTTGCGAGTGCTTCCTTCTCGATCGCTGTCGGCTTGCGGAGATCATCGTAAAACCCTTTGATCAAGATGCGTCCACTCTCGTCCCGCATCGAATCGATTAGATGGGTGAGGCGAACGATCGGATTCGGCACCCAGTTTCCGTAGTGACCATCGTGCAATCCTTTGATTGGACCATACACGGTCAGATCGAGGTCGACGCTACCCCGCGCTCCGAAAACCAGCTCCATCCTGCGGCTTTGATGTACGGGTCCGTCGCAAAACACCCATGCATCGGGATGCGACATTTCCGGCAATTTTAGATAATCGGCGAGATGCGGCGAACCCGCTTCTTCTTCGCCTTCAAAAAAGAAGCGCAGATTCACCGACGGCTGCATCTTGAGACCGCGCAGAGCGTCGAGCGCCGCGAGCATGGCGATGATCGGAGCCTTGTCATCGCCAGCCGAGCGAGCGAAAAAGCGCCATTCCGCATCGATGGTTTTCGCGTTGCGCCAATCAACATCGTTGCCTGCGTTGTCACGCATGACCGGCTTCCATGGTTCGCTTATCCACTGGGAGACATCGACCGGCTGTCCATCGTAATGGGCGTAGAACGCGACCGTTCGTTTCGCATTTGGCACTACGAAATCCGCGACTACGACAGGCGGCGCGCCTTCGATCGTAGCGAGTTTGGCGACAAGGCCTCGTTTCTCGCACATCGTGCGGATCGCCTCCGCGTTGCGTCGGATGTTCGGGGCATCGTTCGCCAGGTTCGGGATCGAAAGGAGCTGAGCGAATTCCGCCAGGATTTCGCGTTCGTGATTTGTTCGCCACTGCCGCACATCTTTCGCCACTGTTGCGGGATCCGCCCACAGCGTGGTGTTAAGCATCATGAGGAATATGACTAACCGCAATCTCATCTTGGAATGTTACTAAGCACGCCGAGGCCTAACGAGAAAGAGAGACGCCACTCAGCACTTTGGAAATCACCGTGCGCATCGATCGAAAGTTTACTACAAAGTGCTGGGTCGGCTTTCATCGCCTAATTAGGCTGCCGGTCCTGGTTGTGACATGCCCCGAGCAAATCGCCATGTTCCATCAGTTCCCCGATGGAGCACGAGAAAGACGCGGTGCCGCTGCGTCTTCACCTCGCCGCCAGCACAGGGGCAAATCCGTTGAGTGTCCCAGCCACGTTCGAATGCGAAGTCACCCGATACCAGACGCTCCTCTCGCTCGAAGGAGGGAGTCACGTCGTAGGCGCTGAAGGTCGCAGCTAGTCGCGGAGCAAGTGAGTCGCGGCTCATTGCGGGTGCGGCCGCTGGCCAGAGCACGTAGTCTGGCGTGAGAAGGTCTAGAATGGCGGGCACGTCCTTGCGCTGAAAAGCCTTGCCCCATGCCTCATAAAGTTGGTCAATTTCAGCATCGGCACTGTTATTGACACTCATGTGTGTGAAGATACGTGAGCGTTGGCCTAACGAAAAGGAGACAAGCCACGTCATACTTTGCTGGCTACCTCACACCTCAAACCTCGAACATCAAACATCGTTTCCGTTAGTTCACCGATTGGTTAAAGCGCATAATCTGCGCAACCCGCGCACAATCTGAAGTAACAGAAGCCAGATAATTGCATTTACCGCGATGCCACCGATTAGCTCCATCATACCGCGAGTCCTCAAAGACAGCCCTGTGTTCCAGAGAAATTTCTCAATAAACCGGCCGACCAGAATGCTGCCTGGCATGAGCAAGTACAACTGCGCGCGCCACAGCACCGGGCCAAGAGCCGATGCCGTCAGCTCCCATGTGAATGCGCTGACCAGTGCGATCGTCTCCAGAACGACGAACGGTAACCAACCGAGAGTGATCTTCATACAAGGATAGCTCTAACGACAATTAGACTGCAACGTGCAATCCATTTCTGGCCTCCATAGAGGCAGTTTGCCGGAAAACACTACAGGAGGTCAACCGAGATTTCCGGGGGGGCCAAAACTGCGCCCAAAGAATTCCGTAAAAATTATATGTCATAAAAAAACTCTCGACATCTTGATACGCGCCTGATGAGAATAGGTCCTCGCGACACGCAAAGGCCCACTTATGAAAAAACAAAGTACGTCGTCCATTAAGGCGCAGTTTGTCCGAGGTGGGTTTTATACGCTTTTGCTCATCTTCTTTTTCGTGATTCGATTTGCACTGGCACAGCAACACGGTGTTAATCCCACTGGCGTTCTTGGTGTTCATCTGGTCCCGGCGCCACCATCTCTTTCCCCACAGGAAGTGATCTATGGTCGATACAACAATGAAACTGAGATCCCCTTGTCGCCCGGTCCCACAGCGACATCCACTGCGACGGCTACAGCTACAGCTACTCACACGCCGACGCCTTGCAATCAATATTCGACAACCTCGGGCACCCTTCCGATCGTGCCAGGGACTACCGACATAAGTAATCACTGTGACAATTGCGACACGGCCGTGACCCTGCCGTTCCCATTCCGCTTGTATGGGGTCACTTACAACAGCGTAATGGTCAGCTCCAATGGGCGACTGGATTTCCTGTGCAACAACGAGCCGGCCGGCGCCTTCGGGGTTTGTCTGCCGGCAGGGGCCCGCCACTGCCCGTTTGACTACACCATCTTCCCGCTATGGACGGAATTGGACACAGATATCGATCTTATCGGCTGCTCGGCTTGGGCCAACGGGTGCGGCATCTTCACCTCAATTTCGGGTACCGCGCCCAACCGGATCTTCAACATCGAATGGCACGCGTTGCTTAATTTTACCAGCAACACGCCACAGGACTTCGAGGTACGCCTGTATGAGAACGATCCGAACCAGCGCTTTGATATGATCTACGGGAATGTAGGGAACGCGTTTGGCTTGAATTACCTTTGGGTGGGCGGTGTGCAAGGGCCGCCAGGCTTTTTCACCGAGGACTTCTGCGAAACGGGGGTGTCGCCTCCGCGGGCGAATACTTCGCGCACTTACACGTTCGTACCGTGCGTATCGCCGACTCCAACGTCAACGCCTACAGCAACGGTGACGACGACACCTACGTCGAGGCAGGCGCCAACGCCAAGAGCACGCCCGACCCCACAGCCTCGCCGGACACCATAAAACAAACCCCGCGTCCGAAAAAATCCGTAAATATTATATGTCAGCGAAAGTCGGCTGGGCTGTTGGCTTCATCGACTGGTTAGATGCTTTCATTCGCCACTCATCGAATCGAGGACAACGTACTCGCTCAACGTCGAGCGTCTTCGATCCTGAACCTGCGATCATACTCCTTGGCGCGAGAGCACGTAGAGGACCTCGTGGATCCCGTCTTCACCGGCGACGCTGGAATCGTGCTCGGGGGACGGGACGAATTCGCATTTCTCCAGAACCCGGATGGAGCCGAGGTTGTGCTTGGCCACGAAGGCATGGAGTGGCCGCTCTTTGACTTCGGCGACCAAGGCGGCGAGGGCAGCCGTCGCAACGCCCCGGCCCCAGAACTCGCGCCCGATCCAGTAGCCGATCAGCCGCCGGTCCTCGGCGATCCAGCTTCCGATGTTCCCAGCCACCTGGCCATCGCAGACGATCGTGCGGACGATGTTCGAGGGCTCGCGGCGGAGCTTGGCCCAATGTGTTATGAAGGCGTCATGATCCCGCGAGGGAAACGCCGCCATCCGCGCGCCCTCCGGGTCGCGCTGATGCTCGAAGAAGATCGGAAGGTCGGAGTCGACGACCTTGCGCAAAACCACCCGTGGTAGATAGCTCATAGAGTTAGGCGGCAATTTGTCGTCTATTTCTGCCGCCATAGAGGCAAGTTTGCCGCAAAAAAGGGCGGCGCGTCAACACGAAGTCTGCGGCAAAATCCATACGCAAGAATTTCTGTAAAAAACTATATGTCATATAAACACTACAGCGACGCTTCGGGAGGCTAAGGATCCGAAGGCTTCGCTGCGGAATTCATACGACACTTTTCGCGGGCATACCCTTTCCCCAGGGAGGAAAAGATATCTGCGCAGCAGGGAGACCTGCCAGGCTACGGGCGAGGCGGCGGGGTGGGTCGCGGCCTGATCGATGGTCCGGGCCGTGCCGTTGGCGACGGTCTGGGCGTGGGCGTAGCTGTAGCACCTACAGTAGCCGTTGGCGTAGCTGTAGGTGTGGCCGTGGCAGTAGCAGTAGCCGTTGCAGTTGGTGTAGTCGTGGCTGTCGCAGTTGGAGAGGGAGGCACACTTGGGGTTGGGGTTGGGCCTCCAGTCACATCCAGAAACGCCGCACTGATCGGCCCCCAGGTCTGGAAGCCCTGGACGTCGCTCACGCCGCGCCCGCGCACGAAGATAACGTGGCGGCCTACCGACAGGCTGGCAGTGTT
>QHPG01000104.1 GCA_003219005.1 Verrucomicrobiota bacterium
CGGAAAATAGCAGAAAACCAAGAAAGGTAGAAGGAAGAATTAAGAACCGGGACAAAGAAAAAGACTTTGAAAGGCGACGCAATTTTGGAGTATCTGGTCATGGCTGCCCCGCAAATTGACCAATTCACCCAAGCCCTATTTGGGAAAGTCGAATCGGTAATCATCGTTTGCGCCATTCTGATTCTGGTCGTTGGGATACCATTGTATTGGCTCAGGCTGAAAGCTGAGCGCGGTCTCATTCGCGTCATTCGTTCATCGCGAAACAGACGCCAAATTCAGAAATCCGCACCTGATACGAATTCGTTTGAGACAGCTCCGCATTGTCCGATCTGCAACGCGCTGATGGTGAAGAGACTCGCCCGACGCGGCTCGCGCAGCGGTTCGACGTTCTGGGGTTGTAGCAATTATCCCAAGTGCCGAGGCACGCGCGCGATTTAGCCGAAAAGTTTATCGAACTCGTTGTGGTTACCAACCCAACCCCATGAAATCGTATCCCCGCGGCGCTCGCCAACTGCGCGATATTGTGCGCTGATCCGCACCGACCAGATGTGCTCATAACGCCCAAGCTTCTTGAATTGAAGTGAGGGATGACTCGGATCTTGTTGGAAAAGCCGGTACGCTTTGCGCGCGGCTTCGCGAGTTTTATCGTCGAGCCGCTCGTACGCGCGCCAAAAGCTCGGGCGTGCGAACGATTTCACAACCGGTTTGAATCGAGCGGAGAGTCGCCTTCATCAGCAGATTCGCGCAGGAAAGCCTCCAGTTTTGGGCGTGGCTTGGGATCATTGAGTAATTCGTCCCAACGGTCGTCATCGAGCTGCGAGAGCTCGCGGAGCTTGTTGAGTACCGCCCGACGCTCGGCTTCGCTTAGCTTCGGCAGTTCCTTGATGATTTCAGATGCGCTCACAGCGAAATTATAACGTCGGTCGCCAATTTGTCAGGCGAGAGCTTATCCCAAACTTTGTCGCCGGCCGCGTGATGGTCCGTTCCACTTCGTTTTGCTGCACCTCGCGTTTGGCTGCTATTCTTCCGCGCGTGGGCTGACCAGCGAATCGGTTTCATCTGAGGCGCAGCGATTCTTCACATCAAACCTCCAGTTGTCACGTCCAAGCCATTTTTGATCAATAACTCAGACAGTTCCGCGCCAGAAAACACGCGCAGCTTAGGCATGCGTCACTTCAAGTTGCGCGTGCGCTCTCTCATGATTTTTCGATTGCGACGCTTATTTTTTCGCAGGTTAGTAATTTGCGATTTCAAAGAGTTGAACTCCTCGCGGGTCAGTTGAAACATGAAATCCGGTGCGAAACGATGCCCGTGAGCGAGGCGTTCACGCGGGAGCCTAGGTTAGGCTCCAAATTCCACCAACATCGCGGCGGCGTCCCCGTACGCCGTGTTGCGAAATTAGTTTTATGGGCGATAGTGTACGGTCAAGACGTACTAAGGAGGCACGTCAGCCTCCGGTGCGCGCCAAAGTAGGTGCGACGTAGTTGCCAGGTAGAAGGTCAGAATCAATTATGAAAGCCGAACTTATTGCAGCCGCCTCCGAAGTAATCACTAATCAGCAAATTCTGGTCAACATGGTCTCACGCCGTGTGCGACAGCTTTCGCTCGGGCATCGTCCCCTCGTCCAATGTGCTCCGGGACTGCGCGAAGCCGATATCGCGTTGACCGAGATCGCTAACGGAAAACTGACGTTCGAGTCGACGTTGGGTGAGAATGGAACCGCTGAGGCTCCCGCCCGGGTCGTGCTGTTTCCAAAAGTCATCGTCGCCAAGAAAGCGGTGGCGGAGAAAAAAGCGGCGTGACCCGCTATCCCTCGCCGCGCCTTCGCTAGCCCTGGGCCATAGCGCCTAGGGTTGAGCCGAGAGGCCGAAACGAGCGGGAGTGAGTAAGTCAATCCGTCCGTCGGCGGATTTGATGTTTGATGTAAAAGCATCAGCGAAAGAATTCGCGGTGTGCTGGCGCCGGTCGTTACGGCGGAAAAGAAGAATTAAGGACGTAAAGCTTCGCCACGTCCCGACGCGAGACCAGAGTTGTGATCGGTGATTAGTGACCGGTGATCTGTGATCGGGCAGTGGGATCTTAGGGGTGAAAGCCGATCCGTTTTTTCGCCGGAGTCGGCGGAGCGATCAGTTCTTTTATGGCTGCGAAAACTTCGGCGAATTGCTCGTCGTATTTCTTTTCCATCGCTTCGATCTTGCGGGCCAGGTCGCGGTTGGTGTCCATGAGCTGGCGCAACTGCACGAACGTGCGCATGATCGCGATGTTTACTTCCACCGCGCGTGCGCTGCGCAACACGCTGGAGAGCATCGCGACGCCTTGCTCGGTGAATGCGTAAGGCAGCGCGCGGCGAAGGCCACCCCAACTTGAAATCACAATTTGTGATTTCAAATGCTTGAACTCCTCCTTTGTAAGCTGAAACATGAAGTCTGCCGGGAAACGCTTGATGTTTCTCTTAACGGCTTGATTTAGGACCCTCACGGGAACGCCATAAAGCTCGGCGAGATGCTGCGCGAGCATCACTTTTTCACCGCGGATGAAAAAGACGAGCTGCGCGATGTCCTCTGGCTTGAGCGCAAGCTTCATTTGTTCAATTCAATTGCATGCAGCATCTACGTGTTGGCCTCACGGCGACTAGAGCGCGGAGAATAGCAGAAAACCAAGAAAGGTAGAAGGAAGAATTAAGAATTAGAAAACGGTATCGGTGATCTGAAGGAAAAGTCGGAAGTAGGGATTAAGAAGGAGTGATCCGCGTTGTATCTCAGCAGCTCCCGCTGCGTTCGACCGCACACCCTCGCGGCTTTACCGGCCATGTCGCTCATCCCAGTCGCTCCATTCGCCAAGGCTACGGCGAGCCAGGGAAGGAAGAAAACGCAGCGTCGCGCTGATGTTCGATATTAGACATCCACTAGTCCGCTGTTTCGCCGCAGAGAAACGCAATCGTTTTCAGACCGGCTGAGCGTGACGCGGCGATAAGGGGAGTAGTGTCTGCTAAAAAACGATCTCACTCACGCGGCGACGGAGCTCTGCTCGTAATCGCAGTTTTCAAGTTCATAAAAGGCGCGGTGTTTCTGGCGCTGGCATTTGGCGCGTTGAGCTTCCTTCACAAGGATGTGGCGTCGGCGGTCGAACATTGGCTCGATCAGCTGCGGATCGATCCCGATAATCAATTCATCGGTGCGCTCCTGAGCAAGCTGCAGCTAGTGCACACGAAAGAGTTAAAGGAATTAAGCGCGTTGGGCGCAGGCTACGCCGCGCTGTTCCTCACTGAAGGGACCGGTCTGCTCTTCCGTAAGCGCTGGGCGGAATGGCTGACTATTGTTGCGACAAGCTCGTTGATGCCGTTCGAGGTGTATGAGCTGGTGAAGGAATTTACCGCCGTCCGTTTACTCGCTCTGCTGGGCAATGCCGCAGTGGTTTTGTATTTGATTTATCTTGTCCGACAAAAAGAGAACGGAGCAGTGAGAAGTAAAAAGTAAGAATTAAGAAAGCGTAAGGCGGCAGCAAGCATTTGACGGTCCCTGAACAGAAAAAGCCGCCAAGGCATAGGCCCGGCGGCTTTTCTGGAAGCTTGTTTGTTTATCCCATCCCAAGCGAAGAGAGCGTGGGCTCGTCAATCACCGCGGTGGTATAAAGTCCGTGATCGGTTTGGTAGGCGGTGAGCGCCTCGCGCGTTAACGGGCCGAGTAATCCATCGACCTCGCCTTGATAGTAGCCCATCTCTTGCAGGGCGGCTTGCACGTCGGCAATCACTTTGTCGGGCGGCTCAGCATGCGAACCGACATAGATCGGCGCATCGTAAGCGTAATATTCCGCGGAAGGATCATAACCCCACGCCGGATACCAATAGCCCGCATTCCAGTAATAGTAACCGCCACCAATCAGCTCGACCCGAGTAAAGTGCGAGCGGTACCAGCCCTGGTCGTGGCGCTCAGGATGGTAGGAACGGTAGACCTCATATTGCGGGCCTTGCCATTGTTCGCTTCCGCTGATGCGGTGGCCCTGATTGAACGTTACGGGCGGGACCTTATCTGGTCTTGGCTGCGCGCGAAAATTAGCGTGCTCGGTCTTGATTTTCTGGATGGTCTGAGGATCCGGCTTTTTCGCCTGCGCATTCGGCTTGTTCACCTGCGGATTCGGCTTGTTAGCCTGCGGCGCGGCTGCACCAGCCGGGGACTGCCCAATCGCGCCGGCGGGAGCCGGGCCAGGTGGCTTATTCGCGGTCGCAGCATCGGACTGTTCACGCCCGCCTGCGGGAGCTGGGCCAGGTGGCTTATTCGCGGTTTCGTGTTCATTAATCCCGCCGTGCTCTTTCTTGTGCCGTTCTATCTGCTGCTCGCCCGCGTTCGCGTGACCTGGTTCTCTTCCGGGGACCTTCGTCACGGCGTGCGGTTTGTAGGTCGAGTCGCTGGTTTGTGGCGCTGTCTCGTGCCCAGGAGCTTTTGTCTCCGTGTTCTGCCTGGGGACGGCGTTCTGCCTGGGGACGGATTGTGGCTTTGGCGCCTGTCTCGCTTCATTCGCCGGCTGCGATTTTGCCGGCTGTGCCTTCTCTTTCTTTGGCTTTTGCTGCTGTTCGTCCTGCTGGGCGATCACGCTCGCAGCCAGCGCGAGCGAACAGCTAATCAATATGGCTATAACTTTTTTCATATTCCTCTTTCGTCGGTTTTCGTTTGTTATTTATTCGAATTCCCTGCGCGTCACTGAGCGATTGCTGGTGTCAGGATTGGGCCATCCCCTAACGAGATTCGTAAGACCGATCCCTTTTGGTTCCCTGGAGAAAAAGTTGATTCGTCTTGTGCGCTCCGGCCTGGCCCAACTCTGAACCGCGGGAGAATAATCGCCGCTTTACTTCGTCAGGGCGATTTTCCGGGAACGGCTGGCGCCTTGATATCTACATCGACTTTCTTGGTCTGGCTGCCACCGCCAACAAATTGGCCACCGAAGAAGAAGATCGCGGCGGCAACGATGATCACAAAGATCACCAATATGGCCACGACTGCGGCGCTGCTGCCGCCACCATTATTATCAGCCATAAAATTCATCCTCCTTTGTGCATTCAGGATTCGCTTTTGGTGGGCGATGTGACCGGGTTGGAGCAAAAGTTAGAAGGATGAATTAAGCCGCCTTCGTTGAAACTACGGCGAGCCAGGGAAAGGAGAAGGCTCGGGAAGTAAGAAGGCAGAAGGAAAAATTATGAATTGGGAACGCCGGAAAATCAGAGGAAACAATTAAGAAGGAGAGAAGCGCGACGGGCAGAGAGAGGCCGAAACCAGAGATGTTTAATGGTGTTGAATAATTGGTTAGTCAGTCTTGTCTAACCTGCCAAATGGAAAATTGAGGGAAAAAATATGAAACGAATAATTCTATATTCAGCATGCATTGGAAGCCTTGCGCTGGCGCTCACAGCGTGGGGTCAGCAAGTAAACGACAGACGGCCTGACAGAGCGAAGGCGCAGCGGACAGCGAATGTTCGGGCGACAAGGCCCGCGAACACCGGTGCGGCCATGGGCGCGCGCCATTACAATTCGACCGCGCCATATCGCCAGCGGTCGTACACGGTGCCGCGCACCAGTTCAAACGCGGTTGCCAATCGAAACGCGCGTATGCGTGCGTCTAGCGAGCGAAACTTGTCAAGGAATCAAGAGTTTCGCGCGCGAAACAATGTCGCCGTCAACCGCGAGAGAAACGTGGCGGCGAATCGGACAAGAAACTCCGACGTTCGCACTCGCAACAGCGTAGCGGTTAATCGCGAGAGAAACCTCGCGGCGAACCGCACGAAGAACGTTGAGGTTAATCGTAATCGAAACATGAACGAGTTTCGCGCCAGCAACAGCGCAGTGGTTAATCGCAACATGAACGAGTTTCGCGCTCGCAACGACGTAGCGATGAATCGGAATAGGAACGTCACGGTCAACGGCACACGGAACCTCGCCTATTATCGTGGACGCAATGTGGCGATTAATAATAACTTCCACAGTGCCGCTTTCCGCGGTCAACAGTATGCGGCCTTCCGCAATTACCACAGGCAATGGCACGATCGTGGTTGGTGGCGCAGCCATTACAATCGGATCGTGTTTGTAAACAGCGGCTGGTATTATTGGAATGCGGGCTACTGGTTCCCGGCATGGGGTTATGCCACGGATGCGTATTATCCGTACGACGGCCCAATCTACGGCTACAATGGATTGGCCCCTGACCAGGTAGTTGTCGATGTTCAGGAACAGCTGCAACGCGACGGTTACTATGACGGACCGATCGATGGCGTCCTTGGCCCGATGACCCGAGAGGCCATTGCAGCTTTCCAAGCTGACAACGGATTGGCGGTCACATCGGTAGTCGATGAGCCGACACTTGCGACGCTCGGCATAGCGTAAATCATTGGAGTTATTTGAGAGCCGCGTGATGCGTTCCATCATGCGGCTCTTTTTTTTGCAAGAAACCATCCGCGTTCGCGGCACGATATTGAGGGATCGGCAGGGCCAAAGTTTTTGGGAGATACGAATTACAGGGGAAGGGAGGATTGTATGAAGATCCTGACAATAACAGCGATAATTGCGTTACCGTTACTGGCGTTAGGCCAGACGACGGAGCCGCAACAGTCGCAGGAGCAGACGAAAGAAACGCAGACTACTGCGCCGGCGAAAGGGAAGAAGATGCGCCCTGAGCAGGCGGAGCCGAACAAACGAGAGGCGAAACCCGAGACGGGCACGTCCGTCCGTGGACAGACGAACGTCAAGGGTCGCACTCAGGAGATGAACAGAAATGAACCTGGCGCACGTTCTAGCACCAGCACGAGCACTGGCACCAGCCAGACGAACGTGGGGGCCACGAGTCAGACGAACGTGGGGAGCACGAGTCAGACGACGACGGTGAACAATCAAGAGTTCAGATCGCGTCACAGCGAAGTGTTCAGTCTTGGGCGGCACCCGAAAGAGTTCTTCGTCCAACGATACGGGGCGAGCCATTTCCGGCTGATCGGGAACACGTACTTCGTGTTCGTGGACGGCTGCTGGGTCGCGGTTGACGTGGACGGCTTTGTATATACGGAGCGCGTGATCTGCGCAGGCGATCCGGACTTTATTGAAGTTCAGTAGCGCATTCGCTGCTCGCTAGAAAAGCGCTCCGCTGGAAATGCGGGGCGCTTTTTTTTAGAATTAGTGCAAACGTCGAAAGTTCAGCGCTCAACGGGGAGCCCAGGGGAGGTCAGTAGATGAATGGGATTACCGACATAAAAGGGTAAAGCCGCAAACCGCGTCCGACGCGAACTTCTGAATACAACTATGGATACACCACAGCAGAGAAAAATCCTTCGTGGAAACGAAGGAATAGGAACTGTGACGCCGCAGATGATCGAGGAGCGGGCGCGCGAGATCGCGCGCGGCGACGGACGCGCGCAGTCGAATGACCTGGACCGAGCTCGTGCCCGCGAGGAACTGACCGGTGCGACACCAGACTCGGAGAAGCCCCCGACAAGAGAGGAGCCGGGCCGCGACTGGGGAATGCCACTTGTGTCGTCGGGCGAGAAAGCTCCGACGGTGCGCCCTGAAGATGACGAAAACATCCCGGACAAATTGATTCAGGAAGGCGTTGACGAAGCTGATCACGATCAGCGTTCAAGCTCTGGGCGGGGAGAAAAGTAGGAAGGAAGAAGGAAGAAGTCGGGAGCCGGAAAATTGAGGAGATCGGAAATCGGGCTCGGGCGGTGGATTCAAGATTTGCATCGCGTCTCGCAAGACTTCGAAGACTAGCTAATTGAGACGAGAACGATCCCGGCGGTTATTAGGAGCGCGCCAAGCATGAGTCGCGCGCTCAGGTTCTCTTTTAACGCTACTGCCGCAAGTAGCGTGATGAAAATCACACTCAAACCTTGAAAGGGATAGAGGTAACTCAGGTCGAAGCGCTGGAGCAAACCGAGGGTGAGAAAAAAAGAAATTGTCATCAGTGCGACGCCGATGGCAGCGAGGGAAACGAAACGGGAATTGCGCAGCCCATTCGCCGCTGAGAATTCCATCGCTCTTTTGAGGATGAGCTGGGCTGCCACAAAGCTCAGCAAAGAAACAACGATAAGAAAGAAGGCGAGAGCACTCACAGGCGTTCCTCTATTTGCGCCACTGGTTTCGCAACCAGCCCCAAGCCGACCACGACCAGTGCGATCCCGCACCAGCGCGTCGTGGAGATCAACTCGCCCAGAAAAATCCAACAACCCAGCGGAACAAGGATATCGACCACTCGCGAAAGGGGATAGGCCACGGTAATCGGGACGTACCGAAGCACGTAAAGCCAGCTGATGAAGCTGGCGATGATGAGAAGAATGGCCCACCACACCAGCGACGATTTAAGGCAGTTGATTCCCGTCCAGGAAAAAGCGCTGTCAGGCTCGGCCACGTCTGTCGCGCCACGTTTCAAAAGAAACTCGGAGACGAACACACACAGAACGCTCAATCCGAGCTGCAGCCATGGATTGCCGAAACCGGTTGGGCGATGGCGCGTATGGTCATTTGTCATGTCGAGCGAAGCCGAGACATCTCTTAATGATCTTCAATGAATGGGCGAAGCGAAAACGAAGAGTTAGAGATTCTTCCACTTCGGTCGGAATGACAATGACTGTTCTCACGAGCGGGTGAGAGTAGGACATCAAAGCTGATCAGCGTTGGGAAATCGTTTCAAAATTGGTTCGTGCCGCGTCGGCCCTAGATATCCTATCACGCGACGGAATATTGGATTAAGCAGGGCGCTGGTGTGCCGCACATAAAGATCGAGCGGCACCAGTTCGCAATCCAGATGAAGCTTCGGCTCATAGTTAAGCGGATTGCTGTAGTAATATTTCAATCGTTGTTGGAGCGCCCACGAGATGATGTCGCGCAGAGTGTAAAAATACAGATGCAGATCGAGCGCGACGCTGTAATCAAGGCCAATGCATTCATCATAAATCGCCTCACCACAGATGAGGCAAAAACTGAATGCGACGATTTTTCCACTTTGCCGCCAGATAAAAAAACGCGCGCGTTCCGGCATTCGATCCGCGACGGCCAAGAAATAATCTTTGGTCAATGTTTCAAACTTTAATGGCGACCGCTCATGAACGGCCAGATACAGCGGATAAATTTCGTCGATGAAGGGCGCGATTTCGCTTAACACCTCCATCTCGATCTTCGCCGCCCGCCCGGCCTTCCGGAATTTCCTGCGCAAATCTTTCCGGGTCGCTTTGCTGAGTGAGCGAAAATATTCATCCCAATCCTCATAACGCAGCGGCAGCCGCGTCATCGGCATACTCGGAATCCGCACATAATCATTTGAGTAAAGCGTTTCCAGCGCCGAGCGATAGGTGGCCGGAAAATCCTTCAAAACGACCAGGGAAGCTTTATTTTGCCTGGCAAAAGTCTGAAGACTCGTCCGCAAGGCGTTTGCCACCCAGGCTTCTTCCTTCTCGTCGCACGCGCCCAAGTCTCCCTTTCCAGCCGCACAGCCAACCATCAAAACGCGCATCGTGAGAAAGCGCGGGAAAATTTTGCGAATTACATCGACGACGGAACGAATTTTTCCAGGCACGCCTTCGACAAGATTTTGCCGGACAAAGAACATCGGCTGGATGGCGCGCACATTGCCGGAATTGTCTTCGAGCAGCAGATAATAATGTTCGAAACCACACTGCAGCGTCTCCTCGACGATTTCGTAGTAACGATAATCCTTACACTGATTCTGAAACGCCTGTTTCCAAGCGCCGCAATTCTGTAGGTCAGACAGGGTGACAGCCCTCGCCGTGCCCTCTGGAAACGGAATCATGTCGCCGGGCGGCATGGGAACACTAGGGCGGTTTGGATACAGGTGCTGAGAAGTCGGCCTAAGCCTGTGATCGTTCCACCTTTTCTTTGGCTCCGACGTTTTCCACCTTGAGCACGCCGTCGCGAATGTGCACATCACGCTGGGGAAACGGAAACTCGATCCCGACTTCACGAAACTTCTCAGCGATAGCAAAGTTTAGGTCGCTCCGGTAACGGCTTGGGCGGGCGCTCATTTCACTGCTCCACACCATCAGCTTAAAATCGATCGAGCTGTCGCCAAATTTCTCGAGAAAAACGCTCGGCGCCGGTTCTTTCAACGTATGAGAGTTTTCGTCCGCGACCGCGAGCAGCACGTCACGAACTTTGTTGACATCGCTGCCATAAGCCACCCCGACGGAGATGCGAAATCGCACGCGACGGTCGCCGTAGGTCCAGTTGGTCACCGGTGAATCGATAAATTTGGTGTTCGGCACAATCATCATGATGTTGTCGTTGGTGCGAATGACCGTGCTGCGCGCGCGGATGTGTTCCACTTGACCGGCGATCCCCGCCACTTCAACGCGGTCTCCGATGGTGATCGGCCTTTCAGTCAAAATCACCAGACCGCTGATGAAATTGCTGGCGATGTTTTGCAGACCGAAGCCGAGGCCCACGCCGACCGCTCCGGCGAAAACCGTCAACGCTGCGAGATGAATTCCAGTGTTTTCCAGAACAAAGAAAACGCCAATGACCAGCACGATGTTGCTGATGATTTGGGCAATCGCGTACTGAAGAGAACGATCGAGTCCACTTTGAGCCAGCACTCGGTTAAAAAGAAAACGTTTCGTCCCGGAGGAGAACCAAAAGACCGCGATCAGGAGGGCAACCAGCAGAAAAATTTGAATCAGACTCAACTTGATCGCCGGAAGCGGCGCGTCCCAAGGCAGCGGAATTCCAGCCGCGTTGATCGCGCTGACTATGAAAAAGATGAGCGCAGCCAGACTTAAGATAGTCGTGACGATGGCGATGAAATTTGTGTCGATCTTGAAACGACTGAAAAAACGCCGGACGACCTGACTTTGTAAGAATCGCGCGATGACGAGGCCCGCTGCGAAAAAGCCGGCGAACGCAATCAGGCCGAGAAACGTGACGTAATGCCCGCTTACTTCAAACAATGGTTTTTCCAATAGCGGGAAGCTCATCGAAACGTAGTCTGAGCCTCGCGTCTTAGGTGCGCAACCAACAAGCAAAAAACACGGCGCGAGCCATGTTAAATGCTTTTAAGATGGGCGAGCCCAAAGAGCGCTCGAGGTCGCGCTATTGTTTGGAGGATTTGTCCTCGATGTATTTGATGACGTCGCCGACGGTCTGCAGTTTCTCCGCGTCTTCGTCAGGAACTTCGACCCCAAACTCTTCTTCAAAGGCCATCACCAGTTCCACGATGTCCAGCGAGTCTGCGCCCAAATCCTCAATGAAAGAGGCCTGCGGCGTGACCTGTTCCGGGTTGACGCCGAGTTGCTCGACGATGATGTCCTTGACCTTCTCTTCAATCGATTTTTCCGCCATAAAAATTTGTTCGGTTTGTGTTAGTCGCGCGCCGGTAAGTCACCGGAAAACTTATCGGTTATCCGGGCACAGCAAGTGGAAGTAAATGAATTGGGCGGCTTGTCAATCATTTTCGGGAGCAGGTAGGGACATCGCGCTGCAGTGTCCGGACGGCGCAGCGCGCCGTCCCTACCAACCGCTATTCTTCACGGTTGCTTCCGCTTGTCGTTCGAGTAGATGAAACTGATGAGTTCTTCTCCTGTCGAGCCTGCCGATCTGCTCGATCTAAAGCTGCTGCCTGCGTGGGTTAAAGAACCTGCTGAGGCGAGGAACTATGAGCGTTATACGGGGGAAGAGAACGGAGCGAGAAGAGCGGAGCGGGGTGCTCCACGCGGTAAACAAAAACGCCGAACTCCGATAAATCGCGAGCAGGTGTCCAGTTCCGATAGATCGCGAGCAGACGTCCAACATCCAGCATCGGGTCGTAGGATCTTCGGCGGACCAGAAAGTAACCAGATAGGGCGCGACCGCCGGGCACGCCGAGGAAGACGCGTCGGACACGATGGCTCCTCGCGAGATAAGCATCTTCCAGCAACGCAAGCGCCACTGGAAATTACGATCCGTTTCCTCCCATACTCGCCCGCATTCGAAAATGTAGTCGCGCAGATCAAGTCGGCCTCAGTTGCGTATTCGCTGTTTGCGCTGGCGCGTTTGTTCCTGGAAAAACCGGTGGGGTACGAGGTCTGCCTCGCGGCCAAGCAGGAATCACCGCTTTTTCAGCTTGGCGATAACGGCATGGTGTCTGCGGATCTGGAATTTCTCGAGCGAAACGCATTCCGCTTCGCCCATCGGGATTTCTACAAAATCGACGTTTCCGAGACTGATCCTATCAAGGGAAACTTTTCCAATGTGGCGCGGTGCCGATTGAGCGGGACGCTTCTTGGACCCACTAACCATCACACCTATCAACCGCAGTTGCGCAGCCTTTACGAGCAGCGTTTCAGCCGCCGGATGAGTTTTGTCGATTATCAGCGGCAAGTCGAGATTGTAAGCGACACCACGTTAGTCGAGCGCTGGAAAGAAGAAGCCCGAAAGGTGACGAGCTACACAACGCTACGCGAAGAGAATCCTGTGACGTTTTCTTCTGCGGTGGAAGCGGAACGGCATTTTCGGTCGCATTATCTGCCCGGGTTGATCCGTAGCATCGAGGAAGCGACCATCGGCGGGGCGATGAGCCGGCGTTTGCCGCATACGATGCTGAACCGAGCGATCGAGGAGGCGTGGGCGGGAGAGACCCGTTCGCCTTCGAACATGATGCAGGAGCTAGCCAGTCAATTTCGACAAAATGGACTGCACGTTTTTCGCCATCGCCGCGGTATGTTGTTTGTCTCGCCAATCCGGGCACGCGCGTTTGTCCATGAACAAGCAGGCGTGTCTCCGTCTGTGAATGCGATTCTCGAAGCGTTGTCAGGGAAGGCGGCAATCAGCCGCAAACAACTCTTCGAAAAGTTGATTGGCGACAGCGCGAGCGAAGATGCAGACGCACGCAGCCTGGCGCTCGCGTCCGACCTGCGTTGGCTGATTAACGAAGGCTACGTGATCGAGTTCAACGATGGCTCACTTGATCTGCCCCGAGTGAAAGCCAAGCCCCAGGAAGTTGTAGCGGCGCTGGATCCTTCTCCGAGTTTGTCGATTGGATTAACGGCGAAGGCCATGGAGCAGCTCGCGACGCAAGCGCCTTTACAGCTCACCTGGCCCGAACAGTAGCGGGCGTCCGCCCTACAATTTTCAGATGGCGCCAGCTTTCTTAAGCGCCTTGTAAGCACCGTGTTTGTTGATCGTCTTAAGACCGCGCGCGGTAACACGGATGCGCACAAACTTCTTTAGCTCCGGCACCCAAATCCGCTGGCGACGCAAGTTAGGCGCGAAAATGCGCGGCACCATTTTCGTGATATGCCGGCCTACGCCGCCTTTTTTCTTGGCCAGACCACGCCGGTGAATAACGCTGCCGCGCGCTGCTCTTGATCCTGTGATGTTGCAAACTTTCATTCTTTGGAAAAAGCGGCCTAAACTGCCGTGCCCAGGTGCGCGCGTCAAGCGAATCGTTTGTTCGTTAGCCATTAGGTAGAGACGATTGACCTCAATCGCCATGGGCGGTTCCGGTGAACCACCCTAGCAATATTTTGACGTTGAACGCTTCATTGCTCCTCGCGGTCAAATTTAGCTCGCACCAAGGCCAGTCGAGCCTGCAAGATTGATATCGCACGTAAACCAATGCACAAAAACAATCACAAACTGCGGATCGGCATCGTCGGCGCGGGCAATATTGTTCGCACCCGCCATTTGCCCGGTCTGAAGAAACACCCGGATGTCGAGATCGTAGCGGTTTCCAATTCTACATACGAAAGCTCCGAGAAATTTTGCAGGGAGAGTGTGCCGGACGCTAGGCCAATAAAAAATTGGCCGGAGCTGGTGGCGCTGTCGGACATCGACATCGTCTGGATCGGCACGCCGCCTTACATGCATTCGGCGGTGACAATCTCCGCGCTTGAAGCGGGCAAACATGTTTTTTGCCAGGCGCGCATGTCGATGGATTTAGCGGAGGCCGAAGAAATGCTCGCGGCATCGAAACGTTATCCCGAGCTGGTGACCATGCTTTGCCCACCGCCATTCGGACTACGGGGCGATTTAATGGTGAAAAAGATCCTGGCCGAAAATTACATTGGCGGGCCGCATCATGTGCGGCTGCAAAGTTTCACCAGCAATTATTTGGATCCGAGCGCACCGGCACATTGGCGGCAAAAGATCGAGATTAGTGGGCTCAATATTCTAACACTCGGGATTTACGTGGAAGTATTGCATCGCTGGCTGGGCGATATTACCGGCGTGTTCGCGCGCGAGAAGATCATTTATCCAGTTCGCGAAGGTTACGAGGTGATCATTCCTGATTTGATTACCGTTCTGTGCAGTTTTGAAAATGGCGCGGAAGGCGTTCTGGAGTTTAGCGGTATCAATGCGCTGACACAGGGCGATCGGCTGGAGATTTACGGCAGCGCCGGGACTATGACCTACGATTTCAGTTCAAACGTCGTGCAGGCGGGAAAGGTCGGCGATCGCGCGCTGCACGTGGTGGATGTTCCTCCGGAACTGGAAGGCGAATGGCGGGTGGAAGAAGATTTTCTCGCGGCGGTGAAGTCCAAAGGCCGCGTGCGTCCCCATCCGACATTCGAGGACGGCGTTCGATACATGCGCGTCGTGCAGGCTGTCGCTGATTCCCGTGCGCGGAACGAATGGGTCGCGATTAAATCCTGAATCAGGCCATCGCGTTGCCCACTAGAACTCTCCGAACTACGAGTGCCCATACCAGCAGCGTGACAAGTTGGTACCACGCGAAGAACCGATCGTAACCGCGCCGGCTCGCAACGAGACCGCCGCCGGCCAGTAGCGCATATTGCCCTACGAACGGCACATACCACACCGGCTGAAAAAGTTCGCCATGAACTGCCGTTTGCGCGACGTCGAGTAAACACATGGCGATGAAGATGGAGTAATAGCCAGCGCGGTTCCGTTCGAAGCGGCCCTGGTGTTCTTCCGCTTCCGAGAGGTCGGGCGGGTAAAGGAAAACTGTCAGCAAGTACAGCGTGACGGTCCAGGCGATCAGCACCAGGAATTTGTCGAAAGTCCAGTTGACCTCGGTGTTCCACCTGAACGTGACCCACCACTGCAAAACCAGCAGCAGCAAGGTCGCGATGGTCAGCAGAAGGTGGACTTCATCGAGCGGATTTTCTTTGCGCCGGTAAAACGCGGGCCCGGCTCCCGCGAGCAGGTTGGTGACACCAAGTCCGACGATTATCGACATCAGCGCCGCAATGAATTCAAAACTGCTCATCAGGTTTTGTGCGTTTTGCATGGCGCGCTGAGCTTAATGGGCGTCGAATGCGGAAATTGAGTTGCAAATGGCACATGGGTAGCGCATGCGCCCCGTATGCTGGCGAGCGCGTCCTCGCGATCGCGAACTTTTTTTAACGTTTTCGCAAGGACTCCATCAGGCGGCGTAAGAAAAGATTGTTGCGGCGAGACACCACAACCAGCACGCGAGACGCGCGCGCTCCCCAGACCTAACGCTACTGCGCGTGCGGTAGACTAATCTTCCCCAGCAACCAACCCAGCGCGTCATTCAAATTTGCCAGCGCCACGCCTTCGATCGGATCATTGTGATAGGCGCCGTGCAATGCAATCACGCGTTTTTCTCCGGCGTAGGCGTTGACCACCAGCCGGTGAAAACGAGGCGCGACCACTTCATCCCTTTCTGCCAACAAGAAGATTGCCGGGGCACGAATCGCTCTCGCGTTTTGGATGCTGTCGAGGTCCCGCGGGATTTGCAACGCGACCGGACCTGCCAACAGCCACAGGTTCCACCATCCGAACTGACGCAGGATCATTTCACGGAGCGGCGGTGGATTATGCAGAATCAATCCGGCGATCCCAGCAGGCCGGGACGCAGCCACGTGAAGCGCAGCGGTTGCACCGAGGCTCGCGCCGTAAACCACGATCGGCCTATCCCTCGCGCGATGCTGCAATTCATCAAAGGCGGCAAGCGCTGCTGGCCCGATCCGGGATAGTCGCGCCGGCCCCGTGCTGCCGCCGAATCCAGGATAATTCATTCCCCAGATTTCGATCGCGCGCTCATTCCACATCTCTGCTTCCGCTGCGACCCAGGCATCCGCGCGATCGGCATTGCCATAAAAGCGGACGACATAAGTTTCGGGTGTGCCATTCAGCCGGGCTCGCTTTGACTGCGCTATCCAGACCTCCAATTCACCGTGGTCGAATGGCAGCGTTTTCCGCGCTGCGCCACGTGGGTTCAGCGGCTTAGTTGTGGGGAAGAGAAGGAGTTGATCGGGCAGGTTCGCAAACATGACCAGCGCGAAGGGCAAAATTGCGAGCGCAATGACAAGGCGGGTGATTTTGTGCATCCCGCCTTGCGGCGGCCAGGTTTGGGCTAACGAGATCGTCAATCGTTAGCGTCCTTGAGCATCGATTTGATTTGCTTGCGCAATTCCGGCGTGTCTTGATGCCCGTGCACCGACACGGCATGCTGCCCAGCGGCATCGAGCACTTCGTCTTCCGTGCCGGAAATTTTGAGCGAGCAATTTTTCTCGCTCGGATAATCTCTGCAATCGATTGACTTTCTTTGACCCGCCATTGTGACCTCCAGTTTGATTTAACTCTTCTTTAACTCAGCCAGATCTTTCAGGACTTGCTCGCTGTGCTCAGCCGGTTTGACGCCGGTGTACACCTTGGCAAGTTCGCCTTTCGGATTAATGATGAAGGTATTGCGCGCGGCGAGTTTGCTACCTTTGTAATCCATTACCGAGCCGTATTCGGTCGAGACTTTGGCATCCGGATCGGCCAGCAATTTGAAATTGAGTCCTTCCTTGGCACAAAAATCTTTGTGCGATTGCGCGGTATCCACGCTCACGCCTAGGACCACTGCGTCGGCTTCATTGTATTTCGCGAGGTCACGCTGGAAATTGTGCGCCTCCATGGTGCAACCGCTGGTAAAATCTTTCGGATAAAAATAGAGCACCACCCACTTGCCCTTGAAATCCTTGAGACTGACCTGCGAGCCGTCGCCAGTCGCCAGGCTAAAATCCGGCGCTGGTTTTCCGATCTCGGGTTGGTTTTGTGTCTCCGCTGCATTCACGAATGCCAATGTAGTCAGCCCAATAACTGTCGATAAGAATATTTTGTTCATTTTTGCATCTCCCGATTTTCGACAAAGTTACCAATGATTGAATTGCAATCAAAGAAAGATGATCTCGCGAATCTGGACGATTGGTCACTCGACGCGCGAGATCGACAGCTTCGTTTCATTGCTGAAAGAGAACGGAATCAAGTTGCTGGTCGATGTGCGGTCGTGGCCGGGGTCGAAGCGTTATCCGCAGTTCAATAAAGAAGCATTGGCGGAATCGTTAGCCGATGCTGGAATTCGCTACGAACATCTGCCTGAGCTGGGCGGAAGACGAAAACCCAAGCCCGAGTCACACAATACGGCTTGGCGCAACGCGTCATTTCGCGGTTACGCCGACCATATGGAGACTGAGGAATTTCAAAAAGGCGTGGAGCGCCTGCTTGCTCTCGCTCACGAGGTCGGGCCTGCCGCGATCATGTGCGCGGAAGCGGTCTGGTGGCGCTGTCATCGCTCGCTCATTTCCGATTACCTTAAGGCGAGAGGGATCGACGTGATGCATATCCTCGGCGCTAACAAGATCGAGCTGCACCCATTCACCTCTGCGGCTCGAATTGTGGATGGAAAACTAAATTACAAGCGCGAATCGCTGTTGTAAGGCACTTCTGTGAAACGATGGCGTTCTCACACAGACGCCCTACAGCTTCTTCCAATCGCGATGTGCAACGTAAGCCGGCACCGGCGGCGAAAGTCTCTCCCGCTCCATCATTCTTTCAGCCAGCCAGTGAAACCATTCGGAGCCGGTCTCGCGATTCTGCGCGCGACGCCATTCCTCTGCCCAAACCTGAAGTTTCTTCCAGGAAAGAAGAATGGGACCGCTAAAGAAATCATCGATCAGATCAAGGGTGAGTTCGCGACGAAAAAGCAACAGACCGATGCTTTCCCAAGTCAGCGAAACCAGATAGACGGCGTCTTCCCCGTCAGGTCCGAGCACTTCGCGTATTTTCTGTGTGTCCGCGCCATCCGGCAACGACAGCACGCGCCGAAGCGCACTGGTAAAGGCCGGGCTTTGGAACGATCGCACCAACTCGAGCATTGCTTCTCGCTGTCTCCGCTGGCGGTAATATCTAATTTGCGCGGCCGCGAAAATGACGCCGGCCGTCACGGCAAATGCATTGATCAGATTTGCAAGCGTGCCGATGTCCATGTTCAGCGCGGATCGGTCACACGCCCGAGAAATAGGCAGACGCCGCTCGGCACATGCTGGATCGCATAGATGAATGGACGATCGATTTTCACTTCGATTGGCGGCGGGGGAGGCGATCTAAAAGCGGTGCCCGCCATCATCGCAACGGCGGTTGCTGCCGCGGCTTCAGTTCCTTTTTCGTCCACTGCAATAAAAGTTTTGTGAAAGATTTGCGAGATGTAGAGGTAATCCTTCGGCGTCCGTGGCGCGATCTTGTCGAAATTAGCGCTACCCTGTGGCTTATCGAACGCGGTCTTCATCCCGAGCGCTTCAAATTTTTCGGCTAAAGTGATCGTTGGCGGCTCGAGCTTGAACTTTGGCAGATGAAGATCCACGTCGCGCTTTTCGAGTTTTGCGCAGCCCGCCAGCACGTCGGCGGTCAGTTTGGATTCGAGCTTGCGTAGTCCGTCTATCTCATCGGGAAGTAGAACCACGAACTGAAGATCGTCGCCCGCGTAGGGCAGGCTTACCACCGTAAATCCCTCATGCCTGGCGTAGCCGAAATGCTTATCGGTCTTTCGCATCATGGGAACATCGACAGGTGCGCCGCCGTGAACGAAGAACGGCTCCGGCTGCGTCGCGTTTTGCGAAAACTCACTCGCCCAGGGCGCTTTTAGGTAAAGCGCGTTCGCCAGGACGAGCCGCGTTGTCTTATCCAGCGCTCCGCCCGGAATCAGATCGCGAATCCGGTCACGCGTCTGGTCTGCGACCCATTTGTTGATGCGCTGTGTGGCTGCTGCGGGATCAGCAATGAAATCGACCGGCTCAAATGCTCCGCCGAAATTCTGTTTCACCAATGACAGGAAAGCCTCGCGAAACTTGTACCCATTTTGTGCGAAGAGCCTGTTGGCGATGTGCAATGTGATCGGTTCGCTGGGGCCGCCGAATTTTTTCGATTGTTTTACCAGTTCAGCTGTTTTCGCGCTCATCTCTTGCAGCGAACGCTGCAGCGCGAAGAACGAGGCAGGCACGCCGCCATCGTTTGTTGGAAAATGCAGAACACGCGCCATCTCGGTGCGCGTTTCGCCATCGGCGCCGGCGTAGGTCATCGCCAGCGCGCTCTGGATTGAATAGGGCGAGAGACACAGATTGCCGTCACCCGTCGCGAGCTGGCGGTTAAGGTCGACAGCGAGTTCGTTTGTCGCCTTCGCCGCTAGATCGAAGTTTGTAGCTCCCTGAGCGATAGCGGCGGTTAACGCGCCGACTACGAGCAAGATCAAAAGTCGCCTCATGTGGATGATGAAACACTGAAACCGCGAGTGATGGGTCGGCCGGGACTCGAACCCGGAACCAACGCCTTAAAAGGGCGCTGCTCTACCGATTGAGCTACCGACCCGAGTCAGGAAACGTTTTCTAATCCAGATTGAACATCGTCGCAAGATTGGAGGACAGGCGCTTCGTCGGCCAGGCGACTAGCAACCGACGCGCTTGCCCTACAATTTCAACATCGCGAGCAGATCGCGCAGCGAATTCTTTTGTCGATCTAATCGAAGGATCGACAAACCAGCGGCGCTGGCCGCTTCCCAATCGCATTTGGGATCGTCGCCGACGTGGAGGACCTCGTTCGGCTTCAGATCGATGAATTTCAGTGCGCGCCGGTAAATATCTGGGTCAGGTTTGTCCGCGCCGATCTCGCTGGAAACGAAAAGGTGACGGAAAAATTTCGAGATGCCGAGGTGCTCGAGGATCAAGCGCAAACGTCCGTCGAAATTTGAAATCACTGCAAGTTGCAAGCGCGGTTGTAATTGCTCCAACACGCCGGGAACTTCGGGATACAGCTGCCAAACACCTGCCTCGGCAAAATGTTCGTAAGCGACTTCGAAAAAATTATCCCGATCAAATTCGCTCAACGAAGGTGCGACCTGGTCAAGGACAAGATCGACTAGTTCACGCCACCAGCCTTTGTCGTCGTTTTCACGCGGCGCATCGATGGCGGCGCGCTGCGGCATCTTCTTCCAAGCCGCGTGAAATGCGCGCTCCAGTTCTCGCGCATCGAGATCTAGTCCGACTTCGCTGCCTACCAGCGCGTAGTGGTCGCCGACCGTTCCGTTCAAATAAAACAGTGTTCCCACGGCATCGAAAAAGATAGCTTTTAACGATTCCTTCTTGTCTTTTGTGGCCATGAATGCGCTAGCTCGACGGAAAGTTGTTTTGACGCTGATTGCAACTTTGCGATCGATCATGAAAAGAGATGACTGGCGTCGTTCATTTTTGATTTGCAGAATCGCTCGATGCGCGTTGATGATGCTGGGCGATGAATGTCGTTGACGAGCCCCTAACCTTGCCGAAGTGGACCCAGTCAACTGGCGAGGAATTGGCGAATAGCATCAGCCATGGGATCGGGGTCGTCGGTGCGCTGATCGGCACTCCGGTCCTGCTTCTGGCAGCATTCCACCATGGCAGCATTTCTTTTCTAATCGGTACGATCGTTTTTACCGTAACCATGTTGCTGCTGTATCTGGGATCGATGCTCTATCACGCCTGGCCTCGCACGCGTGCCAAATCGGTCCTGCAGCTCCTGGATCACTCGGCGATTTTTTGGTTGATCGCTGGAACATACACGCCATTTGCATTGGGACCGCTTCGCGGAGTTTGGGGTTGGACGATGCTCGGAGTTATTTGGGCACTGGCCGTTTTCGGAACATTGGTCAAAGCGATACGCGGCACTTCGAGTCATCGGAAGCTTGCGATGGCACTGTATCTGGGAATGGGTTGGCTGGCGCTTATTTTCCTCCGGCCACTCGCGCTCGCGGTGCCGCTCTCCGTGCTGCTGTGGCTTCTAGCCGGCGGGATCGCTTACACCACAGGCGTGTTATTCTTTGTGAACACGCGTCTGCGCTACGCTCATTTTGTGTGGCATTTGTTCGTGCTCACGGGCACGGGCTGCCACTTTGCAGCGGTGCTAACCTGCGCACTCTGACGAGGAAGCCACCTCGTATCTGGGCGGGGCGCTGCGGTTCATTGGACAAGTTTGCTTGCGCGGCGGATTAATTGGCATGCTGCCGGTTGAGCACAACGATCCAATCAACGCGAAGATTCTTGCCATTTCAGAGGACAAAATCGAAGGCTTTGTGCGCGAGCCATTCGAGGAAATTGCGAGCCGCTCTGGCGTGGGCGTCGATGCGGTTATGGCGCGGATTGCGGCGATGTTGCGCGCGCGAACGATCCGGCGCGTCCGTCAAACTTTGCTCGCGACGAATCTGGCTGAAAGCGCGCTAGTGGCATGGAAAGTTCCCGAGGAGCGGATCGACGCCGCGTTCGATTGGATGTTTCAGCGGGATCCGTTTTCGGGTCACGTAGTGCTGCGCTCGACGGATACTGTGAGCGCTGGCTCGGACTACAAACTTTGGACTACGCTAAAGGTCCCGCAGGGATTTTCATTGCACGCGCATTGCGAATTGCTGGCAAAAAAAGTCGGTGCGGAACGTTTTCGCCTGATGCCGGCGAAGGGGATTTTTACTCTCGGAGTCGGGCACGTCCGCCGCAAAACGATTGAGCCGGGCAGCAAAGCGGAGCAGTCAGCAAAAATGATTCCGGTGCAGATGGTCGAGTTGAGCGAGCGCGAGTGGAATGTTCTGCTTGCGCTCAAGCGTGAATTCACTCCAGAGGAGATCAAGCCATCGCCTTGGGTCGCGCGCGCGAACCAAGCCGGCGTTTCGCTGGAAGAATTCTTTCGCGTGGCAGAAGAATTGAGTGCGCGAAAAATCATTGGGCGTTTTTCAACTTTTCTCGAGCACGTGAAACCGTCCGCGGGCGGCGTGCGCGTCACACGATTCAACGCGCTGTTTCACTGGGCAGTGCCGCCAGGTCGTGAAATTGAAGTGGGCGGCGAGGTCGGCCGTCATCATATTCTAACGCATTGTTACTGGCGCGAAGCGGGGCCGGAATTCAAGAACGTCAACATCATGGCTGTGGCGCACGGCACTGATAAACAATTGCTCCTCGATCATAAAGCGGCCATTGATCAGCATCTTGCCGCGAGCGGTGTCCCGGTGTCTTACACGAACGTTTTCTGGGGCGGGCGCAGCGAAATCAAGCCATCGGAAATTTCGCCACACGTTTACCGCGAGTGGTGGGCGCAGCAGTCGAAAACTTAAAGGTTAGCACTTAGGCGCGAATCGCGCTTGGTAAGTCCGATCCAGATTTTGCAAAACCGCGACTGCAAATTTTTGGCGGTCAACTGGCTGTTGCAGCGCCATGGCCAATGAGATTGCCCGGCTTTGCAATTCCCGTGGGAAATCTTGCAGTGATTGGTTCACGTTAATTCCGATTCCCACGATAGCCAGGTGCGGTGCTTTCTCTTGCGCGCGCATCTCTACCAACACACCAGCTACTTTGCGCCCATGAACCTGAATATCGTTCGGCAACTTAATCGCCGGTTGGAGAGAAAGTTCGGTTCGAATGACGTCCGAAATAGCTTCGATCGCCCAAATCGTGAGCTGCGCGGAGTCGTTGACTGAAATTTTTGGTCGTAAAAGGATTGAAAACCAAAGCCCTTTTGCCGCTACGGATTCCCATCGGTTGCCACGCTGACCGCGCCCGGCGGTTTGATGTTCGGCAAAGAGGACCAGACCTTCCTTTGAGCTTGGAGTCGCGACCCGCAAAATGGCATCGTTCGTCGAGCCAGTTTGCTCAAGCACAATGATCTGCCATCCAATGATGGCGCAAGCGAAGTGGGCTTGCAGTTCACCAGCGATCAGCTGATCCACGCTCTCAGCCTGGAACATGGGTCATTTCCAGCGCGATATCGATCGCGTGCGCGGCGTTCGTTAGCGCGCCGATGGAAATGTAGTCCACTCCCGTAGCCGCCACGCGCTTCACGTTTTTCAAGGTGATGCCGCCGCTTGCTTCGAACTTAGTGTTGTTCCTTCTCAGCGCCAGAGCTTCCCGAATTTGGGCCGGCGTCATGTTGTCGAGAAGGATAACGTCTATGCCGTTCACCGCGACAAAAGCGCGGACTTGTTCAAGGTCATCCGCTTCCACTTCAATCCGGATGTTTGGCCGCTCCTGCCGAAGGCGACGAATTCGATCGGCAAAGGTGGAGAGCTCTCCAAGGGCGGCCAGATGATTGTCCTTTATGAGCACCATGTCGTACAAGCCAAAACGATGATTAGCGCCACCACCCGCGACCACTGCAGCTTTTTCCAACGCGCGTAGCCCGGGCGTTGTTTTGCGCGTATCCAGGATCTTGGTCGAATGGTTCCCGACCGCCTCAACAAATTGCCGCGTGAGCGTTGCGATGCCGCAGAGACGTTGCAAAAAATTGAGCGCAACGCGTTCCGCTTTCAGAATTGAACGCGCAAGACCGCGCACTTCAACAATCACGTCGCCAGCAGCTATGTTATCGCCGTCGTGGCAAATAATCTGGGTGTCCGTTGAAGGATCGACCTGTCGAAAGACTTCCGCAGCTGCTCCGGTGCCGGCAACGACCGCGTTTTCGCGCGCAACGATACGCCCGGTTACGCGCAGCGTCACCGGCACGAAAAAGTCAGTTGTGACATCACCTTCGCCGATGTCTTCCTTGAGTGCGGCGGCGATCGGATCGTAATACTTGGGCTTCATTGCGCGCAGGAGAATGCGCACGATAAGTGCGAAACGTGAAATGGTCTATTAAAGACGCGTTATCAAACGCGCCGTCGTCGTGAGCAAGTCGAAGCGCCCCCGATCCGCCCATGAAAAGAACCCGAATCGGCAATGTCCCGGTCGCGTTTTGCCTCCGACAAAAAAAGATTCGGGCAGCGCACGCCAAGGAGAAACAACGAATATAAAAAGCCGTGCAACTACCCGAATCGCCTTAACCTAATGAGTTAGACAGTATACAGGGACGCGCGTTCGAAATTTTTACGAGAAATTCGTATTCGCGCTTATCAGCACGCGTTCAGGATGTTATGCGACCGGCCGACGCGGCGGAATGGAGACCGCCGCTCCCTGAGCTACAGAAGATTTCTCTGATCGCCGGTCCCAACTCGCGCTGCTTCATCGCGCACTTCCTGAAGCAGCGATTTGAACTCACACTGCTCCAACGCACGGATCAGATTGGGATAATCGGGTTCGATTCGAAGTTCATCAATCGGCACGGGCAATTCTAGATGACAATCCAGATCGACCATTTTTCGGTTTTGCAAAATTTGCTCGCGAGAATTGGCGAGTTTCTCTTGCGTTCGCGCGCTTTTCACCTTGTCGATGTTGTTCAGCAAGGGTTCCAACCCGCCGAACTCGCGAATCAATGCCGCGGCAGTTTTTCGGCCTAGTCCGATTCCGGGGATGTTATCGACCGAATCGCCCGTCAATGCGAGCACATCGCCGATAAGCTTGGGCGGAACTTCCCATTTTGCAGCGACCTGATCTTCGCTCAGCAGGGCGAATGCATCCTTTGGCGACGCGAGATCCGCTTTCGCTGTTGTATAAACTTTCACGCAAGGACCGACGAGCTGATAAAGATCCTTATCGTTGGTTGCGAGCACCACTTCGATCCCGGGCCGTTTACACGCGGCCATGGCATAGCATCCCATCAGATCATCGGCCTCGGTGTCCGGGACGGAAATATTTCGAAAGCCCAGCACGGGCGTGAGTTTCTGAATGAACGCCAATTGCGGAACCATCGGCTTGGGCATCTCTTTGCGTGTCTCCTTGTACGCGGGCTGGAGTTCCACTCGCTTCTTCGGCACGCCTTCATCCCATATGACTGCGCCTACATCAGGCTGCAAATGCTTCAGCATTAGCCGCAGCGTTTTCGTGAAGCCAAAAATGGCGTTGGTTGGTTCGCCTCGGGAATTGGAAAGATTAGGAATAGCGAAAAACGAGCGGTAAACGTAGTAATGACCATCGATAAGCAGCAGTTTCATGGGAAAGGCTGATGCTGGATTCTGGATGCATGATGCTGGATGATCAAGGCATGACGGAAGAATGGATCGTGCGCGTGCAGGGAAAGGAATATGGACCCGCCGACATCGACACGCTGCGTGAATGGAAGAAGGAAGGGCGGCTCCTTCCTGAAAACGAAGCCCGTGGCGGAGACGTTTCATACTTATCGCAAAGGCTTTTTCCAATTTCTTGGACTTACTCTGCTCGTATTGTTGCCGTCCGTATGCAGTCAGCTAACGACTGCATTAGTGCAGCGCGCACATGGCTCGAATGGCGATTTGCGCGTTCTCGCCGGGGATGCCTTTGCCTTCTTAATGTTCGTCCTCTCAATAGCGATGTGGCCAGTGTATGTGGCGGGAATTCAAATTCTCACCGCTGAGATTGCCGGCGGACGCCGACCTGGTTTGATCGCCGCGCTAAATGAGGCTGTCAGGTTCTGGCCGCGCGTTGCTGCGCTGTGCATCTTCGTCTATGGCGTGTTTGCCCTGATAATGCTCTTTGGGTTGGTCATCGCAGGCATCGCTCTTGCCGGTACGGCTTCGTTGTTGTTGGTCCTTTTCGCGCTGGCTCTGCTCATTCTGCAGGTTTGGATGTTTAGTCGTTTCTTCGTGAACGTTTTGTTTTGGCAGCAGTTTGCCGTTCTCGAAAACGCCGCATTCATCGATGCACTGCGCGATAGTAGAAGTCTTGCGAATAGCGGCCGCGATCTCCCGTGGTTTCAACGCCCGTTGTGGCGCGCAGCCTTCATTGCGTCCCTGTGGTTCGCGTTTGTGCTGGCAGTCACGCTTGCTTCCGAATGGACGACCCTGCACCACTATCTTAGTCAATTGGCGACCACACAGGATCTCCAGACGCTCCTGCAACAACTGAC
>QHPG01000219.1 GCA_003219005.1 Verrucomicrobiota bacterium
TCAACCCGACAGACAGCTTGATTCGGTGAAGGTGAGGCGCGATAGCAACTCGTCGCACCCGCTTTTAGGTGAAGTCGCGCTCGAGGTGACACGCGGTAATATCGACGTGACTTTGCTGTCACGCTTTCTCGCAAAAGTCCTGCCGCGCTGCCTCCACAGCAAAAAGTTTCCCGAGATCTTTCGGTTGTGGGAGCGACACGGTTTTCACGTGACACCGGTGCATTTCTACCAACCGATTCCTGATACGCGGTCCTTGCCTGACACTCTCTGGGACCAGCCGAGCAAATTGGTTGGCATCGACATGAACGATGCGATGCAGCTCGATCTACTGCGGAATCAATTTCCAAAATTTCGCCACGAATATGATCGGTTCCCGGCCGAGCCAACCGGTGAACCGGGCCGTTTTCATTTTAATAACGGGCTCTTTGACGGCACCGACGCGCTGGTCGCTTATTGTATGATCCGCCACTTTCAACCGCGGTTGATCATCGAGGTGGGCAGCGGGTTTTCGTCTCTCGTCGCAGCCGAGGCCATTGCAAAAAATAAAAACTCAGCGCTGATCTGTATTGAGCCGTTTCCACTTGATTTTCTCCGGCAGGGATTTCCCGGACTGCAGTCCCTGATAGAGAAAAAGGTAGAAGACATCGGCCTGGACTTTTTCTCGCAACTCGAGTCGGGCGATATTCTGTTCATCGATAGTTCTCATACAGTGAAAATTGGTGGAGACGTGAATTATGTTTTCCTGCAAGTGTTGCCGAGTCTCAAGCCGGGAGTGATCGTGCACGTTCACGATATTTTTCTGCCTTTCGATTATCGGCGCGACTGGGTAATGGATGAACTTCGATTTTGGACCGAGCAATATCTGCTGCAAGCTTTTCTGACCTTTAATTCCGAGTTCGAGGTACTCATAGGTATTCGCTACCTGGCGCACAGACATATGGGAGACCTCAAAGCCGCCTTTCCGAATTTGGAAAAACTCAAGACCGGCCTTCCAAATTCAGTTCGGTGGGGTGGCGGTAGTTTCTGGATGCGCAGACGATTAGGGAAGACAGATTAACCTACATAATGCAGGAGCAGGTAAACAAACCAATTTTTGTGGTGGGGTCGCCGCGCTCCGGAACCAGTATTCTCACCTGGTGTCTGGGTCAGCATCCGAATATGTTTCCTGTGCCAGAGTCAAGTTGGATGGGGGACCTCGCGGTCAGTATCGCTATTGGATACCAAATTGGCGCGGCGCGCGGTAATCGCTCCATCTTAAGCGGTATGGACATTAGGGAGAACGAATTATTCGCAGCCGTCGGGGAGAGCATCAACGAGTTAATCCTGCGTCATCGTAAGGATCTGGAAAGAAAACGCAAAGAAAAGCGCGGCCCTTATCCGGAAGCCTCAGGAGTTGCGAGTGCAACGTCGGAAGCTAAGAGACGTTGGGTGGACGGAACGCCGGAGTATTCCTTCCACATTTGTGGCCTGCGCAAGCTCTTTCCAGACGCTCTTTTCGTCCACATCTTCCGGGACGTCCGCGCTGTGGTACGCTCGATGCTCAATTTCCATCGCGTGGCGGGGACCCACCTGGTTCCTAATGAAGAAGAGGCTTACAGGTACTGGCTTCGAACGGTTCGCGGGTGCATCAAAGGCGAGCAGGCCTATGGCCCAACTGTGGTGTATCGCATCCGATACTCGGATTTGATCGATAATCCTGAACCAGCGATGCGTTCGTTACTTAATTTCCTCGGGGAGCCCTATACAGCCAAATGCCTCGATCCGCTTGCGCAACGCATCAATAGTTCCAATGTGCCGCCCGATTTTAAAGCTGACGATGCTGCTACTGATCCAGCGGTCGTCAAAAAGGCGACGCGGCTTTGTGCCGAAATAGAAGAAACGCCGCAGCCCGCCAGTGCTTCGTGCACGGCGGCCGATGAAATGGAGGCTGCATTTGCAGAACGGGTCAGGTATGTCGGGACCAGGTATGACGCCTATCAAGAAGCGCGACGAATAATTGAGAAGCACGATCACTCGGCGCTGCCCTCTATGTAATGACTCAGGCAACGCCCTTCAAAAAAGGCGCAGTCTAAACGTGCGGTGATCGATATCGCCGAGCACTCACGTAGGATTTAGTCCGACACGAACATTAGGCGGCGTCCGCCTATCATCACCCATTTTTCTACGGGATCATTGGACAGCCGGAAGTTCGGGACAGAATAAGACCTACTGCGCTCCCGAGTATCCGGCTGGAATGGAAGATGGGATAAATAAACCGATCTTTGTAGTTGGATCGCCCCGGTCCGGCACCAGTATTCTTACTTGGTGCCTGGGCCAACATCCAAACATTATTCCGCTCGAAGAGTCTGGTTGGATGGGAGACTTGGCTATTGATCTCGCCATTTACTATCAAATTGGAACCGCACGCGGCGAGTACTCACTTTTGAGTTCGATGAATGTGGAGAAGGCGGAATTTTTCGCCGCCTTTGGCAAAAGCATTAACGACCTGATCCTGCGCCACCGTCTTGATCTTGAAAGAAACCGGTGGAGGCGCGCTGCTGGCCCAAGTATTCCGAGTCATTGCTTCGTCCCGCAGTATGACGTAAAGACGCGATGGGTGGACGGAACGCCGGAGTATTCCTTCCACATTTGTGGCCTGCGAAAGCTCTTTCCAAATGCGCTATTCGTCCGCGTCTTCCGCGATGTGACTTCAGTTGTCCGATCGATGCTGCTGTTTCCTCGGGTTAGCGGACAGAGCTTGGTCGCTAATCAGGAGGAAGCATACCGTTATTGGGTGCGCACAGTGAGTAACTGTCTTTTGGCTGAGCGTGCTTGCGGTCCCCGCATTGTCTTTCGACTGCGGCATTCCGATCTCGTAGATACTCCGGAAGCGACGCTGCGATCACTTTTCAATTTCCTTGGTGAACCCTACGCGCCGGAATGTCTGGAACCGCTTGTGCAACGGATCAATAGCTCCAATGTTCCCGCTGACTTTAAAATTGACGAACGTCAAACCAATCGGAGGCTCGAGGACCAAGCCGCAGAGCTTTGCCAGCAAGTCGAAGAAACCCCCCAACCACTCGATGCTTCCGCTGAGGCTGTCGAAGAAATAGAAGCTGCGTTCGATGAACGCGTCCATTTTTTTGCAACTCTGGCCAGCAACTATTCGAAGGCGCGGCAGAAAATCGCAGCGCTGGAGGATAAGAGTGCAAACATTACCGCGTGGGCGGAGAGATTGGCAAAAGAACCCAAAGGCGGGAAATCGATCATCGAGCATTCTCCCGCTCGACGACAGCGGTCCAAGGGGACCTATTCGCCGTTGAAAGCGCTGCATAAGTATTTTGGGCGAAGTGGGAATCGCACTTCATAGGAAACAGTTCCTGCGGGACATGAGGTGCACTTGTTGATGCCAACAAACAAAAACATCGCTTTGAATTTTCCCCGCTTTGCCGGATTTATGAAGATCATGGATAGATCCTTCGGCACAGCTCCGCGTCGAACCAAGATCGACGAAATCGTAGCCAATCTGCACGGTTCTTACTTCAGGGTTTCTCGCAAGGCTATGGTAGTCATGTGCCTCTTCCTCGTCGGCGTCATAGGATACATCGATTATTTGACTGGATACGAGCGCCCGCTGCTTCTGTTTTATCTTCTGCCGATTTCTTTGGCCGCCTGGTTTGACAGCCTGCTTATCGCTCTCGGAATTGCCGTTATCAGCATTGCCGTATCGCTGCTGTCAGATGTTGCAGCCGGAATCCCTGCTCTCGGTTTTTGGAATGCCGGGATGGCTTTGGTCTCTTATGCGTTGTTTGCCGGTTTGTTATCCAAGCTGCGGACACTCGTCCGTGAGTTGGATCGACGTGTTCAAGATCGGACGGTCGCTTTGCAGCGCGAGGTGGCCGAGCGCCAGCGGCTGGACCGGGAAATCGCGCAAGTGGCGGATCGCGAACGACGGCGCTTGGGACAAGATCTCCATGACATACTTGGCCAACACCTGACAGGCACCGCCCTTGCAGCCCAAGTGTTGAAGGAGAAGCTTGCCGCAAGATCGGCGCCGGAGGTAACGGAGGTAGAGAAACTGGTACACTACATGGAAGAAGGGATCGATCTCGCACGTAATCTGGCCAGGGGTTTCTTTTCGCCGGAGCTGGAAGCAGACGGCTTAAGCGTCGCCCTGGACGGCCTTGCCGAGAATATAAGCGAGCGATTCGCCATCAACTGTATTTTTCACGGGCGAGAACCAATTCCGGTGCGTGATTCCGTGGTTGCAACGCAGCTCTACAGAATCGCTCAGGAGGCGGCCACGAACGCGGCGAAACACGCTGCCGCGGAGCAAATCGACATTCGCGTCACCATGGATGGCTCCGAACTTACCCTCGCAATCGAAGATGATGGAATCGGATTTCCAGATGAACTGTCAGATTCAGACGGACTGGGGCTTCGATTGATGCGCCATGGTGCGGCGTTAATTGGCGCAACGTTGAGCGTTCAGCGTAACGGCCGCAGCGGAACGGTTGCGTCGTGTAAGCTAAGGATTTCAAATCACAGCGAATCAGATTTCGCAATATGAACGAAAACCCTGCGATCGCTACTGCCTGCAGACGTCGGATTTTTATTGTTGATGATCATCCGCTGGTCCGTGAAGGGCTCACTAATCTTATCAATGGGCAGAGCGACCTTATAGTCTGTGGCCAGGCGGAAGATTCGGCCGGTGCCATCGCTGGCATTGCAAAAGCCCGGCCAGACGTCGCGCTGATCGATATCTCCCTCAAAAATGAATCGGGCTTGGAACTAATTAAAAATCTGGAGAGTCAATTTCCGCTGGTTGCTCTGATCGTCCTCTCGATGCACGACGAAGCATTGTATGCCGAGCGCGCTCTGCGCGCTGGCGCGCGTGGTTACGTTATGAAACGCGAGACCACCAAGAGTGTCCTAACTTGTATCCGTCGCGTAATTGAGGGGAGTGTTTACGTAAGCGAAAGGGTCGTCAACAGCATCGCCCGCCGGCTCAGCGCATCGCACAAACCGGCAGAGACCTCCCCGGTGGAGCGTTTAAGTGATCGCGAATTGGAGATATTCCGGCTCCTCGGCCAAGGGCGGACGACTTCAGAGATCGCTGAGGACCTGCACCTGAGTCTGAAAACTGTTCAAGCTTACTGCGCCCGCGCAAAGGAAAAATTCGGTGTCAGCTCCCTAGGCGAGTTGCTCCGCGCGGCCATTCGCTGGGAAGATGCTACCAATGTAAAGTGACGATTTGCGCTCTGGTGCTATTTCACAAATCTCCCCCGAAAGCATTCGGGGAAACCGATTGATCAAGCTACAAAGAGCGCGTCAGTGTGGCTCTAAGTCAGGGAGGCCGCCGTGGCCGGATCGTTCCTCACTTTCTCATTGCTGCTCTCGCGCAACTGCACGCCGACCGATTGCTTGCGCACGATCGTGGCTTTTATCGAGACTACTTCGCAAAGCTCGATCTCCGGGGTCCGAGCGCAGTAAAATTGAGAAAGCGCTGATCGATTGCCGCCAGCGTCTCCGCTGGGAAAGCGGCATGTATGACTTCGGCGTGCGTGTCGTACGAACGCACCCTGCCCGATGCAGGCGCACGAACTGCGCCTCATCACCTGGTCATAAATCCGGTAGCCACAGAGCGGTGTCGCGAAGTGTGCGCGTCGTCCACGCGTCTTGACCAGGTTACGACGTGGCAGGCAGCGGACCGCTATAGAAACAACGAGGGCCCCGCGGTTGCCCGCGAAGCCCTCGCGCAGCTAGCAATCTCTTATGTTTCCGTCGTAACTGGCGCGACAGATAGCACTTCAGTCGGTGACCCGCCGCGTCGGAAAATGTGGTCTTCTCTGCTGAGGTTTTGCTCCACCCATTTGGTGGCGCGCTCGCGCACTTCCCCGCTGGAGCGCAGACGCAGCTTATGTTTGATGTTTTCCCGGTGGCTCTCGATCGTTTTCACGCTCAAATCCAGCGACGCTGCGATCTGCTTGGTGCCAAGCCCCGAGCCGAGTAACTGGAAAATGTGCATCTCGCGGTTGGACAACTCTTCAAGACAATTACCTGACCTCAGCGTGTGATTATCTTTCCGGTGCCGCTGAAGCGATTTGCGGAATGCGCTCAGGGCCAATTCCCGGCTGACGTAAATGCCGCCCTTCATGATCTCGCGAACAGCGGTCGCCAGCTTTTCGCTGGCCGCTTGTTTCATGACGTAACCGCTCGCGCCCGCGCGTATGGCGCGCTCGGCGAAAATATTTTCCTCGAATGCGGAGTACACTAGGACGCACAGCCCTGGGTTTTGGTTTTTCAGCTCCTTGATCAATTTTAGGCTGTCTCCCGCGCCCAGCCGCAATGCGGTCACCACAAATTGCGGCTGGCATTCGGCGATCTTTCTCCGCGCGTCCGCGACGCTGCCCGCTTCACCGCACACCATCATGTCTGGCTGCGAATTCAGATAGGTGCTGATCCCCTGACGGAGCAGCGGTTGCGCATCCAGCACGAAGATTCGTACTTTTTCCGGTTCCTCACCTACACTTTCAGAGTACGGAAAGAGCGAAAGCGACCGACCTTCAAGCTCCGACTCAGTCCCCACGATCTCAGGGTTCGTCTCCATTACTGTTTATCTGTGGTTAGATTTTGCAAAGTCCAGGTAGGGCTCCGCGGTTTCCCGCGGAGCCCTTTATGCTGGGTTAGGCGTTAGGCTTTGGTTATTACTAGTCACTATCTTCTTCGGATCTTTCGGGGTGAAGTTTCGAAAAAAGTTGCAAAAAAGTTGCAAATCAGACCTCAATCGCTTCCAAAACGTGGCAACGCCACCTCTCTGCGGCGCGCCCTCCGGCAGGCCTTATCGCCGGGCTTGCGTAACAAACGCACAAATGAGATGATGGGCGACGGTGAAAAGGGACACCCCCCATGACGGCCACTGCCATGCGCAGTTCACAACGACACGCTGGAGCATCGTTTTGTCCTGTGGGGACTCTGGAAGCGATGACGCGGAGGCGCAGGCTGCACTGGCCGAGCTTTGCAAAATTTACTGGCGACCAGTTTTCGCTTTCATCTGCCGCCAGGGCCATTCCGTCCCCGACGCACAGGATTTGACCCAGGACTTTTTCGCCCGAATACTCAAGAGTCGTCTCCTTCAGTCTGCTGATCGAAACAGAGGAAGGTTCCGGTCACTCCTGCTCAAGGCGTTGCAGCGTTTTTTGCAGGACGACGTCGATAAACGTTCTGCGCGTAAGCGCGGTGGTGATCTCCGTTTTGTTTCCTGGGATGATTGGATGGCGGAGGCGCCATCTCACTTGTCGATTCCGAAGCAGGAATCGGACAACTGGCCGCCAGAAAGAATTTTCGACGTGCGCTGGGCGGCAACAGTGGTCGAGCGAGCGCTGCGCCGATTGGGCGACGAGTGTGAAAAGCGCGGCCGACGCCGCATCTTTGATGTCCTGAGTGATTGCCTCGCCGCAGAACGGCAAGATGTATCGTACGCGACATTTGCCCGGATACTCGGCCTTGAGGAAACGGCAGTGAAAAATCTCATACACCGGTTGCGCGACCGTTACCGCAGTCTGCTCCGCGAAGAAGTCGCCCAAACCGTAGGAGGAGCTAACCAGATCGACGACGAATTGCGCTATCTCTGCGCGGCCCTCGCGGCCTCGGAGTAGCCGCCCCGGCAAAGTCTTCCAATTCCGCCGTCTCGTCCGTTCGCAGCCGCGAACAGAAGTCTGTAAGCCAAAACATTC
>QHPG01000220.1 GCA_003219005.1 Verrucomicrobiota bacterium
CCGCTCATTTTCATAGGTAAAAGAGCCGACAAATCATCCAAAAAACTGATTAGTCGGAACACGTCCGCCAATTTCCGCCTTCGTTTGTCATTGTGCGCCAATGTCGCGGAACGGCAATTCCGCCTCGATTTTGTGCGGCTCTCTTCTGTCCAAAATGTGCTCGTGATTTCATACGGAAATGGCTTTCCCCCATCCGTGACGCCAGACGACTGAAGAAATGATCGCTCTTTTGCGGAGATTAGCCGATATTGCCTTATCGACGCGCTCGCCAAACACATCCGAGAACGACTTGAATCAAGGATGTTTTGCAGCGTCTTTGAAAAGAGCTTGGCGCGAGTGTGGCCGATAGGAGGGGTAGCCGACCCAAAACGCGCAGAGCGGATCCACGCTTTCGCACAGTCAAACGGCTGGGCTGCCACAATTCACGACTCCGGTACCCGCGTTGTCTTCAAGAAGTTGGCGGCCTCGTTGCCGCTCACATGATGCCGTGATCCGCGTTTATGATGATGCTGGCAACGTGGTGGAGACGCACGCGCACAAAGGCGATTTCAAAGAGTGGTAAACGATTATCTCGATCAAAATTTTTGGATTCTTGTAAATACAGCTGTGTCAGTAGCGCCGAAGAGCAATTGATGCCCGCCTGTAACGTCCTGTTTTGGAATCAGGTCATCCAGGCGAATCACTTTTTCTTTTCTGCGCTTTGGCCTTTGATTTCCTGATTCTCCGGCGGACGCATTTTTTTTATTCCTCGATGCACTCACGTTGGTTCTTTATATTATCAGCCGCCGTGCGAAGTCCGCGCAAGACCTAGTTGAAATAAGATCTGTCGCCTCATTCATCGCAAATCGGCGCGCCTCCCAAGGCCAGCTTAGATACGGGGTTCGATTCCCCTCACCCGCTGTCCTTTTGTGGTTTGACGTTCCTCGTTGGATTTCGGTGTTCGTTGTGTCTAAAAAAGCAAACGTCGAACGCCCAACGTCGAACTTCAAACTTCGAATCATCTCCCGCCGAAAAGTCTCCGAAACGATCTGAACACGCGGCCGGGGAAAGTCGCCGCTTTTTCGGGTAAACCCGGGACCTGTTGCGCAAATGGATATTGCTCGCCGCCATGCACCTGGCACGCGGCAGTTGGCACTTTGTCGGCAGGCAAGTCGATGTCGTAAGCGGTGCCAGCCCCTGTGCATCCGGTCGTAGCAAGCTGATTGGAAATCGAACAGACCGTGGCGTGTTGGATCGGCATGGTCGGTTGCAACGGTTCGGCCGGATAATGCTGTGCGGCTTTGTTCATCACCTGCGTCCAGACTGGCAATGCCAGAGCGGCGCCATAACCGTGTGGAATGATCGTGGCCGGCTGATCGAATCCGACCCAGACTCCGGAGGTGAGCGTGCTGGTGTAACCCACGAACCAGGCATCTTTATAATCGTTGGTGGTGCCGGTCTTACCTGCCGCCGGCAACTTGAAGCCGAGTGACCGCGCACTGGCGGCAGTGCCCTTGGTCAAAACTTCTTCCATCACCTGCGAAGTCATCCAGGCTGCGCTCGGATCCAGCGCCGGCGTAGAGATGTGCGCGGCGAGGTAAATCGGTTTGTGCTGCTGATTATCGATGCGCTCGATGATGTAAGCCTGTTTGCGCACCCCGGCATTGGGAAAAATAGAGTACGCAGCCGTCAGATCTTTCAGGTTTGTCTCAAATGAGCCGATGTAGATCGCCGGTCCATGCGGAACATTTTGAGAAACGCCGAGATCGTTAGCGACCTTTTGCACCGCATCGAGTCCAGCGAATTGTCCAACACGCACGCTCATGGTGTTGCGCGAATGAATGAGGCCATAGGAGCAGGGCATGGTGCCGCCGTAGGTGCCATCGGAATTCCCGGGCGACCAATTTCCCGCGCCGTCAATTTCGCCGGGCTGAATCGGGCCATCGTTGATCGCGGCGCCCGGCAACAAGCCGTGGCTGAAAGCGACAGTGTAAACGAACGGTTTGAACGCTGAACCAACCTGCCGATTTGTGGGAACCATCGCGCGGTTAAACTTGCTTTGCGCGTAATCGCGGCCGCCGACCAGCGCGCGAATGCCGCCGCTGGTATTGTCGATCACCACCACCGCGCCTTCGAGGTAAGGCATGGACGAATCCCCCTCCCCGTTCTCGGGCGGTCTGTAATCGGCTTTGAGCGCATGGTGAAAATTGGATTGATGCTCGATTTTAGTGAGTTGTTTCTCCAGCGCGTCCTGTGCGCCGCTCTGCACGTTCGGATCCAGCGTCGTATAGATCGAGAGGCCGCCATTATCGATCTGGTCCTGCGTTAGCAACAAATTCAAATCACGTTGCACCGCGTCCATGGCATAATTCTCCTGGATCTGGGGCAGACGTTTGGGATGCGGCGTAATTTTCGCGATCCTTGCCTCCTGGGCTTGCGCTGGCGTAATTTTTTTCAACGCGACCATGCGATCCAGCACAGCATTGCCCTGCGCCACCGCGCCCTGCGGATTTTTTAACGGCGAAAAACGATTTGGACTTCTTATCAGACCTGCAAGAATCGCGGCTTCAGAGAGATTCAGCTTCGATGCGCTCTTGCTAAAGTAAGCTTGCGAGGCTGTTTCGACTCCATAACAGCCGGTGCCGAAATAGATTCGGTTAATGTAAAGCTCGAGAATTTGCTGCTTGGTGAACTGATGCTCGATGCGAAATGCCACCATCGCTTCGAGTACTTTTCGGCTAAGCGTGCGCCCACCGAGTGGAAGGCTGTTTCGGGCAAGCTGCTGGGTAATGCTGCTGGCTCCTTCCTTGGCTGAGCCGCTCGTAATATCGCGGACCAACGCGCGCAAAATTCCGCGCCAATCAACCCCTTTGTGCTCATAGAACCGGGTGTCCTCGCGCGCCAGCACCGCATTAATGAAAAATGGCGAGACTTCGCTCAGGGAAACCATGATCCGATTCGCGCCAGCGAGGCGGCTGTAAATTTTTCCATCGACATCGTAAACGGTGTTTCGCTCCGGCATTTCGCCGACGTTCTTCATGTCGAAAGTTTGCGCCCACGTACCGTAAAAGAGGAAAACGGCGAAGCCGGCGGCCGCCAGCAAAACAAGCAGAGTAATTTTCCAGCCGTAACGGAAAAGGCGACTCCCGCTTCTTTTCCTGGAGCGAAGGCGGGCGAAGAATTTCATTTGGTTGAAGCTTTAACCGTTAAAGCGTTAAAGCGGAAGATCGCTGTAACGCTTCAACTCTTCAACGCTTCAACGTTTTACAAATTCAACTTCACGACGCCCTCATGCTGCTCGTTTGCGCAAGGCGCGTTGGTCGGAACATCCGTTGCTGCCTCGCTCGGCTGGACGAGTTTATTATCGATCAAGTACCGTTCGACTTCTTCGCCGCTGATGTCGGTGAGCATCTGCCCATCGATCTCGACACAGGGCGAAAGCGGTTGTCCACTCTTGGTCTCCATTTCCCAGCGGAACGCCGGATTCTGGATAATGTCCTTTTCTGTGTATGGAAGATTGTATTTGGCCAGCACGGCGCGCACACCGGCGCTCCAGCCACAATAGGTTTTCAGATATGCGATGATTTCTGGCGTTTGCATTGCGCAATATACCACGAAGCCGAGCTCGGGAAAGCGCTAAACGGTTGAGACGTCGAAGCGGTGGATATGATTACGGCCTGGTCGTCGTTGTCGTCGTTTCTGTCTTCTCGTAGGACGAAAGCGGTTTCGCTTCCGATTAATTTCCTTCAAAAGGTTATGTGCAACCCCGCAGCAGAAAGATCAAAAGCAAATAGGGATGGGAATTCCGAGTAGCCAGAGCAGAATGTATCCGGTCGCACCAGCCTCTTTGATCCTATTCGTTAGGCGCATCTTAGATTGTCTTTTCGTAATTTTACAGACTCTCAAGCTCCGTTCGAAGCTCTTCTTTCGATTTGCCGAGTTTCTTTTGCAGACGGCCGAGAAGCTCTTCATCCTTTCCTTCGGCGAATGTGAGGTCGTCATCGGTCAACTGCCCGTATTTCTGTTTCAGCTTGCCTTTTGTTTCGTTCCAACTGCCTTTGAATCTTAGTTTTGTCATAACAATAAATAAATCGCCTGCAGAACGAGGATCAGTTGCCTCACATGTTGAAAAGAAATGCTTACGCGGCGAGTTCCTAGCGAAATCCCTTAAGGGGCGGAGAACCCTGGTCTGACAGAAACCAGAAACCGCTAACAATCAGCTTTTATGAAGCTGATATTGGCACTGCGCTTAACGCGGCCGACCCGAATTCTGGACATGTCAGCCGTTTTGGCATCGAGGCGCAAATCTTCTTCCAAGTCATGGTCCCGACTGTCAGGCAACTAGCCCCCCTCCTTACACCGAGCGATGGTTACAGAAGCGCGATGCGCTCAAGCTGCCTTTTTGGCAGCGTCGCGAAGCTGTTTTATTCGGTCATGCGCGCGTTTTATTTCGGTGTACTGACGGAAAATGACGTCACGGAGCGGCGAAGAAAAAGGCTTATCGATCGCCTCCTTGAATTCTTTCACCGCCGAATCTTCACCGCGCTCACATTCTGCAAGAACAGCGCCTTCATCTTTACTGCTAATGGCAGACTTTAAATTTATCCAACCGCGATGCATCGCACCAGCCGCACTACCGCCAGTCTCGGGCTCGGCTCCACTCAGGCTCCTTAGCTCGGTCTGGAGCTCGCTCGCAAACTGATGCCGTTGTGCCGAATACTCAGTAAAGAGTGACTTCAGTTCGGGATCCTTTACCGCATCCGCGGCTTCCTTAAAGCCTTTCTCACCGTCTTTAAGAGTTTCAATCAGTTTATTGATTGTCGAGGTAATTTCTTTTTGATTCATCATATATCTTAATCGCTGGTCGCAGCTAAATGGGTTCGGAAATTTCTCTCGACGCGAAAATTCACCGGCATCAACGAACATCGCCTTTGGGGAACATGACACGTTCGGAGTGCTCATTGAGAGCAGCCAATAGTTTTGGGATAAGCCGGGTCTTTACAGAGCCGGCTTCGCGAGGCGGCACGATATAACGCACAATTGCATCAAGCCATGTCACTTCATCGACGCGAAAGATCACTCTAGGCCGCGAACGGACTTCCATCTCATCCACTGGGGTGCGCGACAGTAGCTCGCGATAAACTTCCCCGCGTTTCACCATCTCCTTGCCGAAGTCCTCTTCCACAATCCGTTGCATCGTTTCGGCGACGAATTGCAGGTCGCTTTAATATGCGATCTGAAATTTGATCTCGTTCCAAACGTACGGGAACAAAGGCCACGAGTAATTCCAGACCATCGTGTCGAGAACTTTCTCATTTGAGAAACGGATCACACGGCCGGTGGGATGATCGGTTGAAAGGTACTCCCCGCCGAATTCCCACAGCGTCGTGTCGAAATAGCCAACGTCGATGACGTCTCCCGTGGCGTCTCCAATCTTGATGCGATCGCCGACCTGATATGGGCGCCGCACAAGAATATAGATCCAAGCAATAAAGCTCTTCATCGGGGTCTGGACCGCGAGTCCAATGATGATCGAGCCGATTCCTAGAGCGGTAAGCGCGGGATACCAATTAACGAATAAGATCGACACCGCGATCACCGCGATTGCCAAGGCTACGACTAAATGCTCAACGCGTTTGAGAGTGAAGCGCGTCGTTGCGTCTTCAATTCGCCCGATTGCGTAAATGGAAATTGCCTGGGCGACCGCGACAACGATAACAATCAAAGCTACCGCCCGTAGGACGCGCCCAATGATGTCGAGCTGTTCTTTGGGCAGCGGCAGCAACTTTGCCGACAGGAGAAAGTAGAGAACGGCACAGCCGACAATGATAAGCGCATGTGTGACAAACCAGAACTTATCGGTGGTTTTCGCTTTGACTTCTGCGGCCGGCTTCTGTCCACTTGCGCGGACGAGCTCCTTGCGTACATCAGGGCGCTGACAAAGTTCTTCCGCCGTTTCAGGCATTTACTAACTGGTTCGCGGCTGGCAGCAAAACCGATTGCCGAAAGCGGCTAAATTCCATCTTCACGCGAATTACATACTGACAAGGAACCAACCATTTTTGAAGCCCGCCTCAGAGCGCTCTATGTTGTGAAATAACGAACCAACCAAGGTTCGTTATCGATTCGCACGAGTTGAACCGAGCAGCTCCACTAATCAGGGAACTCCTCTGCCTCTCCACCCGAAGATCGCAAAGATAATGAACATCACCAGGAACAGAAAGAATAGGAACTTGGCAATTCCCGCCGCCGCTACGGCGATCCCGCCAAATCCCAATACCGCTGCTATTATGGCGATTATTAAGAATGTTACGGCCCAGCCTAACATGATTCACCTCCTTTCCTAAGTAATCGCGCTAGCACATCACTGTGCGCGCCTCCGGCCTGTTCTTCACATTGATGGGCTCATCGTTTGAGAGCTGCCCAGTCGGCCGAATTGAATAACATCCGCAGAAGCCTCCTGGAGCGTAATTATTCTAAGGATTAACCGAACTATGCCTGAAGAAGAAACACTCGAACGGGCGCGCGAAGACGAACGCAAAGGTCTTTCACCATCGACGCAAGCGGGCGAATTCGTGCGCGAAGAAATGGAGCACATACGCGAGGGCAAGCATGGCGCGCGTTCACCTGAGCAGGCCATCGCGATCGGCCTCTCAAAAGCGCGGCGGGCCGGTGTAAAACTGCCGCCACCCAAACGCGGAAAGGCGCGAACTAAGCGCCAAGCCAGGCGTGATCTGGCAAAGGGCGGCCGACGCAAGCAACCGTCTCGAACGCGTTCGCGTGCCGTGCGGGGCGCACTCAAACGAGAAGGTCGCCGATCGGCGTCCCGAAAAGCGCTTTCGCGACAAGCCAAACGAGCCGCACACGCGCGTAGCGCGAGATCGCGCTCGGCTGCTGCAAAAAAGGCAGCGCGAACTCGCAAACAGCGGCGTTAAAATGGCGAAGGAAAAAAAGCTCCAGCCCGCACAGCAGCAGCGTCACCAGCCTGGTCGCGAATACAAAATGAGACCGCGGCCGAAGGCCGTAGATGAAAGACAGCGCGGCAGCGGAAAACTAGAAGGCAAAGTTGCCATCATCACTGGTGGCGATAGCGGCATCGGGCGCGCTGTGGCAGTGGCTTTTGCGAAGGAAGGCGCAAGCGTTGCGGTGGTCTATTTAGAGGAACACAAAGATGCCAGGGAGACGCAGAAGCTTGTGGAAAGTCACGGCGGGAAGTGCCTGCTTATCGATGGTGACGCTGGCGATGAAGAATTCTCTCAGGCAGCCGTGAAGCAAACCATCGATGAATTTGGCAGGCTCGATATCGTAGTTAACAACGCCGCCGAGCAACATCCTCAAGATTCCATCGAGAAAATAACAGCCCGGCAGCTGGAGCGAACATTTCGCACTAACATTTTCTCTTTTTTCTTCGTAACGAAGGCTGCCATGAAACATTTGAAAAAGGGCAGCGCAATTATTAACACAACCTCAGTGACTGCTTATCGAGGCAGCCCGCAG
>QHPG01000105.1 GCA_003219005.1 Verrucomicrobiota bacterium
CGAAACATCTCGGTCTATTGCTGTGGAGAGCCGGTCCAAAGAAGATCCGAGATTCTTCGCTTCGCTCAGAATGACACCTGTGAGGTAGCTTTAACGCTTTAACGAATGCACGAATATTTGTTGTCGATCTTTCTCGGAGTGGTCGAAGGACTGACCGAATTTCTTCCGGTAAGCTCAACTGCGCATTTACGCATCTGCGAAGCGCTGCTGAACATCGACCTTCATGATGGCTTCTGGAAAATGTACACGATTGTCATCCAGCTCGGCGCCATTCTGGCATTGCCAGTCTATTTTTGGCAACGCCTCTTGCAGTTTGTTCGCACTTTCCCGCGGGGCGAACGCGGCAATCGCACCATCTTTACTCACCCGTTGAGTCTCACGCTCATTGCATTTGTTGTGACCGCAATTCCAGCGTGGGCCCTGACGAAACAGATCGGCAAAAACCTGGAAAATCTCTGGGTGATGGCCATGGCGCTTCTTATTGGTGGAATCATCATGTGGATTGTTGACGCGGTTTTCACGCGGCCGCGCACGATGCACATGGAGAAAATGACGCTGCCGCAGGCAGTCTGGATCGGCGCGGCGCAAATTCTTTCTGCTGTTTTTCCCGGCACCTCACGCTCGATGTCCACCATTGCAGCGGGACAGGTCGCTGGAATGTCGCGTTCGGCTGCGCTCGAGTTTTCGTTTTTTTTATCGATGCCGACGATGCTTGTGGCCACTGGATATGATTTTCTGAAGACCGTGATACCGCGTCATCACGAAGTGAATATCGCGCCGTTGACGATGAATTCTCATGAATGGATCGTGCTCGTCATCGGATTTGTAGTTTCATTTTTCGTGGCGCTGGCAGTGGTCGCATGGTTTATGAACTGGGTGCGCACGCGAGGGTTTGTGCCGTTTGCTCTTTACCGGATCGTGCTCGGCATTGGATTATTGATGCTACTGGTCCGTGGTGTGCTGTGATTGATTAAAGATGGAAACGGATCTCATTCTTCCCGATCTGCAAAGCGCGGTCCTTTGCGAGGACGTCCGTTGCGAAATCAATGGGATGCAGACGCTCGTGGGCGTGCTCAGCGTGATTCCGGCACCCGCGCTACCGATCAATTATATCCGTCTGTGCATTTGGACGCGCTGGTGCAGCGGCGCGGGAAAGTTTCGGCAAAGATCCAGAATTGTCGGCGTGGATGAGCAGCAGGTCATCGCGCAGGCGGAGGTCGAGTTTGTGTTGAAGGAGATGGAAGGCCACGCAACGAACGTGCATTATTTCGGCGGCGTGCAGTTTCAGCAATACGGGATGCATCACGTGGAAATTTATCTGGAGAACGAATTGCGTCTTCGCTTTCCGTTGCCGGTGATTCAAGTCGCGCGCCCAACAGGCTAAACTCGGCGAGCTCTTGTGAGCGAGGCCATGCCAACGGGTCGGATTTATTTATCAGGGCGCTTCATGCTAAGAGGATTTTTCCGGTCGCTACTGTGTAGCCTTGTGCTTGTCTGGCAGATGCATGCGCAGGAAGTAGTCGTTCCTCGTGAAACAAAACCGAAGGCTCCCACGCAAGCGACGCCGTCTTCTGAGTCTGAGCAAAACCCTTCGGAATCGGCCACGCCGGCACGAACCAAACCCAAGTCCCGCGAAAAGAAATCCGTAGCGCCCACGATTGAGCAAATGCGAGAGTCAGGAGCGCTTGCTGCCGAGGGGCGAAGTGACCGATCCGTTCCGCAACCAAAAGGAACGGGCGCGTCTCACTCGGAGACGGCGGCAGCGGCAAGCCCAGCTGTCTCGCCGACCGCCACGCCAGTGAAAAGAGAGGCGCACATTCCGCAAAAGAGCGCATCGCGTCCGTCCCCGCCGCGAGGTACAAAGCTGGAGCCCATCGGACCAGTTCGGCCGACCATAATTGAATCCGGGAGAGAGAAACCCAGCTCTACTCCGTTGCCAAAATGGCAACGTGGTGGCGAGCAAACGCCCGCGCCGTAGTTGGCGAACTCTTGCTGCGCAAGCGTATGTATTTAGCACTGAAAGTGCTGATTCAATTTAAGCCTGGGGCATCGCCCCACGGAAATTGTGATTGAAATTACGGGTCAGCGCTGAAGGCGCAACGCATGGCGTTAATGACACGCGCTTTCAGCGCTGAGGTTTTTTTGGTCCATAATTCCTGGGGCGTTGCCCCAGGCTGACCTGGGCGGAGCCGTTAGCGCTAAACACGTAGGCGCAAGCAAATCAAATGTGCGACGCCGCTCTGCGTCCGGTCCGGGCAGCACAGCACACTAGCTGCGCAAAATCCCTTGCGCGGCGACTTCGCCAACCTATTATTTGCAGGCAAGCCCAGCACCTTGCTGCAAAGTGCTGGGAAATTTTTTGCCCATTTCTGATTTCAATGGCGAACACAATTTTAATCGGGATGCAGTGGGGCGACGAGGGCAAGGGCAAGATCATCGACGTGCTTACTGCCCGGGCTGATCTCGTTGTCCGGAGCCAGGGCGGCAACAATGCCGGGCACACCGTCATCCATCGCGGGGTCAAGTATATTCTCCACTTGATTCCGTCTGGAATCTTGCGGCGCGGCAAAGTTTGCGTGATTGGGAATGGCGTTGTCGTCGATCCGCTGGCGCTGGTCGCAGAGATTGAAAGTCTGCGCAAATTAGGAATCAAAGTAGATAAGAACCTGCTCATCAGCGATTGCGCTCACCTTGTCCTGCCATATCACCGGATACTCGACGAGCAACGCGAGCTGCGTCGAGGCCGCATTGGGACGACCAAGCGCGGGATCGGCCCGGCTTATGGCGATAAAGCAGGACGCACGGGCCTGCGCATGTCCGACTTGATACAACCGATTGTGTTCTCGAAAAAATTGCAAGCAAAGGTGATTGAGAACAACAGAATCCTTCAGGCACTCGGCGCCAAGCCGATCAGTTTTCGGGAGGTCAACGAAACTTACCTGGCCGCTGCCAAAAAACTACGCCCTTTCGTAGCAAACACGGTTGTGTATCTCCATCGCGCGATGGAGCGCGGCAAACAAATCCTGTTCGAAGGCGCACAGGGAACATTCCTCGATATCGACCACGGCACATATCCATATGTGACCTCCTCCAACACAACGGCGGGCGGCGCATGCACAGGCACGGGTGTTCCTCCCCATCGGATGGATCGCGTGGTAGGCGTGATGAAGGCGTACTCCACGCGCGTGGGCGAGGGAGCGTTGCCCACCGAAGACGACCAATTGGCGCAAAGGCTTCATAACCTCGGACGCGAATTCGGCGCGACAACGGGACGCAAGCGGCGCTGCGGCTGGTTTGATGCCGTAGCTACTCGTTATTCAAGGATGATCAACGGAATCGACGAGATCGCCATTACCAATCTGGACGGACTCGATCGCGTCGATCCGATTCGAGTTTGTGTTGCGTATCGGCTAAACGAGAAACGCCTGGATGTTCCGCCATGCGACGCGAGCCAACTGGCTAATTGCGAGCCAGTCTATGAAGAAGTGCGCGGCTGGAATGCATCCACTCACGCATCGCGAAAATTTTCGCAGCTTCCTTCGGCAGCGAGGAAATACCTCAGATACATCTCCGAACTGACCGGAGCAAAATTGTCGATGGTCAGTGTGGGTCCCGCGCGCGGTGAGACGATTACGTTGTAGGCTGGCGTTCACGCGCCGACGAAATTGGGACTCTCTATCTCGAGACAACCTTTAGACACCGGAGAAAATGACGAATGACCAATGACGAATGACGAATCAATGACGAAGCCCGAATGACAAGCCTACAGCCAGTCGAGCGTCATCTGCATTCGTCATTTGATCATTCCTTCGTCATTAGACATTCGTCATTTACCAGCGTTTGCCTCTCGGCAATAAATTCCTGAAGATAGGGCTACAACGATGTCCGTGAGCATTAAAACGGTTCCCCGTCACATCGCAATCATCATGGATGGCAATGGCCGGTGGGCGAAGGGGCGCGGACTGCCGCGCATCAAGGGTCACGAGGCCGGCGCGCAGGCCGTTCGCGAGTGCGTGGAAGGCTGTGGCGAATTAAAGGTGGAATACCTTACTCTTTACGCGTTCTCGGCTGAAAACTGGCAGCGCCCGAAAACCGAAGTCCTCGCACTCATGCGTTTGCTTGAAAAATTTTTGAAAGAGAAAACTCCGGAATTGATTGAGAAAAATGTGCGTCTTCAGGCGATCGGCCGGCTGACTGATCTGCCCGAAAGCTCGCAGGAACAACTCCATAAAACGATCGAGCAAACTGCCGGGAACAGTGGTCTCACACTTATCTTTGCGTTGAGCTATGGCGGCCGGCTGGAAATCATCGACGGAATTAAAAGTTTGCTCCGCGCGATTGAGCTGGGTCACATCGACAAGGCAATGATCGATGTCGAGATGTTCAGCAAACATCTTTACACGCGCTATTATCCCGATCCAGACCTCCTGATCCGCACGTCCGGCGAAATGCGCCTATCGAACTTCCTGCTTTGGCAAACGTCCTACACCGAATTGTACATCACTCCAAAGCTGTGGCCCGACTTCACAAAGAAAGATCTCTTTGCTGCCGTGGAAGAATTTGGCCGCCGCCAGCGCCGCTACGGAGTGGTGCAGTAGTCCGGATACGTTTTTGATCAGATGGAAAACGATATGAGATTTGAAGGTCAAGTGGCGATTGTCACAGGAGCGGGACGGGGGATCGGGCGCGCTATTGCATTACAGTTCGCCAAGGAAGGCGCGCGGGTGGCTTGCGTGAGCCGAACGGAGCAAAACGCGAAGAAGGTCGCGGATGAAATCAACGCCATGCGCGCCGATGCGGCGAAAGCTTACGCGGTCGATGTCGCGGACCATGCTGCCGTCCAAAAAATCGGTGGCAAGATTCTCGAAGACTTTGGCAGGGCCGACATCCTGGTGAACAACGCTGGAGTAAGGCGCGACGCACTCGTCATGCGGATGTCCGTGGAAGATTGGGACGCCGTTATCGGCACAAACCTGCGCGGCGCGTTTAGTTTTACCCAGGCGATTGTTCGCGCCATGACGAAACAACGCAGCGGCCGCGTTATCAACATCAGCTCGGTAATTGGTCTGATGGGTAACGCCGGGCAGACAAATTACGCCGCGAGCAAAGCAGGCTTGATCGGGTTCACAAAGTCGCTCGCGCGCGAGCTGGCGAGCCGCAACATTACTGTCAATGCAGTGGCGCCAGGATTTGTCACCACGGACATGACCGCCGGACTTTCCGAGGATATCAAGAAAACGATTCATGCTAAAATTCCGCTCGGAAGGACCGCAACGTCCGAAGAAATTGCCAACGCGGTGACATTCCTTGCATCGGCGGAAGCAGCCTACATCACAGGCCAGGTGCTCTGCGTCGATGGCGGAATCGTGATGTGATGTGCGTCTCGCGTGTTGGTTTCGGCGTCGCGCCGAAACAGGCTTTCCCTGTACATTGCTGCCGCGGTGATATCGAAGTCCAAAGAAAAGTTCCGCGATCGCGAGGACGCGTTCGCCAGCCCACGGGACGCGTGCGCTACCCAGAGCTTGGCAGATCGCGCTGCATGATTGTAATTCGTCCCTCCCCGATGACAATATCGCCGGCCGAGACACGGCATTCATAAACCGTATTAGCGCTGTCGCCGAACAAGCGGCTCGCGAAAATCTCAAGCGGCCCGTCGATATCATCCAGGCGGGTCGCGTGCAAACGCGCATTTCGCAGCGCAGCCAGGTAGCCGGGTGGCGCGGTCGCGCCTGCTGAGCGCGCTCGCAATCCGCCGTGCACTGCCGCCGCTTGTGCGCCGTATTCGAAGGCATGCAAGGCTGATAACCGCCCGGCGCGACGCAACGGGTTAGCTGGATCACGGTGCGTATTAGTCACGCACACAATCGATCGATCATCCCATTGAGTGACGCTGTCCAAGAGGCACATCGAACCAGAGTGCGGGATGAGCGTCCGGATCTCCGCGTTGTGGATCGGCAGACTATCAGCCATGACGCAGCACTAACCTGGCAAAGCCTGGTCCCAAAACGGATAGAAGTTAAACCAGTTGTAAGGCGCAAGGCGCGCGTAATGCTCCAGGCGCTCGGCGTAGCGCTGCATCCAAAGCTGAATGTCTTTGGTGCGATGATCGCGATCCAGAGTGATCTCATCGGCAAAATGTTCGAAGTAAATTTCGTAGCTGTTTCCGCCGCGGTACAGACCAAAAAACAAAATCACAGGGCAACGCATTGTCGCGGCCAGCAGCACCGGGCCGGCTGGGAACGTAGCCGGCGCGTTCAGAAACTGACATTGCGTTGTCTTGTCGCCGCCCGAGACGCGGTCGCCTAACATCCCGATGAAAGAGCCGGCATCCAGACTCTCCTTGACCCTTATCAATGTATCCGGTCGATCGGGTGCAATTACGGTTCCCGCAACCATGGGATTTAGCGCGTCAAAAAAACGCGTGATATTTTGGTTGTGCAACGGGTCCATCAGTACTTTGAGCGGAAAGTTCCGCTGCATTACTCCCAAGGCGCGCAGCATCTCGAAGCTGCCCAGATGCGAGCCTAAGAGGATGCTGCCTCTGCTGCTTTCGATTCGGCGATGCAAAATTTCCTTCCCATGAACCGTTACATGAAAGCGCTCGAATTCACCGCGCAGCAGATAAACGCGATCCAGAATGGTCGCGGCGAAACAATGAAAATGGCGGAAGGCATGCCACCAGTGAGCTGGCTCGCCGCGCAAACGTTTCAAGTATTCGTAAGATGTCCGACGTGCAGAATGTGCAGCGATCACAAAATAAAGTGTGATCGGATGCAGCAGCAGCCTTGCACCCCAACGTCCTATATGTATCGCAATCGAGGCAAGTATTCTCAGTGAAAGGGGCGTGCCGCGTTCCGGCAAGCTCGTCCAGCGATCTGCCTCCGAAGCTTTGCGAGCCGTGTAGAAAACGCTGTAGCCGCGCCCCTGTGGGGCGCTTGTAGGCTCGTATTTATCCATCTTTCGAAGCCGATGCCTATGAACGACGCACAGCGCCGTGGCTACACCGGTGCTGATTTACAAAATAGTAACCAAGCGGTGTCATTCGGCCTAGGCGCTATTCTGTCCACAAATGGCGCCAGTGAAAAAATGTGGGTAGATCTCGCGAATGCGATCGATATCCGGCGCCACTCTGGCGTGCTTGAAACCTGCGCGCGAAAAAGCACGCCGCCACTGTTCTGCAGTCAAAAAGCCCGGATTCGGGCGAACTTCCGGATCTGTCTGGACGTTTGTAAAACTATCCAGAATTTGAAACATCAACTCAGGATAGATTGGTTGATTATCGTAAGGTCGCACGCATTCGCCGATCACCAGCCAGCCATCGTCGGCCAGAGCGGAGCGGGCCTCGTTCAAGCTAAACAAAAGATTCTTGGAGATGTGCATCACGTTGACGGCATATACGAGATCGAACTCTCCCGCGGTGATTCCTTGAGTGTTCCATGGCAGGTCGAGGTTTAGCGGGGCCCATTCGAGCGCCAGATTTGGATATTGACCGGCCAGTTTACGTTGACTGCAGCGTCGGAAGTACGCATTCGGTTCTGTAATAAGGTAGCGCTCTATTCGTGGCAAAAGACGGCGCTCGGCAAGCAACTGAAGTAAAATTTCGCTGGCGCTGCCGGTGCCGGCGCCAACTTCCAAAATCCGAAGCCCGTGCCCGGTGGAAAGATGATCGACGGCTGATACTGCGCCCACCCAATTATTCACCGCGTAGGTCGAATTATCGTTATGAAAATAATTCAGCCACAGCGGGACCCCCTGTGGTCCGAGCAGATTGTGATCGCCACTTTGCTGGCCACTTGCAACAGCCAGGTAAAGACTCGCCGCGTGATCCAACAAGTCGAGCGTCGCTGCATTGGCGGGGTCAATACTCAGACCCACGGCATGGAACCGCTTGAGATCCGCTTCCCACGGCGAGTACCGAAGTCGATAAAACCGGATGTTCCTGTTGGTCTGCGCCTCGGCGCACCCGCTTTCCACCAGACGTTCCAGGATCCAGCGTAGGGCGAACTTGAAACGCGGCTGAAACGAAAGCAGCCGACAAAGTTCATCGGTCGATCGCCACTTGCGGAGTCGTTCTACGAGATTCAGTTGGCGCGATAAATCAATAGCCAGCTCGATGCTGTAACGCTCCATCAGTTCGATGCTTTGATACGCGCGTTCGCTGAACACCTCAGGCGGGAATTGCTGGAGCCACTGCGCCAGGCGGGGATTGCTCCGCTGGGCTTCAAACTGAGGCGCAGCCGATGATAGCGCGTTCACGACCTCACTTTGTCTCCGAACAAACTTCAAGTCGACCTTCAACTATTATCCGACCTTCGACGCGGCAGGAAAAGTTCACTTCGCTCCGGCCATCATCGCTCGCGGAAAAACAGATCGTGAATGTCTGCTCAGGCTTAAGTGGCACAAGAAACTTAACCGTTCGTATGCCGGCAAGCTGACAATCCTTGCGCCATTCAGCCAATGCCCCGAGCACTTCGTCGAGGATAACTACCCCGGGTACGAGAGGCATGTCGGGAAAATGTCCAGGTAAGCTTGGATGATCAGCGCTAATCATCCGGCGAACTTCAAAGGTCATTCGCGAAATTTCCGTTACCCATCAGATTGTTCTTTCCGGTAAACGAGACGAAGCGAGAACGCTTTTGTGCTTCTCGAAACGAGGGTCTCGACCCGATGACCAGAGGTTCTCACCATCCGGCGAGGATAAGCCAAAGCGCTGACAATACGGCGCGAACGCGCTGAGGACTTCCTCCGCGGAAGAACCAAATTGCGATAGATGATATCGATGGTTCCCTGGTTGCCTCTGGGCGTGCCTTGTAACCAGGACACGCATTCGCTGCTCTGCATCTCTCGACAACGACCAGCCAAAATGGTCGTAGATTCGTCCGACTGCCGCGATGGGGTCGCGCGAAATTTCGTCATATTCTACGTCACAGATGCGGTTGTCGGCGAGTCGATCGCGTTCCTGCAAAAATTTGTCCACGGTTTCGGACCAGTAATTGATTGCCTCCCGGCAGGCCGTGAACGGATCGACAGCATCGCTAAAAGCGCTGCGAAGGATCGTTACGAGACTTGATACCGAAGCCATCGCATCGACCGGTGTCCGATGGGTCTGCACGAACAGCGCATCCGGATAGACGGAAAGCAATGCGGGCATGGCGGACATGTGAGTCGGCGCTTTCAATATCCAACGGCGGGCAGCACGCCGAAACTGCAGATGCTGAACAAACCGGCGATGATACTCGTATGCCGGTCGTAAATCCTGTTGAAAAAACCAGGCGCGATATGATGGCACGTAATACATTGCATCGAACTGATCACTCATAAAGGTGGGAGCCATAAGGCCGATGCACTCCTGCGGAAGTTCTGCCCCCACCGCATGCACATAGCGGAAAGTGGGTGCCAGCCAATTAAAGAAGTTACAACTCTGGGTCGCGCGCTGGATACGGCGTTTCTCACCGGCGTGAGTAGGTGGAGAGGGCGACATCACTTCCCACATGAGAGGCGAGCGATGCCAGGGGTCGGCAGCGAGCAGATTATGCAGCAGGGTAGTACCGCTGCGAGGCAACCCTACGATAAAGAGCGGCGAGCGGATTTCCTGGCGTGCGATGTTGGGATAGAGCTGCCGGTCCCGTTGCATCAGCAAACGCGAGCACAACGTCTGCAAAATATTCGTTCTAAGGGCGATCTTTCCGACAAGATTAAGCCGTGCCTCGCTCTGACAGGACTCGAGCAAGCGCGAGAGCGCTTCAAAAAAGTCGCCCTCGCCGAAATCATCAAGACCGCAGCGTCGCTTGGCAGTCTCGATCAAGTCAGCCGCAAGCGCTCGGGTAAATGGAATTCGTGTTTTTTCCAGCAGTGCGCCGAATCCATTGAAGAGCCGAACAGGCAGGAACGGACGGACCTGTTGGAGAGTAGTAGCGGGGCTGTTCATTCGATTAAGCATCCAATAGTGCCAGCGGTCGCATTCGATTCGCTATAAGACTTAAGGGCTATGGAAATGACCGAGCGCGGCAAGTCAAGCAGCGAATGCGCGAAACGACGAACGCTAAGGCGGTTTCATAAATGTCGTAGCCACCGGCCTGTTGCCGGTCCGCCTCGGTGCTGCTTTTTACGACAGGGAGACGGCCCGCAGGGCCGTGGCTACAGCGGATACACTTTTATTTTAATCCAGTCTAGTCCGTGGTTGCGCGGCCCACGCAATGGTTTCATCATCTTGATATGCAAACGGAGAAAGCCACATTCGGCGCAGGCTGTTTCTGGGGAGTGGAAGAAACCTTCCGCAATTCGGAGGGCGTTTTGTCCACAGCGGTCGGGTATGCAGGCGGCACAAAAGACAATCCCACGTATGAAGATGTTTGTACCGATAAAACCGGACACGCCGAGGTGGTGGAAGTGGAGTTCGATCCATCGCAGACCAGTTACGATCAACTTCTCGATATTTTCTGGTCGAACCATAACCCGACTACCCTGAACCGGCAGGGACCGGATGTGGGAATGCAATATCGCTCGGTGATTTTTTATCATTCGCCCGACCAAGAGGCGGCGGCCAAAGCTTCTAAAACCAAAGTCGAAAAGAGTGGCCGTTTCAATCGGCCGGTCGTAACGCAAATTGAACCCGCACCGAAATTCTGGCGCGCGGAAGAATATCATCAGCGTTATTTGCAGAAGCGCGGCCAGTCACATTGCGCGATCTGAACGCTGGTCATTTGTCGCGGCGTGCGTCACTCCACCTCTCCCCTTTTAGTATGCACGTAGCGCCAAAGGTGTCGCATTCACTTCTAGCCTGGGGCAACGCCCCAGGATGCATCGCACCCCTAAAAAGCATCAGCGCTGAAAGCGCGATTCACTTTCTCTGGGATTGGGAACACGCGCTGGACTGACTCGCGCTTTCAGCGCTTGGTTCACTGGGCAATCGGATACCTGGGGCGATGCCCCAGGCTAAAATGACAGAGCGCCTGTGGCGCTAAAAGCAAACACCTTCGAAAAGGGAGAGGCGATTGAGTTCGCTCGTGATATTAGTTGTAGGTGATTTAAGAAACGTGGTTCACCCGTGAAACCCCAGGTAATTCGCACCAAAAACTTCACTGCCGACGCTGCTGACTTCATTCTTGAACAAGCGCACAAAGCTATTGGCGAACGCAATGAATTCCGGATTGCGCTCTCGGGCGGGAACACGCCACGGCCAGTTTACGCGCGGCTTGCCGCGGTTGCGCATGATTTGCCGTGGGAATTGATTCACATCACGTTCGGCGACGAGCGCTGCGTGCCACCGGATGATAAAGACAGCAACTTCAGGATGGCGCGTGAAACTTTGCTTGCGCCAGCCGCGGTTCCTGGAAAATCTGTTTTGCGCATGCGCGGCGAAATTGATCCTCAAATCGCAGCGCAGGAATATCATGACCATCTCGATCTCATGGCCACCCAGCGCCGTGAACCGATTTATCGACACGACCTGATTTTGCTCGGGCTCGGGGACGATGGACACACTGCTTCGTTGTTTCCCGAAACAGCAGCGCTGAACGAACAAATCCGGCGCGTCGTCGCGAACTTTGTCCCGAAACTCAACGCCTGGCGGCTGACGTTTACTTTTCCGCTCATCAATCACGCGCGGCACATATTGTTCCTGGTGGCCGCATCGAAAAATCCCGCGCTGATCGAGCGCGTGTGCGAAGGCGACCGGCAATTCCCCGCCGCGCGAGTCGATCCTTCGGCAGGAGACGTGACATGGATGATTGCGGAGTAAGCGATCGAAACGTTCAATCGACTTGTAATTCTCTTCGCGCTGTCATCCCGAATCCCGCAGCGCGGGATTAGGGATCTCGCATATACGCGAGCGGCGCTGGCGTGGAATGAGGCGGTGCGAACTTCGATCGTGAGATCCATCGCGCCGCTCGCGATCACAGATTGCGTATATGCGTCGTCTGTGAGATTTCTGCAGACGCAATGAGCACGCCACGCACGATCATCGTTACAGGCTCGGCCGGATTAATCGGCTCGGAAACGGTCAGGCGTTTCGCCGGCGACGGCGCTCGCGTGATCGGGATCGATAACGATATGCGCGCAGAATTTTTCGGCGTCGAAGCTTCCACTAAAAAAACGCGCGACGATTTGATCGCGAATGTTCGCGGTTACGAACATCACGATTTGGACATTCGCGACGCTGCCGCGGTGATGGCGCTCTTCAAACAGCGTCGGGGCTCCATCGAAGCTATTGTGCATACTGCGTCGCAACCGTCACACGACTGGGCAGCGCGCGATCCGCAGACCGATTTTACTGTCAACGCGAACGGCACACTGAATTTGCTGGAGGCCGCAAGAAATTTTTCTCCGGAGGCGCCGTTGATCTTTACATCCACGAACAAAGTCTATGGCGACACGCCGAATCGCCTTCCGCTGCGCGAGTTGGAGAAACGCTGGGAAATCGAGCCGGGCCACGAATATGAGCCCGGCATTTCGGAGACCATGAGCATCGATTACACGAAGCATTCTCTCTTTGGCGCGTCGAAGGTCGCCGCGGACATTCTCGTCCAGGAATACGGCCGCTATTTCGGAATGCCGACCGTCTCTTTCCGTGGCGGTTGTCTTACGGGACCTGCGCATGCTGGGACTGAGCTGCACGGTTTTCTTTCGTATCTGATGATCTGCACCGTGAGCGGCAGGCCTTACCGTGTTTTTGGGTACAAAGGCAAACAGGTGCGCGACAACATCCACAGCTTCGATCTCGTCGAAGCATTTGTGGAATTCGTTCGCGCGCCGCGCTCCGGAGAAGTCTATAACATCGGCGGGAGCCGGCACAGCAACTGTTCCATGGTCGAGGCCATCGAGATGTGCGAACAAATCAGCGGCAAAAAGCTAACCTGGACCTATGAGGAAACGAGCCGCATTGGCGATCACATCTGGTGGATTAGCGACGTGCGAAAGTTTCAGTCGCATTACCCAACATGGAAATTTCGCTACGGCATGCGCGAAATTCTCGAGGAGATTCACGCCGCTGTGGCGCAATGATCTGGGTTGCGCACGCGTCCCGCGTGCTGGTGATCGCGTCTCGCGATCACGAACTTTTCATCTAGTCCGGCCGCGCTGTATGATAGGTAGCATTGGGAAAAACTATTTCGGCGCGATGCCGAAACCAGCACGCGAGACGCGTGCGCTACCCTTCAACTTCCCAGCGTTTTAACGATCTCAATACTCTTCGCCTTCGTCTTCTTTTGGTGGCGCGACGCGATCATCTACGGCGTAGGCATGCAACATCACCGCGCCGAGATAAAAGAAAAAAAGACCAAGACCCCAACCCGCAGACGCGAATGCAGCCAGCAACACGAAGATCCCCACCGGGATCGCGCCAGCCATCCAGAGAAAGCCCGCCATGATATGTCCCTTGTAAATATGTCCCAAGCCCGGGATGATACTGAACAGAACCGCCACTGCGTCGCTCGCTTTGCCTTCGGCGGTTTGAGTCGTCGCCGTCCGCGTCCAATCGCACCGGTCACACTTTTCCGCGTCCTTTGGCAGGAGATGTCCGCAGTATGGACAAGCCATTTTATCTCCCACGCTCGGTTCGGGCCGAGTAGGCGGTGCGTCCGTGTACTCCACGCTCATGTCAAATATTGTAGGGCGTCTGTATCAGACGCTAACTGTTGAAGGTTCACAAGGCGCGCCGAATTCGTCAAGCAAAACGAAGACAACCACGGATTACGCGGATGAAATTGTAGGGCAAGCGCTCCTCTTGCCAGATCACAACCCATCGAGGTTAGAGCGGGAAAATCGACCGCACGATCTCCAGTGAGATCGTGCTGTCTTCAAACTATCCGTGTAATCCGTGGTTTACTGATTGTTCGTCACCACTCGCGGAGCCAGTCTGCTCGTCTCAAGCTGGGCGCTCACCTTTTGGATTTGCGCAGCCTGTTCTTTGAGCTGCGTACTGAGAATCTCAATTTGTTTCTCCTGCTGCGCGATCCTTGTTTGCAACTTCTCTACTTTGCGATCGAACATGGCTTGGCGCTGGGCACCTCGGCGAACAGGAGCAGTGCTCTTGTTCCCATTGGCACCGACGAGCGCTGTCCCCAACTGGCCAGTGGTCGTATCGATGTACACAGTGGCGGCGTTGGCGGTGGAAATTTCTGCCCCGGCAATGCCGCCGATGTAGCAGGCTTCGTAAGGAGTTCCGCTGGCAGCAAACCCGCCGATGGCAATCACATTCTCATCGGCGGCATCACCGGCATCGCTGATATAAATATTATTGCTGTTTTCGATCTACTCGGTCCCAGCTCCCGCGCCAAGGGCGATATTGTAATCGCCTGTGCTATTTTGAAGCGCTTGATATCCAACGGCGGTGTTTGAACCGCCATCAGTGTTAGAAAAGAGCGCGTCAGAGCCAACCGCCGTGTTGTTATTGCCAGTGCCGTTTCCGGTCATGTCATTAAACAAGAGCACCAAGAACCCCACGGCGGTGTTTCCAGGGGCATCAGTGTTATAATTGAGCGTCCCAGCGCCAACTGCCGTGTTGTTATTGGCGGTGCCGTTTCCGGTCATTTCATTACCGTAGAGCGCGCCATCACCAAGGGCAGTGTTACCGCTGGCGTGAATATTTTCTAAAAGCGCGGAATTGCCAAAAGCGTTGTTGTCGGATCCGTCAATGTTATGAAAGAGCGCAAAGGCGCCGACAGCATTGTTGAAGCTGCCGCTGTCGTTATTTTTGCGGGGCCCACGAAACACACGAAAAGACACGAAAGTTGCGCAGAAACATCCTCCCATTATTCGTGTCCATTCGTGTTCACCTGTCCCGCCGTAGCTTTATGCGAAGGCGGATTCGTGGTTAAATTGCTATTACGAGGAATTAAATCGTCACTCATGCCTTCGCTTACTGAAATTGTCACCTACACCGATCGCTTCCTGCGCATTCGCGACGTGGGCGATTGGGACAACGCGCTCAATGGTCTGCAAATTGAAAATTCAGGCCGAGTCACGCGGCTCGGCGCGGCGGTCGATGTTTCCACGCGCGTGTTGACGGAGGCCGCAAAGAAGAAAGTCGATCTTTTGATCGTCCACCACGGTTTGTTCTGGCCCGGCCTGCAACCGGTGAGAAACGCGTTGCGCCGGCAACTGCGGCTTGCCTTTGAAAATGATATCGCGCTTTACAGCGCGCATCTTCCTCTGGATATCCATCCGAAAGTTGGCAACAACGTGCAGCTCGTCGCCGCGCTTGGACTCAAATCGGCCGAGCCATTCCTGGAGGAAAAAGGTCAACCGGTTGGCTTGAAAGTGCGCGTGTCAATGCCGCGCAGCGAACTCGTTCGTAAATTGCGGCGTGCGTTGAATGGCCCGGTAAATTTTTTCGATTTCGGCCCGAAGCAAACGCGCACCATCGGCATTGTAACCGGCGCCGCGGGCTCGGAAATCTATCGGGTCGCGCAGAAAAACATCGACACGTTTATCACTGGCGAAGCTCCGCACTGGGCGGCTGTCGCAGCTGAAGAGCTCGGCATGAATCTTTTGCTCGGTGGACATTACGCCACGGAAGTCTTCGGTGTAAAAGCGCTGGCCACGCATTTGTCCAAACGATTCAAAATTCCAAACGAATTTATCGATTGCCCCACCGGCTTGTAGCGGAAGTCCGGCCGCTGGCCTAAGTCGGAGGGACGGCATCCTGCCGTCCAATCGTGAAGCTGGAAGCTTCACTTCCCGGCTGGCAGGCTGCCAGCGTGCCGAGTCGCGCAAGCTGCGTGACTTCCAAAGCAGGAAACTCCCATTCATCCTCTCCGAAAATTGTTTCTTTCTTCCTCGGTGTTCTCCGCACTGCTATAGACCAAATTCGTTGCGTCTTGCGAAGATTCTGCCCGCGAATCACGCTAATTGACGCGAATCAAGAGTTTCATGCTGCCAGCCCGCCGCGTGCGGAAATGCTTTTCGAGTGCGGGGTGTTCTCGCACTGCTTTTCGTCCCACGCTTGCTTCGATCTAAAGCGACACGAAGACGTGCCCCAAAAGCTTTCGGGGAAGCTTTGCGAAATTGAGCCGGACTTCTTTCCCATTCGCGTTTATTCGCGTGATTCGCGGGTTCAAGGTTCGGTTGCGGCTGAGCCGCGCCGTGTCCTCTGTGGTGAAATTAGAGCACGGATAAGCTCCCCAGCCCTACAAAAACTTTTTATTCAAAATGCTTGACATTAGGGCCGCTAAAATGGCAAAAAGCGCCAATTTCTCACCGCACCACGCATGTCGCATTCAGGGAAGAATCCTGTGAAAACGCGCATCCTGATTTTGGAGGAGCATCCGCTGCTTCGTCACGGGGTCCGCGATTATCTCAATTCTCAGCCGGACATGATTGTCTGTGGCGAAGCGGACAACATTCGCGATGCGCGCAACAAACTCGCCGAATGCAAGCCTCACTTGCTGCTGATTGCGCTCCGGCTGGGGACCGGCGACAGCTTGGAATTCGTCAAGGCGCTCAAGGCTGAACAACCGGCTTTGCTGATCCTGGTGTATTCCGCCTTTGAGGAAGCAATCTTTGCAGAGCGCGCCCTGCGCGCGGGCGCAGAGGGTTACATGATGAAGAGCGCGCCCGCGGAAGAGTTGTTGACCGCCATTCGTGAAATTCTGTCTGGCAACATTTACGTCAGCAGGGATGTGGCGATGCGCGCATTCAAAAAATCGTTAGAGTCGCGAGCAGAGGCGCGTTCGGCGCGTCCTACCATTGGCATTGAACGTCTATCCGATCGCGAGATGCACATCTTTAATTTGTTAGGGTCGGGGCTTCGCAATCGGCAAATCGCTCAGTCGTTAAACCTCAGTGTAAAAACTATCGAGACACATCGCGAGAATATTAAACACAAGCTCGGTCTGCATAGCAGCCGGGAGCTGGTTGAGCTGGCCGGCAAATACGTTGAGCTAACTTTTATGCCGCCCAAGGCCGTCGTCGGCAGAAGCAAAAAGAAGGTCGTCCGTTTCCCCGCCGCGTGAGCTTTAACCACGAATAGATACGAATGGACACAAAGGGGGAGAACTACGGATGACACGGATTTCGCGGATTGGGGAGCGCGGTTGAAGAGTTAAAGCGTTGCCACCTTCGCCGAGGCTACCTCGGACCAAGGAAGCGTTGAAGGGGGCGCCGCGCGCGTTGCGTTGCATATTGAGCGGCCAAAGGTGCAATTTCATTTTTTGCCTGGGGCAACGCCCCAAGAATTCGAATCAGATTGAAACACCAAGCGCTGAAGGCGCGACTCATCACACGCGCTTTCAGCGCTGAGGTGCTCTTGGTCCATAGTCCTGGGGCGTTGCCCCAAGCTAATGATGAATGCCGCGCCTTTGGCGCTAAACAGAAGACAACCAAGGCAGCGAAGATTGCCAGTGTTCGTCATTCAACCTTCGTCACTCGACATTCGGCTTTCGTCATTATCCGACCATCCGTGTTATCCGTACTGCTACAGGCGAGATCATCGCGTTTTGCGAAGATTTCTTCTGCCCGCGAATCACGCTAATTGACGCGAATCAGGGAAGAGTTTCGTGCTGCCTGCCCGCCGCGTACGTGTTCATTCGTGGTTAGAACTCTGTACCTAAGGACATTTTCACATCAGAAACGCGCCGCCCTGTTCACTGCTGTTCACATCTTCCCCTAGGGGAATGTGTGTTGAAAGATCAGGAAGCTTTCCTTACCTGAAAACCAGCCTTTTCCCTTTACAAGCAGTTTAAGGACAACCAAACTCAGCGCTTCATTTTGAGAACGCGCGTGCTAAAAGTTCACCGCCAATCCGCTCGAATTTCTCACAGGAGGCGGAACTTTTTCGCAAACTTCGCCATGGCGTTTCCGTATGGCGAACCAGGAATGGAAACGCAACGCAAATGAGACTGGCGCTCTCCCTCAGCCATCCTTTGCACCGCTCGACAAGAACTCCTGTAGGGCGTCTGCGTCAGACGCCAACCCAATGGCCTGGCGTTTCACAAAAACGCCCTACAAGATCGGCAAAATTTGATTCCACAAGAACTGCACAGTTTTTCGCAAGATCTGCAAAGCGCGGCTGCTTCCCCGCATCCTTGATAGGCGAAGTGATGCAAACCAATCCGGCAGACGCCAACCCGATTGAGCGGCGTTTCAAACTCTGCCTAACAATTCCCCCTATTTAAACCTGTTCCCCTCCAATTCTGTTCCCCCCCAGAACACCTATCAGCATTACCCAAACCAACAGTAACTAGGAAATTTTAGAAACTTTTTTCGAAACTTTGGCCCGCCGTTCCCGAAGAAGAACCCAACATGGCGACTAACAAGAACGGCTCCTACATCGAGTTTAGGTTTGGTGTGAAGTAACACCGCAGACAATTCGCCCCCGGAGAATCGGCGCCGAGAGGAGTAACTCCTCCCGGCGCCTTCTCTTTTTCAACTCCAAACCAGTGCCGTCGGTCTCGGGTTAGCGCCAAAGGCGCGATCTCATTGCAAGCCTGGGGCAACGCCCCAGGCTTCCGGGGAATATGCCGCGCCTTTGGCGCTTGATATTTGCCGCGAGGCGTGATCGCCAGCACCGAGTTGGCGTCTGACACAGCGGAGTGGCGGGGACGCCAGCGACACAGACGGGAAGCTCGAAGGGCGAAGGTCGCGGGCGCGAGCGAGTTCAAACGCCCTACAAAATCCGTGTCATCCGCGACATCCGGGGTTATCTAAAATCAATTCGTGTTCATTCGTGTGGATTCGTGGTTAAACTTCGCCGATGAATGCTGCGGACGACCGGCAAATGAGCACCCGCGCGACGGGCGTTGTCGGCATCGCCATTCTGTCCAGTCGCGTCCTCGGTTTGATACGCGAGATGGTGTTTGCGGGGTTATTTGGCGCCGGAAGAAATCTCGACGCATTCTTAATGGCATTTCGATTGCCGAATCTGTTGCGCGATCTGTTTGCCGAAGGCGCGCTTTCGACAGCCTTCATCACGACGTTCTCAAAAAAGATTGCGATTGAAGGCGACCAATCGGCATGGCGACTGGCCAACAAGGTCGCGACGCTTACGGCCGTTTTCATGAGCGCAGTCACTGTGCTCGGCATTGTGTTTGCGCCGCAGCTTGTCGATCTCCTGACGTGGGGAAGTTGGTCGCCAGACAAGACTGCGCTGACGGTCTTGCTCACTCGAATCATGTGGCCATTCATGCTGCTGGTCTCGCTCGCGGCACTGGTGATGGGAATGCTCAATGCGAAACACGTGTTCGGTCCGCCGGCCATGGCCTCGAGTTATTTCAATCTCGGCTCAATCATCGGGGGCGTGGGAATCGGTTACTGGATCGACCCGCATTTCGGCGCTCGCTCGCTGGCAGGCCTCGCCGTCGGTACGCTCATCGGCGGCGCCTGGCAATTGCTGGGACAATTCCCGTCGCTGTGGAAAGTCGGCTACAAATATCGCGCCGATTTTCACTGGCGGGACGAAGGCGTGCGCACGGTGCTGACCCTGATGGGACCAGCGGTGATCGCCGCCAGCGCCGTGCAGGTGAATGTGCTGATCAACAGCGGATTTGCGGCGAGCCTCGGAAATGGGCCGGTGAGCTGGCTGAACATTGCGTTTCGCCTGATGCAGTTGCCGCTGGGAATTTTCGGCGTCGCGATCGGCACGGTGACGCTGCCGCTGGTTTCTAAAAGCGTCGCGCGTGGGGAGACAGCTGAATTCCGCGCAATTCTTGCGCGCGGAATGCGTCTGGCGTTTTTGCTTACAATTCCCTCGGCGATCGGCCTGGCGATGCTCGCGTCGCCGATCGTCAGCGTGATCTATCAACACGGTCGGTTCACGGCCGAGATGACGCGGCAGACTGCCGGCGCATTGCAATTTTACGCCATTGGCCTCGTTTCTTATGCGGTGTTGAAAGTGTTGACGCCTGCGTTCTACGCGATTGAGAAACGCAACACGCCAATGGTGGTGAGTTTTCTGGCGATCGGCGCGAATCTTTTCCTTAACTGGCTTTTTACATTCCGACTTGGGTGGGGACACCGCGGCCTTGCGTTTTCGACGAGCCTCGTTGCGACGATCAATTTTGTGTTGCTTTACGCGCTGATGCGCCGGCATACACGCAGGTTGGAGACACGCCAGATGCTAATCGGCCTCGGAAAAATTTGTCTCGCTGGCGCGCTACTGGCGCTGATCTGCTGGGCAGCAAATTACTGGTGGCTCGATGCATGGGCGAGTCTCCGGTTTTTCGCAAAATTAGCCGCACTGTTCATCGCGATTGCATTTGGCGCGCTGACGTTTTTCGGAGCGGCCTTTCTGCTGCGGGTAAGCGAAGTGCAGGACATAATCGATGTGTTCCGGCGAAAAGTCCGCTCGTTGTAGAGGCGTTTGGTGTTGAGCGTTGGGCGTTGAAATTCCTTTATTCCAGCGCTTGATCGAGGTCTTCGATCAAGTCGTCCGCGTTTTCGAGCCCGATGGATAGCCGAAGCAAACCCTCGGGCGAAGTTGTTCCCGGTCCTTCGATGGATGCGCGATGCTCGATCAAACTTTCCACGCCGCCCAAACTCGTGGCGCGAATAAAGATTTTTGTTTTCGCCGCGACCGACAGCGCGGCATCGTATCCGTCTTTCACTTCAAACGAGAGCATCCCGCCGAACATGGACATCTGCTGCGCGGCGATCTCATGTCCGGGATGCGACTGCAATCCTGGATAATGGACGCGTGCCACTTTTCGATGTTGCGCGAGGAAGTCCGCCACTTTCATTGCGTTCTCCGAATGCGCGCGCATCCGCCATGGCAATGTGCGCATTCCGCGCAGGATCAGCCAGCAATCGAAAGGCGAGGGTACCGCGCCGCCTTCGTATTGAATGCCGCGGATCCGTTGAAAGAAATCGCTGTTTTCTTTTGCAACGACAATTCCGCCCAGGACATCACAATGCCCGCCGAAGTATTTTGTCGTTGAATGAAGAATAAGATCGGCGCCCAGATCGAATGGCCGCTGCAGCACGGGCGCCCATGTGTTATCGCAAACGCAGAGCGTGTCGGTGTCGTGAACGAGTTCGGCGACCGCGGCAAGATCTACAATTTTTAATAGCGGATTGGACGGCGTCTCCATCCAGGCCAGTTTCGTTTCCTGGCGAAGCGCTCTTTTTACGGCGCTAAGGTCGCTCATGTCGATGAAGTCGGCTTGTAGCCCCCAGCGCAGAAAAATCTCGCGGATCAATCGCGAAGTGCCGTAGTAGGCGTCAACGTGCGCCAGAATGTGATCGCCCGGTGCGAGCGCTTGAAAGATCGACATGGTCGCGCCTGTGCCGGAGGCGAATGCCGCCGCGCTTGCGCCACCCTCAAGCGCGCTGATGCCGCGTTCCAAGGCGTCGCGGTTGGGATTGTCGTTACGTGTGTACATGAAACCGCGCGAGTACGTCCCTTCGATGTCGCGCTCGAAGGTCGTGGAAAGGTAAATTGGGGAAGCAACTGCTCCGGTTGCGGGATCAACGGAATGTCCGGCGTGAACGGCGAGAGTTTCAATTTTCATTTGTGGCAACGATACTGAATTTGAAACGCAGTTGTCGATGCTGCGCTGTAGCGCAGTCTGGGTAGCGCACGCGTCCCGCGTGTTGGTTTCGGCGTCGCGCCGAAACAGTCTTTCCGAAGGGTCGCCACTAGCAGAGAGTCGTGCCTCACAGAAAAGTTCGTGATCGCGAGACGCGATCACCAGCACGCGTGACGCGTGCGCTACCCAAGCGGCGAAATGTCGCCGCACTCCAAAGTTTTCGATTTGACGACGCCACCTGCCGAGCGCAAATAGCAGCTTTCCGATGGACTCCCAGAGTTGCGCTGATGCAGTGATGCACACGATTTACGACGACGAAGTTTTCCAGATGGCCTGCGAGCAATTTCGCGTCATCGCCGATTATCTGAACATCGACAAGGGCGACCGCGAGTGGGCGACCTACCCGAAGCGCGCCGTCGCCGTGACGTTGCCTGTGCACATGGACGACGGAAGCACGAAAGCCTTCCAGGGTTATCGCGTGCAACATCACATCGCGCTCGGCCCGACGAAAGGCGGCACACGGTTCGCGCCTTCGTTGTCGATGGGCGAGACGGCCGCGCTGGCGATGTGGATGAGCTGGAAATGCGCGCTGGCCCAATTGCCTTATGGCGGCGCGAAGGGCGGAGTTGCCGTTGATCCGAGCAAACTATCACGCACGGAACTGGAGTCTGTCTCGCGCCGCTACATGCAGGAAATGATCCCGTTCGTCGGGCCGCATACCGACATCATGGGGCCGGACATGGGCACCAATGAACAGATCATGGCCTGGTTCATGGACACCTACTCCGTTTACATGGGTTACGCCGTCAATGAAATCGTTACCGGAAAACCGGTCGCCATCGGCGGCACTGAAGGCCGGCGTGAAGCAACCGGGCGCGGCGTTGTTTATCTAGTCGAGCGCGCCATGAACATGCTGAAGATGGATCCTGAAAAAAGCACGGCCATCGTGCAGGGGTTCGGCAACGTCGGCTCAGTAGCAGCTCTTTCGCTTGCGTACAAAAGCGGTGTGAAAGTCGTAGGGATCAGCGACGCGTACGCTGCGATTTACAATCCAAAGGGAATCGACGTGAAAACAGCCGAACAGCATATGATCAAAAAGGGAAACCTGCGGGCGTTTGCTCAGGGCGATCATGTCGATCCAAAAGAATTCCTCACGCTGCCGTGCGATATTCTCGTTCCTGCAGCGGTTGATCGCGTAATCACAGGGAAAAACGCGGGCCAACTCAAATGCCGGATCCTTGCTGAAGCCGCCAACGGTCCGACCACGCCGGACGCGGACCTACTTCTTGAGCAGCGCTGGGACGAAATCTTTGTGATCCCGGACATTCTCTGCAACGCCGGCGGCGTGATCGTCTCCTACTTCGAGTGGGTGCAGGGTTTGCAGGCCTTTTTGTGGTCGGAATCCGAAGTGACCGACAAACTTTTCCGCATCCTCGAGCATTCGTTTGCGCAAGTGATCAAGCGGGCGAAAGAACATAAAGTCTCGCATCGCACCGCGGCCATGGCCACCGGCGTCGAGCGCGTTATCAAAGCCAAACAAGTGCGCGGCCTGTTCCCATGAGCGTTTGTTGTAGCCACGCCCCTGTGGGGCGTTTCTCGTTTTGGTACGCGTGATTCAAACGGCGCACAGCGCCGTGGCTACAGCGACTGCAGATACTAATACAGACGCGATGAAGTTTTCTCACTCCGAAGAAAAGCGCGACGACAGACATCTCGACGTTTTGGTGAATGAAGAGAACGGCCTGCGGATCGTTGTCTCCCGTCTTGGTGCGGAATTAATTAGTCTGGCGCGAATCAACGATGCCGGGCAATGGACCGGTTTTCTTTATCGCGACAACGATGTGTCAATGCCGGCTCAGGGTTGGGCAAACCACGCGACGGTCATGGGCTATTATCTTCATCGGCTCAAAAATGGTCGCAGCCTGTACCGTGGCCGCGAAATCAAAGGCGGGAATCACGGGTTCCTTCGCTCCAAGACCTGGCGCTTTGCGGGCTTCTCCGGTGAGGGCAGCGGCGCCTCGTTGAAATATCGAATTACTCCCGAGGATTTTTCACCTGTTGAATACCCGCTGAGGGTCAGTGTGGATCTAACATACAAGATTGAGTTGAACACGCTGAGCGTTCTTTTCGAGTTTCAAAACCACGAACCTGAACTGACCGCGCATGTCGCGTTCGGATTGCATCCTGGCTTCGCAGCGACTTCGTTCGAAACCTTTCATCTTCAAATGCCGAAAGGTCTTTACCGCAGATACTTTTCGCCCGGCAACTATTTGTCAGGGGAAACGCGCGATATTGAATTCCCGGGTGGCGAAATGCCATTTCATCGAAGTGAGTTATCCGGTTCGATCATTCTCGAAATGGTCGACGTTCCGAGACGGCAATTCGCTTACGTCGATCCGCCGAGTGGCCGCTGGGTGACTTTGGATCTTACCGGTGTCCCTTATGTGACCCTATGGTCTGATGGCGGACCATTTCTTTGCATTGAACCTTGCTGGGGCCTGACTGATCATCACGAACAACGCACATTTGAAGAGAAGCAGGGCATTCAAAGAATTTCGCCTCGTGGCGAGTTGCGTGCCTCCTTCAGTGTGACTCCGCAATTTGCCTCCTGGGATTAACCGTACGAGCTGTGGCGTTGACAGCAGGGAACCGCCGAATTTGTACATAAAAAACCGCACCGCCGGATGAAACCAGCAGTGCGGTTCCTTTGCTAGCGACACTTTCCTAGAAACCAGGCGGGGGGGATGGGGCGTTGGTCCTAGGAAGTGCCTTTGGGATTGTTAGGGACCGGCGAACTTGTTGGGCTGGGGTCCGTGGCCGGTTGGGGGGTTGCCCGTTGGAAGGCCTGGGGGCAGACGGCCGCCGTTGACGTCTTTTTTGGGCTTGAGGTCTTGGATTCTGATTTTCGTCTTAGCTTTTCTTGCTGCCATTCTATTTTGCTTTCTGGTTGCTTTGAAAGTGACACCGCACCGAGGGATCGAACCAACAATGCGGTTCCTTGAGCTTCTTAGTTGCCGCCGGGACCGTGTTG
>QHPG01000106.1 GCA_003219005.1 Verrucomicrobiota bacterium
GATCGAGTCGCGCTCTCGTAGCCGCATCCAGATCGGAACCGAATTGCGCAAATGCAGCCAGCTCGCGAAACTGTGCGAGATCGAGCTTCACTTTGCCTGCGACCTGCTTGATCGCCTTGATCTGAGCAGCCGATCCAACACGGCTGACAGAGAGCCCCACGGAAATTGCCGGCCGCACACCTTGATAAAACAAATCAGTCTCGAGATAGATTTGCCCATCAGTAATCGAGATCACGTTTGTCGGAATGTAGGCGGAAACGTCGCCAGCCTGGGTCTCGATGATCGGTAACGCGGTCAACGAGCCGCCGCCGAATTCATCGCTCATGCGGGCGGAGCGTTCCAATAATCGCGAGTGCAAATAAAATACATCCCCCGGATAAGCCTCACGACCGGACGGCCGCTTTAGCACGAGGCAAACCTGCCGATAAGCCACTGCGTGCTTTGATAAATCGTCATAGATAATGAGCGCATCCATTTTATTATCCATGAACCACTCGCCCATCGCGGCACCAGCGAATGGCGCCAGATACTGATTAGTCGCCGTGTCGGACGCGGGCGCAGAGATAATTGTCGTGTAAGGCATAGCGCCCTCTTTCTCGAGAACGTTGAGCACCCGCGCCACGTTGGAATTTTTCTGGCCAACGGCGACGTAAATGCAGTAGAGCGGCCGGTAATTGGTGTCTTTCGCATCTTCCGCAGCTTTGTTCAGGCGAGCCTGGCTGATGATGGTATCAATGGCGATGGTGGTTTTGCCAGTTGCGCGATCACCGATGATCAACTCGCGCTGGCCACGGCCAATTGGAATCATCGCATCGATGGCCATGATGCCGGTTTGCACCGGTTGATTCACGCTGCGCCGCTTGATCACGCCCGGTGCAATTTTCTCAAGCGGATAAAATGTTTCGGTTTTGATCGGTCCCTTGCCATCGAGGGGCTGGCCAAGTGTATTGACAACGCGCCCCAGAAGGGCTTTGCCCACGGGGACGGAAAGGAGTCGGCCTGTCGTTTTAGCTTCGTCGCCTTCGGAAACCTTCGTCGTTTCGCCCATCAGAATAGCGCCGACTTCGGTTTCTTCGAGGTTCAACGCGAGACCGAATACTCCGCTTGGAAACTCGATCATCTCGTTGAGCATCACGTCGCTCAAACCTTCGATACGTGCGACTCCATCCCCCGTTTCACGCACCACGCCGACGTTGCTTTTGGTTGTCGACGTTTTTAGCCCTTCAATTTTCGTTTCAATTTCTTCAAGTATGCTGCTCATGATTTTGCCTTGATTAAAGTTCCTGTTGAAGACGTTCGAGCCGGTTGCGCACGGTTCCGTCCCAAACATCGCTTCCGACACGAATGCGCATTCCGCCGAGAAGCTCCGGATTAACCACGAACTCGGCTGTCAGGTCGCTACCGTATTTCTTTTTTAGATTAGTAACGAGCTCCGAACTCGTAGTGGAATCCACTTCATTCGCTGTCTCAATTTTGGCCCGGCGCTTTTCCAATTCGAGGCGAAGCAGACGTCGGTAATTCTTTAGGACGTCAATGTAATGACGCGGTTTTTTCGCGATGACCGAATCGACCAGAGACGAAATCCTTCCAGAGTCGAGCTGGCCGTCCGTGAAGCTTGCTCGAAGCATTTCACGCGAAAGTTGGCGGATTTCCTTGTTGATCTTCATCAGGCCACCTCACGAGCTGCTTCTTCCTGCAAGCGGCGTTGATCTTCCGGCGTTAACACCTTCCCGGCCACTTTTGCCGTGGTATCAACTACCAGGCGACCCAGCTCGCGCTTCAACGATTCCATTGTGCGCTCGTGCTCAATCGCACTCGCCTCGCGCGCTTTTGTAATGATTTGCTCGGCAGCAGCAATCGCCTCCTGCTGCTTGCGTTCGGATAAATGCGCAGCGCTCTCGCGCGCTTCATCGATCATTTTCTGCCCGTCTGCGTTCGCCTTCGCGAGAATTTCCTGGTACCGCTTCTCCGCCTCGGCGAGTTCCTTCTTGATTTTCTCTGCATTGAGCTGGCCCTGCTCGATTTTCTGCCGGCGCTCCTCCAGCACTGCAAGGATCGGTTTGTAAGCGAAGCGTTGCAGAAGGTATGCAACGATGCAGAAGCTAATGACCTGGGACAGAAACAACTTCCAATTCCAGCCGAACGTTTCAGCTGTTTCGCGCAAGATGTCGGTTATGCCTCCGCTGCTCGCGGCAATTATCAGGTTCATAAACTAAGTTTCGGGCGCAACATCGATTGCCTCCCGGGTGAAAATTAGTGAACGAGATACAGCGCGTAGAAAACGATCGCCTCGGTCAACGCGATGGCCAGAATTCCGTGCACGAGCACTTGCGTAAACGCGCCGGGATTGCGACCGACCGCGCTGGTCATTCCCAGGCCAGTCAAGCCGATTCCGATTCCGACGCCCATCGCGGCAAGCCCAACGTGAATGCTTCCGCCCAGTTCTGCTAGTATTGGTAGTATCATATTTTATCTTGGTTTGTTTGGCGATCTCGTCATGAGATCGTCGAAAATCAGTGTGCGTGCTCCGGTCCCTCCTGGTGCTCTGCAATCAACATTGTAAAAACCGCAGTCAGCAGCATGAAAACGAGCGCCTGTACAAAGCCCACGAGCACCTCCAGGAAATAGAACGGGATTGGCAGGATGGGAGAGAGCCATGGATTCATTGTGGACATTGCTTCCAGAATACTTTCGCCGGCATAAATGTTTCCGAACAATCGGAAACTTAGCGCGATTGGCCGGAACAAAATCGAGATCACTTCGAGCCATCCCACGGCGAAGAAAATGACAACCATGAGAATCTTCACGATCCCAGTTGTCTCCCCTTTTGGTCCAAAAAGATGTTTTAAAAATCCTCCGACTCCGTTCGCTTGGATCGCCCAGACAAACCACATGACGAAGAAAACTGCCGACATCGCGGTCGTCATGTTCAGGTCCGCATTACCGCCACGCAGAAGAGGCCGATCCACCACAAAAGCCCCGGTCGAACTGTAATGACCCCAACCAACTGTTCCGATTCCTGGGATCAAGCCGAACCAGTTTACGAAAAGAATGAAAATGAAAATCGTCGCATAAAACCAAAACCCTTTGGCGACCAACTCACGGCCGACGATGTTTTCCAAAAAATTGTGCAAACCCTCCACCAACCACTCCCAAAAATTTTGAATTCCGCTGGGGATGGGCTTAACCCGCCGGGTTGCGATTTGTGCAAGAACGATAATGGTCGCGGCGACGATCCACGTCACCAGCATGGAGTTTGTGATTCCGAAGCCGCCAATCTGAACGAGCATCTGCGGTTTGAGTGAAACCGCTGCATGTTCCGCCGGCTCAGGTGCAATTTCTGCAGCGATCGTCGACGTTGCAAAAGCAAAGCCGCTAATGGGAACCAGAATCGACAGTAGCAAATAGCGGTTGCGCATTTTTGTTAGCAGCCAAGGAACACAGGCACCTGCCCGCAATCAATCGCGCCCGGAAATCCAGCGGCGAATCTTGACGCGCATATGAAAGCGCGTTTTCCCAGAATGACAAACAAAATTCTCGGGCGCGAGCTTATTTTGCCGGCAATTCCTCGGCAAATTGCGGAGCGATCCGGACGATTGGCTTTGATTTCACGGGCTCGGCGGCGCCGTTCATTGCGATCGCTTCTTCGTAGAACGACTCCAACTGATCGATTTGGGCGTCCTGTTCGAATCGTTTGACCACGGTAGCATGGGCATCTTCGCCCATTCGCTTTAGAAGGGCAGGCGAACTTGTGACTAGTTGCATCGCATTGGCTAATCCGACATGATCCTCCTCCGCTACCAGAAACCCGGTGCGACCGTGATCAACCGCTTCGGGAATTCCGCCATGACGCGTGGCGACCACGGGCAATCCAGTTGCCATCGCTTCCAAAACTGAGTTCGGCACACCTTCCTGGTCTTGATTTGGAGATATTTCGCTCGGATGTAAAAACAGGTGCGAACTGCCATAAAGGTCGAGCAGCTTCGGTTGTGGGAGAAACCCGACGAAATGCACGTCTCTGAGAATGCCGAGCCCGCCGGCGAGCATTTCTAGTTCTGGTTGCAACGGTCCTTTGCCAGCGATGAAAAATTCCGCGCCAGGATTGTCTTTCTTAAAAATCGCAAAAGCGCGCAAGCTCGTCGCAATGCCTTTCTTCGGAATCAACCGGCACGCCTGCACCACTCTCCATTTGCCGTCTTGCGGCGGTTGTCTATCCACGAATTGAAATTCATTTAGCGGGATGCCCGTGCGATTGATGCGCAGCTTTTCGGGCGGGCAGCCCAATTGGATCAGTCGGTCAGCCAGCGATTGAGAACGCGCAAAGACGAGCGGGACCGCATTAAAAAGACGACGCAATTTCCCCGGATAATCTTTGATCTCCGGTTTATGCGCGACGTCGGCCCCATGGAAAGATACGACGCACGGTTTGTCCCATTGCTCGATGAAAGGAAGCAAGTGCACGCCCGTATGGCCAAAATAAATGTGCATGAGATCGGCGCCATGCCGCTCTAACAATGAGTCGAGTGTCTGATACTCGCCTCGATAGACGATGGGGGGCCGCCGTTCCACCAATTTCAGCCAGCCGTGCACCAGCAGATTGGTGCGTCGCTTTGGAATGACTTCAATATCATCAAACGGAAACCGCTCCGCGTTCTGAACCTCCTTAGTGACCACGAAGGTATCAACACCGCGTAGCGCTTTTACCTGCCGGTAAATGTGCAACATCTCCGGCTTAAGAAAGCTGGAGCAATAGCTCGCCACAACCCGCCTACCCATAGCGCCCAGTTTCGCTGGGATTCTGGAGTTGTCCATTTCAAATTCCCGCGGAAACCATATCTCTATCGTTTGTCATTGTCGCTGCGAGCGTCTCCTTTAAGGCATCCATTCCCTCGCCTTTTGCGGCTGAGGTAAGAATGATCTTGATCCTCGGGAATCTCTCTCGCACCGCTTCCACATTCTTCTTGGCATCCGGCAAATCCATCTTATTGGCAATAACCAGCCAGGGGCACGACGAAAGCGTCGGATCATAAAGATCAATTTCCCGCCGAAGACTCTGCAAATCTTCCACCGGATTGCGCCCTTCGCTTCCGGCCACATCGATCACGAATACCAAAATGCGACAGCGTGTGATGTGGCGCAAAAATTCGTGACCCAGGCCAACCCCTTGGTGCGCTCCTTCAATCAGGCCGGGAATGTCTGCAATAGTGGCCCGCTTGTAACCGGGAAATTTAATCACACCAACGATCGGATGCAACGTGGTGAACGGATACGCTGCAACCTTCGGCCGGGCAGCGGAAATTTTCCGCAACAGCGTCGATTTGCCGGCATTCGGATAACCAACCAGTCCTGCGTCCGCGATCGTTCGCAGTTCGAGCAGGAAATATCCTTCCTCACCTTCTTCGCCCTCCGTGTATTGGCGCGGCGCGCGGTTGCGCGAGCTTTTGAAATGCACATTGCCCTTGCCCCCTCCTCCGCCGCGACAAAGCACGAATTCCTGTCCATCATGGATAAGATCGATGATTGGAATCGCCGATTGCTCTGAATTCGACGTTGGACGTTGGGCGGTAGGCGTTGAACGTTTTTCTTCATCTGCCTGCCATACAATTGTTCCCAACGGAACTCTTACGATATTATCCGCCCCTGCGCGACCCGCCATTTTCTTTCCCTTCCCGTGGCCCCCATTCTTTGCTTTAACGATCGGCTCATAGAAAAGATTGGCAAGATTATCGACATGGCGATCGGCTTGTAGGATCACGTCGCCGCCGCGTCCGCCATCGCCGCCATCGGGCCCGCCTTTCGGCACAAATTTTTCTCGCCGAAAACTGACGCACCCACGACCGCCCTTCCCCGCTTGGGCAAAAATCTTAATCCGATCAACGAACATAGCTTCGCGGCTTTACATGGTAAAACGTTGAAATGGTGAAGCGGTGTGGCACCAATTCCAAAAGCACTTCAATGCTTCAACGTTTCGTACAATTTCTTTGTTTTTGCCGCAATTGCCTCCCAACTAAAGTTCTCTTCCGCGCGCTTGCGGCCAGCTTTGCCGAATCGTTCGCGCAGCTGCCGATCTTTCATTAATTGATTGATACGCGCTGCGAGGTCTCGCGCGAACTTTTCGGGATTGCTTGCTTCGAATGGGCTTTCGTTCATTTGCTCCAGCGGAACGAGAAAACCAGTTTCACCGTCAACAACGACTTCTTTGATTCCGCCGACGGCGCTCGCTACAACAGCAGTTTCGCAGGCCATCGCTTCAAGATTGATGATGCCGAATGGTTCGTAGATGGATGGGCAAACGAACACAGCCGCGTGCGAGTAAAGTTCGCAGGCCGTCTTCTGATCGACCATTTCATCAATCCAGATGATTCCGTGGCGATACGCTTTCTCACGTTCCACTGCGGTTTTCATTTCCTCTGCCATGCCCGGCGTGTCTGGCGCGGCGGCGCAAAGCACGATCTGAAAACCACGATCCATAAATTGGATTGCGCGCACCAGATGTTGGAACCCCTTTTGCCGCGTGATCCGGCCGACAAAAAGCAAGTACGGCGCATTAGGATCAATGCCATAATGCCCGAGCGCGACAGTTGAATCGACCTTCCCATATTGGGCCAGATCGATCCCATTGTGAATCACATGCACCCGCGCCGAATCGACATTGAACAGGCGCTCGATGTCGCGCTTGGTTTCGCTGGAAACAGCGATGATCGCATCCGCTATTTCCAACGCGGTTTTCTCCACCCAAAGCGAAAAGTCATAGCCGCCAGCGAGCTGTTCGCGTTTCCACGGCCGAAGCGGTTCGAGTGAATGGACCGTAACGACAAGCGGGATGCCATAATTCTTTTTGGCCAGAATCCCGCCAAAATGGGTGTACCACGTATGACAGTGCACCAAGTCGGCATCGATGTTGGTAGTGTTGAAGTCGATGCATCGCCGCACTGCTCCAAAAGCGGAGCGCAGCGGTTTCGGACAGGTGAAATTGCTCGTGTCGAGTTCGAAGCCGATGACCTTGAGGTTCCTCTCTTCAAAGTGCTGGTCGCCAAAGCAGCGCACTTCCACCGGCATCGTCTTTGCCAGCTCATGCGACAGGTAACCCACGTGCACGCCGGCGCCGCCATAGATGTGCGGCGGATATTCGTTTGTCAGGAAAAGAACCTTCACGCGTGATGAGAATTGAATGACAAATGACGAATGACCAATGACGAATCAATGACGAAGTTCGAATGACGAAAAGTTCTGCGCGGATACCGCGAATTTTTCTGGTTTCGTTATTTGTTCATTCCTTCGTCATTCGCCATTAGGGCTTCGTCATTCACCTCAGCTTTTCACTTTCAACAGCAACACGGGCACGTCCACTTCGTGGCGCACTTTGTCGACAGTCGCCCCGTAAAGAATGTCGTTGATGAAACGGTGCCCGTGCGTTGTCATAGCGATCAGATCGACGCTTCGTTCGCGGGCGAGCTTGATGATTTCGTCGGACGGTTCTCCGAGCGCCAAAACGGCATCACATGTGAAGCCTTCTTTCGTGAGTTCGCGTGTCCGTGTTTCCAAATACGCGCGGTCGTCTTTCATCTCCTGGCTTTCGGCAAGCTTGAGTTGCTGGAAATTCCGTGCCACCCAGCCATCGGCCACGTGAACCAGAAGCAACGCCGCGCCAGTTATGCGCGCGAGAGGTTTGATATGCGCCAGGATGGTCTCATCAGCGGCACTGTTCTCGAGCGGAATCAGAATGTGTTTATACATGGCAGAAATGACGAAATCCGAATGGCGAAGCTCGAAGGAATGACAAAGCCAAAAGCACGAAAAACAAAAGCGAGATCTGCTTCGTCATTCGAGCTTCCAGTTTTGTTTCGTCATTCGGGCTTCGTTATTTTTCACTATGTCGAAATGGCCAGATGAAAGAAACCGTAAAGCAATTTCAGCAACGACGCGGGTAGAAACGTGTCCAGGAGCAGTTTTACATTGAGCAAAATAATAATCCCCGCTGTCGTCCAGCCGAGAATTTTCAGCCAAAGCCGATTAGCAAAGTCACCCATTTTCGTGCGTTCGCCGGTAAATCGCACCAACGGCCAGACCGCGAAGCCTAGCTGCATGCTTAGCGCAACTTGGCTCGCCACGAGCAAGTCTGTTGTCTTGCCTTCGCCAAACATACCGATTACGAGCACGGCCGGTATAATGGCAATGAGTCGCGTGATCAGTCGACGCAACCAGGGTTTGAGGCGGAGATTCAGAAAACCTTCCATCACGATTTGGCCTGCCAGCGTGCCGGTGAGGGTCGAGTTCTGCCCGGACGCAAGCAATGCGACGGCGAACAGCATACTCGCGACGCCCACGCCGAGCAGCGGACTCAGCAGCCGGTAGGCATCTTGAATTTCGGCGACGTTCTGATGGCCGGACCAATGAAAAACCGCTGCCGCAAGAATAAGAATCGCTGCGTTGATGAATAGCGCAAACATGAGCGCAAACGTTGAATCGATCGTGGCAAACTTGATCGCCTCGCGCCGACCGATGACGGTTTGCTCAAATTTCCGCGTCTGCACGATCGACGAGTGCAGATAAAGATTATGCGGCATCACCGTCGCGCCGAGGATGCCGATGCTGACGTAGAGCATCGCCTGGTTCGCAACGATATGCGGCCCCGGCACCAACCCTGACAAAATGCCAGTTATGCTTGGTTTCGAGAAAATGAGTTCGGCTGCGAAACAGCTGCCGATAATGGCGATGAGCGTAATAACGATCGCCTCGATGTAACGAAATCCTTTCGTTTGCAGATATAGCACGAGCATCACGTCCGAGGCGGTAATGAGGCAACCCCACACGAGCGGAATTTTGAATAGCAATTGCAATCCGATCGCTGAACCCACAACCTCAGCCAGATCGCACGCAGCGATGGCCAGCTCGCACAGAATCCAAAGAAACCAGACCATCGGCGTCGAATAATGATCGCGGCACGCTTGGGCGAGGTCGCGTCCTGTGGCGACACCCAGTTTGATGCACAAATGCTGGAGCAGAATCGCCATGAAGTTTGAGACCACGATCACCGCCAGCAGGGAGTAACCGAACTGCGCGCCACCAGCCAGATCCGTCGCCCAGTTGCCCGGGTCCATGTAACCTACCGCGACCAAAAAACCCGGGCCCGAGAATGCCAGCAACTTCCGCCAGAACGAGGCCGTCACCGGCACTACCACGCTGCGGTGCACTTCCGGGAGCGAGAGCGCGCCTGTAGATCTTCGCCAGATGCGCACCGGTTCCCGCACTACAGCGCTCCTGGATCGATTCATAAGTTAGGCAATCCTAACTTACTTTATCGGCGACGGCTACGACTTGCCGAGTACGGACGCCGGCGCCTCACTCAATTTCTTAAAGTTAAGTTGCTTGACGCGGCGACTATCAGCTTGTGAAACGGTCACCAGATAATTGTCGATCTTGACTTGCTCGCCCGTCTTTGGCAGGTGGCCGAGCAGATGGGTAACATAACCGCCGATGGTGCTTACGTCCGCGCTCTCCAGCTCAAGCTTGGCGAGATCATTCAGTTCATAAAGTCCGAGCGCTCCGTCAACGCTGAATTCGTTCGCGCTAATTTTGCGAAATTCTTCCTTCTCAAAATCGAACTCGTCCTGAATATCGCCGACCAACTCCTCCAGTACATTTTCAAGTGTGACCATCCCGACAGTGCCGCCGAATTCATCTACCGCGATCGCCAGGTGCGCGTGCTTGTTCAGGAATAACTTGAGCAAACTCTCAATCGGCATCATCTCCGGCAGCGGAATCAGATCACGTTTGATCTTCAACAGATCAGGGTGTGGATCGCGCATCATGGGCAGCAGTTCCTTGATGTGAACGAGGCCCACCGTGTTATCGAGATTTTCACGGCACAGCGGAAAGCGCGTGTGGCGCGATTCGATGGCCTTTTTCACATTGGTTTCGAAATCATCCTCGAGGTCGAGGTAAACGATTTCACCGCGAGGCGTCATGATATCGCGCACGACGCGGTTGCGCAGGTCGAGCACGTTCATGAGCAAGCTGCGTCCGAGCGGCGAGACTTCTTTCGATTTTTCGCTTTGCTCCAGGATCAGGCGCAATTCCTCTTCGGTGTGCGCCAGCTCTGTCGCCGGCACCGGTTGGCGACGCAACACGGTTTGCAAAAGAAAATTCGAAGATTTGTGCAACAGCCAAATGGCTGGTTTAAACACAACGTAAAACGCACCCAATGGCCGAACTAAGCGCAGAGTGGCAGACAGAGGATTAGCAATCGCCGTGTACTTTGGGCCGAGTTCACCGAAGACGATATGCAGAAACGTGATGCCTACAAATGCCAGCGCGATCGACATCGAGGTCACGAACGCATGCGAGTAAATGTGCAGCAGCGCAAAGAACGGCGAGAGCATTTGCGCCAGAAATTGTTCGCCTAGCCAGCCCAGCGCCAGACTCGCCAGCGTAATACCGAGCTGCGTCGCCGACAGATAAGCATCGAGATGGCTGCGCACATGTTTGGCAAACTGCGCGCGTAGGTTACCCTCCTCCGCTAAGGCATCGAGCTGACTCATTCGCACTTTGACGATGCCGAACTCACACGCCACAAAAAATCCGTTCAAGCCAACCAGTGCGGCGATAATGGCCAGTTTACCAAGGAGAATTCCGGGCGGATCCCAATGCCCAGCGATTGCTTCGGCAATTGGCGCCAGAGCGAGGGGAAAAATCGAAATGTCCATCTGTAGCAACCCGTCGCGGCGGGTTAACGTCGCACAGCAACGTGGCAGAGAAATTTACCAGCTCGACTTGGTTACGCCAGGGATCAACCCTTGCGAAGCCAGCTCACGAAAAGTAAGTCGCGACATCTTGAACCGGCGAATAAAGGCGCGCCGGCGCCCGGTAACTTCACACCGGTTCACTACACGAGTGGGGCTGGCATCACGCGGCAACTGCGCGAGGCCGGCATAATCTTTTTTCGCCTTCAACTTCGCGCGCAACGCGGCGTACTTTTTCACCGTCGCGCGCTTGCGTTCATTGCGATTGATCCAGGCAGTCTTAGCCATAAGGGAGTGCTGACTATAATACTCGCCTTACAATTTGCAATGCCACGCAGCTGGCAATCAACCTACAGCGCCTGCCCGTCGCCGTTGTTTGACCAGCGCGCTGGTGGACCGGCGGCCAACAGGGCGAGCAGCGCTACGTTTTTGCCTGACTGCTTGCGTCCGGCTCAGGCTATCTTGCAAAACCTTAACCAGATCAACCACATTGGTCGGCACCGGAGGAGCTGGCGCTTTCGTGGTGATCTCTTTGTGCTGCGCCTTTTGTTCGATGATTTCCATCAGCGCCGTCCGGTATTCGTCTCGATATTTTTCCGGCTCCCAGGAAATGGTCATGCTCTCGATGAGCGCTTGCGCCATTTTATATTCTTTATCGCTCACAGCTGTGGTGGAACCATTCTTCAAAACGTCGGCGCTTAGAATCTCACTGGCGAAGTGCATCAACTCGAGAATCAGGAACAAGCCATCGGGCTTAACGGCTGCGAGATGCTCGCGGTTGCTGATCACAACCTTGGCTATACCGATTTTGCCCGTCCCACTGAGGGCCTTGTGCAAAACTGCGTAGGCTTTCTCCCCACCCTTTTGCGGTTCGAGGAAATATGGCCTGTAGAAAAACTTCGCATCGACCTGTTCCAAATCCACGAAGTCGGTGATATCGATCGAATGCGTGGACTCTATCCGCACCTTTTCGAAGTCCTCATCCTTTAGAACAACATAACGGCCGCGCTCGTATTCAAAACCCTTCACGATCTGATCGGCCTGGACTTCCTTCGAGTCTGCTTCTGCAATCTTCTTGTATCGAATCGGGCTGAGATCGCTTGACCGAAGCTGCCGGAAACTCAGCTTCTCCTCACGCGTGGCCGGGTAAACTGCCACCGGAATATAAACCAGGCCGAAGCTGATGCTGCCTTTCCAGATAGGACGCATAGGATGTGGGATTCCTTTTTCACATAGCAGGCCGGGCGTGTCAACCCTCTCGTCGGCTGGGCTTGCCCTGTAGCTATAGGCCGCTGATTGCCGAATTGCCTTGCAACTTGCGCAAACAGCCTGATGCTAAAGTTAGTTATGAATCTCCTGGCCAGCTTCATGAACTTGGCAGGACCGGACTTGATTGTCATCCTGCTGATTATTCTGGTTTTGTTCGGAGCAAAGAAACTGCCGGAACTGGCGCGCGGCATGGGCCAGGCGGTTAAGGAGTTTCAAAAGGCAAAGGACGAGTTCAACGACGAACTGCATAAGGCCGGGAAGTCCGAGACAGAAACAGCCAAATCCGACGTAAAACCGGCACAATCCACCGTGGCGCGAAGCGAGAACCAACCTTCAGCGAGCGTGGTGTCGCCGCAGCCAACTGAAGCAGTCGCGCCCGGCGACAAAGCCGATCAGGTTTGATTGTCGAAAAGCGACGCGACGACGCGTGCGCACTCCCAAAGCTCGCGCGAAATAAAAACAGTGGTTGATGATTTTCGCACGAAGTGCTTTTGGAGTGCAAGGCGTCCTCGCATCGCTTTCAGAAGAGGCCCACTAAAAGAATCGCCATCGCTCCTATGCGTTTGACCTGACCCGCGATCTACGGCAAAATCGCGGCTCGTTTATGTCCGAGCCTGATTTGCGCGCCCAAATTAAGGAGATGCTTGTGAAAAATCTGATGCTGCAAGTTACTCCTGATCAGATCGGCGACGATTTACCACTTTTCGGCCCGGATGGACTCGGCTTGGATTCCATTGATGCGCTCGAGTTGGTAGTGAGCATGGAAAAAACGTTTGGAGTCGGTGTGCCCAGTTCCGACGTAGCTGGTAAAGCGCTTCGAACTGTAAATACGATTCATGATTACATTCTCGAAAAACGTGCGGCAGCTGCTTAGGTGGTGACAGGCACGCAAGCGTCGCGCTTCATTCTTTTCTCAGCGCGATGTGTCGGCATTACAAATGAGATCCTTCAAGATCTCGGGCATATGACGGATCGGCAGCGAATAGTGTCCGGCGTCATCAACAAAACGCGCTTTACAGTTGGGCAAACGTTTTGCCACCCGTTCGGCGAGATGAACTGAGAAAGCGCGGTCCTCCTTCCCGTGCCATAGCCGCACCGGAATGCGCACATCTTCTATGGCAAATCCCCACGGCTGCGCGTAGATCTGTGCGTCAGCCATCACGCCTTCAGCCGAGCCGCGCCAGGCACGCCGTTGGCTTTCAAAAATGGCTTCGAACGCCGCTGCGTCACGCAAACTTTCAGCATCGCACGGCCGCAACATTAAAATTTTTAAGAGCAGCGGACGAAGGCGGATAGGCGGCCGCAACGACAGAACCGGCCGCGCCAGATGAAATAATCTTCGCAGAAGTCGCGGTCGAATTCGATAAAGTGCCAGCATGCAGCGGTAAAGCGGGAGCAATCCATCGGCGTTGACAAGTTCCTCCATTGGAGGCGCGCCACCTACTATTGCGATTGCCCGCACCCGCTGAGGCATCGCAACCGCCGTTGCATACGCGTACGGTGCGCCACCAGATATCGCGAGCATTCGAAATTCGCGGACACCGAGATGCTCAACGATTCGTTCCACAACGCGTGGCCAATCGGTCAACTTGCGATCAGAGTGCAAGCTGGAGCCACTAATGCCTGGCCGATCGGGTGAAATGATACGAACACCGAGGTCGCGCGCCGGCTCGTCTGTGAGTCGCGCCATCGTTCGTGAGCTCGGCCAGCCATGGCAAAATATCACCGGCACTCCGTTTGGATCGCCGTATTCTTCAAAAGCAATCACGGCGCCGTCTTCGAGTTGAACGGCTTTTTCCCTATTCATCTAAAACTCGTCCTCATGGAGCTGTCATGTTGAGCGGAGCGAAACATCTCTGGCCTATTTCCGTTGGGAGAATCGATCCCAAATTGATCCGAGATTCTTCGCTCCGCTCAGAATGACATTCTCGGGTCCCTTGTAAAAGTCGGCAGACTCTTTTATCGCTTGTATTGCAAGCCTCCAATCTGTAGTCCACAGTATAGTTGCGAACAGAGCGCCGTGGCCTTTCGCATTATTGGTTATGAACGATTACTCAGAACCTCGCCCGGGAAAAATCGAGGTGCATGGCAATGGGCTTGGCGCACCATCATCGGAGGAAGTAGAAAATCGCGCCAGAGAAATTGCGATGATCGACGAGCGCAACCCTGAGGAATTTACTGAGGCGGATTGGAAGCAGGCGCGCAAAGAATTGATGGGCGAGGAAAATAATATACCGCCCGAGGAAACTCCCGATAATGCCGATCTAACTGAAGAGTGGAGTGTGATCGCCAGCTCCAAGGGTCACCGCATGCCGCGCCCCGGCACGGAGGAAGAAGAAACGGTCGGTGAACATTGCGTAATTGATGGCGTCGAGGAAGCGGCTCACGACCAGATGCTCGAAGCGCGCCGGGAAGAACTCCAACAAGAGGGAGAAAATCTTTGAGCTTGGCCTCGGCTGACACCGCTACCGACACGGCAGCGGCGGAACGATCTCATTTGAATTCGAGCCGCGCGCGTGTGGAAGGCTTGCTGGCTCGTTTCCATCGAATCAGAAATTTTACGAACGAATTGTGCTTAGGCCTTGAACCGGAAGATTACGTCGTCCAATCAATACCCGACGTCAGCCCGACCAAGTGGCACCTGGCTCATACCACCTGGTTTTTCGAGACGTTTATCCTGAAAAAGTTCCTTGCGGGATATCGGGCCGAAATTCCTCAGTACGCTTATCTTTTTAATTCGTACTACAACGCCGCTGGCAATATGCATCGGCGCGATCTGCGCGGATTGATTTCTCGCCCAACGGTGCAGGAAACACAGCGTTATCGCGCATCCATCGATTCGCACATCGACGATCTGCTTTCCGACGCTGGTGAGAAATTGCTGGATGAAATCGAGCCAATCGTTGTTCTGGGCATTTATCATGAACAGCAACATCAGGAATTGCTTATTACGGACATCAAGCACGTGTTCGCGCAAAATCCGCTATATCCGGTGTTTCGAGGTAGGGCGCGACCGCCGGGCGCGCGGAAATTTGCGACGAACGGCTTGGCGGTCCGTCCCTGCCATTTTGTCGATTTCGAGGAGGCAATCGTCGAAATCGGCCATGACGGTCGTGGATTCGCCTACGACAACGAAGGTCCGCGCCATCAAGCGCTGGTTCCCGCATTTTCACTCGCGTCACGACCGGTAACAAACGGCGAGTACATCGAATTCATCGAAGACGGTGGCTACACGCGGCCGGACTTGTGGTTATCGCTCGGCTGGATGACGGTGAACGAACAACGCTGGCAAGCGCCGCTTTACTGGACCAAACGCGACAGCGCATGGTGGCACTTCACACTCTCAGGTTTTCGCCCCGTCGATGAATCCGAACCAGTCACGCACATCAGTTATTTCGAGGCCGACGCGTACGCGAACTGGGCCGGCGCGCGCCTCCCGACAGAGTTCGAATGGGAGCGCACTGCATTGGAGTGTCCGGTCAAAGGAAATTTTGTCGAGAGCGAACTGTTCCATCCCGCGCCGTGCGCCGCATCGGAAGATCGGCTTCCAGCCGATCTCGGCCGACAGGCTTCTAGCCTGTCGAACTCAGGGCTTCACCAAATGTTTGGGGACGTGTGGGAATGGACGCGCAGCGCCTACTCGCCTTATCCCGGTTATCGCGCGGCCCCGGGCGCTCTCGGTGAATACAACGGCAAATTCATGTGCAACCAATACGTTTTGCGCGGCGGCTCCTGTGCCACGTCGCGCCCTCACATTCGGCTGACGTACCGGAATTTCTTTCAACCGGAAAAACGCTGGCAGTTTACTGGGATCAGACTCGCGCGCGATCTACGGTGAATCGACAAGGAGCGCGACCACCAGATACGCGCCGAACGATAATGCCATAATGACCGCCGAAGCACGAACGGCCATCCCATCTGTTTCCGAGGTTCCGTCTGCCGGTCCTGATTTCCTGGCAGACGTGATTGCCGGTTTTTCCAGCAATCCGCGAACGCTTCCGTCCAAATATTTTTACGATGAGCGGGGCGCGACGTTCTTTCAAAAAATTTGCGAGTTGCCGGAATATTATATTACTCGGACTGAGATCGACATTCTGGATCAAAATCGCGCCGATATCGCATCGCGCCTCGGGCCAAATATCGAGCTGATCGGACTTGGCACCGGCGCCGGCACCAAGACTCGCATTCTCATCGAAGCGCTCGAGAGTCCCGCTGTTTACATCCCAGTCGATATTTCGGAAAAGCAATTGCGCGAATCGACTGTTCTTTTCCAAAGAATTTTTCCTAGCTTGGAAATTCTGCCAGTCTGCGCTGACTACCTGCAACCTGTAGTGCTGCCTTCACCAAGCCGCAACGTCGTGCGCAACATTGTCTATTTCCCAGGATCGACCATAGGGAACTTCGAGCCGAGCGAAGCGACAGAATTTTTGCGTCGCGTAACCAATGTTTGCCGCCCGAACGGCTTGCCCGCCGTAGCCTTGGCGAAAGCGGGTGGCCTGCTGATCGGTGTTGATTTAAAAAAGGACCAGCATGTGCTCGAAGCCGCTTACAACGATAGCGCTGGCGTCACCGCGCAATTCAATTTGAATTTGTTGGTGCGCGTGAACCGCGAGTTGGGCGCAGATTTCGATCTCGATCAATGGAGGCACCGCGCGATCTACAATTCAGCCGCCGGCCGGATTGAAATGCACCTGGTCAGCGAAATCGATCATTTTGTTCACGTTGACGAGCACAAGTTCCATTTTCGCCGTGGCGAAAAAATCATCACTGAGTTTTCCTACAAATACGCACCGGAAGAGTTTGCCGCACTCTCCCGCAAAGCTGGATTCGAATTTGTGCAGATGTGGACTGACGATGCGCGCTTGTTCGGCGTTTTCTATTTTGTTGTCCCAATGTGAGGCAGACAATCCTGTCTGCCGGTAGCGCGTTTGCAGAGCAAGAACTTGCAGGCAGGATTGCCTGCATCACCCTTCCGCAATGAGCGCGCTTGTTAAACTCATCGATGTCAGCAAACGCTACGGGCATGCAGCCGCATTGCACCCGACAAATCTTTCGATTGAGCGCGGAAAGACCACTGTACTCATCGGTCCGAGCGGCTGCGGAAAATCAACTTTGCTGCGGTTGATCATTCGTTTAATCGAGCCGGACTCTGGCCGCATCGACTTCGCCGGAGAACCGATCAGCCCCGATAACATCGACTCTCTTCGCCGCCGGATTGGTTATGTCATCCAGGAAGGCGGGCTGTTCCCGCACCTGACCGCGCGCGCCAATGTCCTGTTGATGGCGCGTCATGTCGGAAAATCCCAGGAGGAAATGCAGACGCGGCTGCGCGAAATGTGCGAGTTAACAAGATTTTCCGGCAACCTGCTCCCGCGATATCCTGTCGAACTTTCAGGTGGGCAACGGCAGCGTGTCAGCTTAATGCGCGCTTTAATGCTTTCGCCCGAACTGCTGTTGCTCGACGAACCGCTCGGCGCTCTGGATCCGCTGGTGCGCGCTTCGTTACAAAACGACCTCAAGGAAATTTTCGCGCGCTTAGGACATGCGGTGCTCTTTGTCACTCATGATTTAGCGGAAGCGATTTATTTCGGTGACGAAATCGTCCTCATGAACGAAGGACGCATCGTTCAAAAAGGTACGGTTTCCGATCTCCGCGAGAGGCCCGCCGATGCGTTCGTGTCGGAATTCATTAACGCCCAGCGCGGAATCGCGACTGTATGAATCGAATCAGGAAAGCAGGAAAAGAAGAAATAGTTGGATCTGGAAACCAGGAATCCAGGAATTGGGATTCAAGTATTCTGTTTTTCCTGGTTTTCTGGCTTCCAGATTTTCTTCTAATCTTTTCCTGCGTTCCTATTTTCCTGATTCATTCTGCCTCTGCTGCGCCAGCGGTAATCGGCTCAAAAAAATTCACAGAGTCATACGTATTGGGAGAAATCGCCAAGCACGTGCTAAGCGACGCCGGAATTCCAGTGGAACATCGCCAGGGCATGGGTGGCACGATCATTCTCTGGCAAGCGCTGCGTGGTGGCCAGATCGATGCCTACCCGGAATACACTGGAACTATCACACAAGAGATTCTAAAAAGGGGTGACGCATCATCGCTCGAACAAATTCGTGAGTCTCTCGCAACGTTCGGCGTAGGCATGACGGAGCCGCTCGGGTTCAACAATACTTATGCGCTGGTGATGCGGCGCAGCGAAGCTCAACGGCTCGGTGTCCGCACGATCAGCGATTTGCGAAAACATCCCGGGCTCAAGATCGGACTCACGCACGAATTCCTGGATCGGCAGGATGGCTGGCAACCGCTGCGCGAGCGTTACGCTCTTCCCCAGCAAAACGTCATCGGCATTGATCACGCGCTCGGTTACAGCGCGCTCGCCAACAGATCGATCGACGTAAAGGACGCCTACTCGACGGATGCAAAGATAGAACAAAACGATCTCGTCGTTCTCCAAGACGACCTTCAATTCTTTTCGAAGTATGAGGCGGTCTTCTTGTTTCGACAGTCCACGCGCCCGGATGCAATTGCTGCATTGCGTCGCCTGGAAGGAACGCTGGACGAGAGACGCATGATTCGCCTCAACGCGGAAGCGGAGCGCACAAAAAATTACACGAACGCGGCAGATTTGTATTTCAATGTGGGAGCGCCGCGACCGTCGGGGCACTCAGGCCCCTCCCACTTTGGTGAATCATTTCCGCACAAGCTCGCGCGTTGGACGCTTCGCCATCTTCAATTGGCGGGATTTTCGCTGCTGCTCTCGGTGATCTTCGGCATTCCGCTCGGCATTGTTGCTAGTCGCGGCGGACCGATTGGCCAGGCCATTCTTGGTTTTGCTAGCATTGTGCAAACAATCCCATCGCTCGCGTTGCTGGCCTTGCTTGTGCCTCTTCCCTTTTTCGGAATTAGCGTTCGCACCGCTATTGCTGCGCTTTTTCTTTACGGGTTGCTTCCGATAGTGCGCAACACCGCGAGCGGATTGCAGGACATCCCGCGATCATTGCGCGAATCCGCAATTGCATTGGGACTCAGCCCAAGAACGCGGCTCTGGGAAATTTATCTGCCGATGGCGTCACGCTCGATCCTCTCTGGAATCAAAACTAGCGCGGTGATCAACGTCGGCGCTGCCACGCTGGCGGCGTTGATCGGAGCCGGAGGATTGGGCGAGCCGATCTTGAGCGGCCTTAACCTGAACGATCACGTAACGATCTTACAAGGCGCGATTCCGGCGGCTCTCCTGGCGCTGCTGGTGCAATGGTTTTTCGATTTGCTCGATCGCGTTTTGATTCCACAGGGGCTGCGCTTGTAACGGGCACTTCAAGCAACGCAGGTCATTCCGAGCGGAGCGAGGAACCGCACACAGGATCGTGGGTCACGCTATTTACTCAACGTGCCGCCCCTTCGTAGGAGAGGTCCTTCACTTCGCTCAGGATGACAAATGGCTGGCGAGCGTTTACTAAATCGTATGCCGATCGCTTCGAACAACCCGGCGACAGGCCAAAACCTGAAGGAGTTTTCTGCTGTCGACGATGCGGAAATCGAGAAACGACTGAGCTGCGCAGAAAACGCATTTCGGAAATATCGTCGGACCACATTCACCCAGCGCTCCGAGCTGTTGCACGCCGTGGGCGAGTTGCTGTTTCAGGAAAAGAAAAGATACGCTGAGATTATCACTCTCGAAATGGGCAAACTGTTTCGCGATTCGATAGCTGAAATCGAGAAATGCGCGCGCGGCTGCCGGTTTTACGCCGAGAATGGCGAGCGATTTTTGGAGGACGAGGTAGCGCAGACCGACGCCGCTGAAAGCTACGTTCAATATCAACCGCTCGGACCGGTGCTCGCGATCATGCCGTGGAATTTTCCGTTCTGGCAGGTATTTCGATTCGCAGCGCCGGCGCTAATCGCTGGGAATGTCGGCCTCCTGAAGCACGCGTCCAATGTGCCGCAGTGTGCGCTGGCCATTGAAGAAATCTTTTGCCGCGCCGGATTCGATGACGGCGTTTTCCAAACGCTGCTCATCGAACCGAATCAGGTGGAAAAAGTGATTGTCGATCGCCGCGTAAAAGCAGTGACGCTAACGGGCAGCGAAAAAGCCGGAAGCGCGGTGGCGAGCACGGCCGCGCGCGAGATCAAAAAAAGCGTGCTGGAGCTCGGCGGCAGCGATGCGTTCATTGTGATGCCCAGTGCAGATTTCGAGAGCGCACTGAGCACCGCGGTTAAAGCGCGCACAATCAACACCGGGCAATCATGTATCGCGGCAAAAAGATTTATGATCGCGGATCAGATTTACGACGAGTTTCTCAATCAGTTCGTTGACCGCATGCGCGGGCTCAAGATCGGCAATCCCATGGACCCAGAAACTGAGATCGGTCCGCTGGCGACCGAACAGATCCTGCAAGGCGTCCACGATCAAGTGCAGAAATCGATCGCCGCAGGGGCAAAATTACTGACCGGCGGGAATCGCATTCATGGCCCGGGATCTTTTTACGAACCGACTGTTCTTGTTAACGTGCCGAAAGACTCGCCCGCGTACCGCGAAGAAGTGTTCGGCCCGGTTGCAGCTATCTTCCGTGTGCGCAATGCCGACGAAGCGATCGAACTGGCGAACGACACCACATTTGGCCTCGGCTCCAGCGCATGGACCAACGATCCCGAGGAGCAGAAACTTTTCACGTCTGAGCTGGATAGTGGAATGGTGTTCATCAACACAATGGTCGCCTCCGACCCGCGTCTGCCGTTCGGCGGCGTAAAACGTTCCGGCTTCGGCCGCGAGCTCGGCGCCGCCGGCATTCGCGAATTCACAAATGCGAAAACGATCTGGATTTCATAAGGGTGCGCTTCTTCGGCGTTGGGAACACCTTTCTGCTCGATTCGCGAGATCCTCAACGTAAAAGGAGTTTACCAACTCCACGAAATTCCACCGTAAAAAGCCCGCCCATCGCCGGGGTGAAAAATCTCGGCACGCTCAGCTGTTTGCGCGTCGGCGATTACGTCGATGGAGGAAGCGTAGCGCTGATTAGTAAGATTCTTGCAATCCAGAAATACTGAGAACCCTTTGTTGTGTCGAAAGCCGGCACGGAACCCCAAAAGGGCATAAGCACCGGCGAAGAACGTATTTGCATGATCGACCGCGTAGCGAGAGAGATTGCATTGTACATTTGGCCCGGCATAGAACCCGAACGGTCCTTCGTAAAGCAGTTGCGCTTCATAGACGTGGATCGGGATTCCGGCGATGCGGTTATTGCCGTAAACCGGGTCTTGATCGAAATGGAAATCGTTGAGCGTGTAGCTTTGGTCTAAAGACAAGCGATCTCCTGGTCGGTTCGCTTGCTTGCGAAACAGGATGCCCTGAAGCAATTCCACTTCCAGGCTGGCTTCGATTCCCTGATGAATCGAGCGAGGGACGTTTACGGTACCGATATCATTCCCAAAAATATCGTTGAGCTCGAGCAATTCATTTCGGAACCATGAGCGATAGAGCGATAACTCCCACTGAAGTCGCGAATATTCGCCGCGTGTGCCGATCTATGGTCCAGGCGTGTTGCGCTTGGAGTGGCGTGTAAGCGGCGATGGAATCCGGACCCTCCGTAAACTCGACTAGACTCTCAAACGAGGGCGCTTGGAAACTGCGGCTGAAATTCACAAATGCCTGCGTGTCGTGATTGATTTCGTAAATGGCGCCCAGCTTTGGATTGAAGCCATAAAGATCCTGCAGGTGGGATTGGTTTTCCGCGCCGCGAAGGAAATAATCTCGGAAATCGCGCTGTGCGAAAATCAACTGCGCCCCGGCGAGAATCGACAATTGCTGCGCGACATAAAATTGGTCCTCGAGATAAGCCGGAACATTGACTGAAATCCCCTCATTCCGCGCCGTGGTTGCGCCTGGGTGCCCGAAATTATTTTCGTAATTTTGGGTGTGCTCGTCTTCAAGTTGGGGACTCACACCGATGGTAAGGATATTCCGGCGGCCAAAGAGTTCGCGGCGACTAACGAAATTCAGGTTGCCGCCGAAATTGTTCGAATAAACCTCTTCGATTCCCGCCCGGAAGTCGGGTGAAAAAAAAACCGCGGTCCGTGAGATCGAGGTAAAACCAGAACACGCCAACATCAAACTGGATCTCGTCGGTCCGAATACTCAGCTTATCCGCCAGCCGAATGTGCTCCCATTGTTTGTTCCAATCCTGTGCAATTGCCAAGGGATTCGCCCGTGATGGCGCCTCTTCCATTTCTGATTTCGTCAAACCGCCGGGCAGCTGACGGTCGGTGCGATTAAGCGTCAAATAAAATCGATTCTCAATCTGTTCGCTCAATTTATAACCGACATCCGCAAAAAGAATTTCTGTGTTCTCACGGCTGTGTTCGCGAAATCCGTCGCGCAATCGGAAGCTGACCGACGCAAATTCATCCACCGGCCCTTCCACTGCGCCGCTGGTGGCGTTTGTGCGAAGGTAACCAAAACTTCCTCCTTCGATTCGACTTTGAAAAGGCGCGGCATCGTAACCGGTAAATGGCACAAGGTTGATGGCCCCGCCGAGCGTGAGCGGACCATACTTGAACGCTGCTGCACCGCGAAAAATCTCCGCGCGGCTCAGCGCGCTAACATCGACGTCTTCAAGAATAGCTTCACCATCGCCGTAGGTGTAGCTCAGACCATCGAGCAAAAACATGACGCCGAGCGGCTCGTCTTCTGCTGTAATGCCGGAACCGCGAATTGAAATTTTCGATATTTCACCACCGTTTTCCGATTGAGCAAAAACTCCAGGTGCGCGTTGCAGCAAATCTTCAAAGTTCGATGCCCGGCCAAGTTTCATTTCCTCGGCACCCTTGATCGTGAAACCGCCGGGAACCTGCTGCTTTTGTTTCGCGGATTCCTCTGGGGACGAAGAAGTGAGCGAGCCCGTCGCCTCTCCTGTTACCCTGACTTCTTCCACTTCCACAGGCTCACTTGGAGTCTCCGCCGGCCAGGCGTTTTGAACAACCCCCCATGCAATCGCTGTGATTGAAAAAGCACTCCACGCTTGCCACATTCCACGCCATCATTCACTCACTGGGAGTTGTTTCACAAATCGCCATCCATTCCGCTCGTAACCTAGCGCCTCGTAAAACTTTTGCGCGTCTTGCCGGCTAAGCCGCGTGTTTACAGCGATGCGGCTAACTCCTCTACGCGCAAAATCTCCTTCTGCGGCGGCAATCAATGCGCGGCCGATTCCGCCGCGACGCGACGTGCTCGATGTAACCAACACAAGAATTCGCCCAGACAAATCGTTGTGCTCGTAGCTGGGAAGCGCAAACGTGCCAATCATTCCGCAAACCTGGCCTTCGATTGCCGCGACAAATGTGCGGTAGTGCGCATCGCTTAAGATGGATTTCAAACGCTGACGCATTTCTGCGGTAGTTGTTTGGTAGCCGAGCTCGCACATCAACGCCGCAAGCGCTGGTGCATCGCTCAATTTCGCGTCGCGAATTTTAAAAGTCACCGCGTCGTGTAATGGCTAAGCTGTACAACTAATATATGCGTGTCATCCCGAGCGAAGCGAGGGACCTCACACGGGCTGGTTGATCACGCTCATTACTAGAATATCCGCACTACGATTGTGAGGTCCCTCATCCCGAAAGCATTCGGGATTCGGGATGACCCCGCGAAGTTAATGGACAATAAACCCGGCGCGTTAGTCATTCATTTCCGTAATCTCTCAAACGCGGCAACAACTGCTCGAGGGCATCGAGATGAGTGCGTGTTAACTCCGTCATGGCGTTCGTGTACTGGAGCGAATCATGAATTCAGCCACAGATGAACACAGATTTATATTGGGACGTTTGTGTGTCTTTTTCGTAATCCGTGTTTCATTCGTGTCAATCTGTGGCTCGTTTTCTCTTGCGAGGGTGGAGCGTGAACTTAAGGTTCAGTGATGACGGAGGCTCGCTCGACAGCGTACGATTCAAAAATCGAAGGCAACGTGGTTTTCACTCGCTTCGACGCGGCGCTTAATTGGGTGCGGAAAAACTCGCTCTGGCCGATGCCGATGGGCTTGGCCTGTTGCGCCATCGAGTTGATGC
>QHPG01000135.1 GCA_003219005.1 Verrucomicrobiota bacterium
GATCGAACGCGCAACACCAACGAGCTGTTGTTGTCCGCCAGAAAGCTGAGACGGATATAAATCTTTTTTACCGACAATCTGAAAACGGTCGAGCATGTCGGCCACGAGCGCCGCGCGTTCGCTTTTGCTGTACCGGCGATAGGACAGCGGTATGTCGAGGTTCTCGTAAACCGTCAGGTCATCGAGCAAGTGATATTGCTGAAACACAAAGCCGATCTGCTCATTGCGGATCGTAGCGCGTTCCTTCGACTTCAAATGATGCACAGCAGCCTCGCCGAAAAAATATTCACCGTGCCAGCCGTGATCGTGCATCCCGAGGATGTGAAGCAGCGTCGATTTGCCTGCGCCGGATGGCCCCATGATCGAGACAAAGTCGCCTTGCTCAATATCTAGATTGATGTCGCGCAATACGTAAAAGAATTTCTCTTTTCCGAGAGGATAACTGCGTTCCAGGCGACGAAGTTTGACCATGGGATCAGGTGTTATGACCGAGCGCGATCATTGGATCAGCCTTGCTTGCTCGCATCGCCGGCAGGTAACTTGCGACCAACGCCACGGCAGCCAGCAGAATCGTCACCAGCACAAAGGTTGGCGCGTCGAATGCGCTTACGCTGTAGAGCAACGCTCGCAACGTGTGCGTGCTCATTACTGCGATAATCAGGCCGATAACTGTTCCGGCTGAAATCAGTTTGAGCGAGCGGGCGAGGACCAGTTTCAGCACATCACTCCGTTTCGCACCAAGCGCCATCCGTACGCCAATTTCGTGAGTCCGTTGGGCAACCAGGAACGACATCAAGCCGTAGATTCCGACGTTGGCCAGCAACACCGCGACACCTGCAAACACTCCGAGCAATACAACAGAGAGACGCCGTGGCGCGACTGAGTCAGCGATGAGGTTCTCGAATGTACGAACGTTCGCAACGGGCACCGCCGAATCGATCGCCTGAATTTCGCGCCGAATCGCTGGAAGTAAACCGCGCAGGTCCTGGTTACTCCTGACTACGTAGATTGTGGTGAAGTACGGCGTTTGAGAGAATGGAACGTACATTTCCGGTTTCGGCTCAATATCCAATCCGAAATGATGGATATCGCCGACAACTCCCACGATCGTGATCCACTTCGGATTTTTCTTCGGATCATCATCAAAGGTAATGCGTTTGCCTAAGGCGTCGTCATTCGGCCAGAATTTCTTTGCGAATGCCTGATTGACGATGATTACCCGCGGCGCGTCTGCGTTGTCCGCATCCGTAAAGAACCGGCCTTTGATCAATGGCGTCTCGAGTGCGCGAAAATAATCGGGAGAAACCTGCCTTTTTTCTTCGTCAGGGCTTGGGCTGTTGTTGTTTAAAGGTCGGCCTTCAATCGCAAGAGACCAATCGCTGTTGGTCCCAGCGAGTGGCAGGATTGTGCTGAATCCGGCAGCCTGTACTCCCGACAACGCAGCGATTCGCCGTTGCGCTTCGTTGTTGAAATGGACGACCGAGGAATCGTCAGGGTATTGAATCTTCGGAAGCGAAACCTCGAACGTCAGCGCGTTGCGCGGGTTAAACCCTGGATTCACGTTTTGTATCCTGGCGAAACTCTTGATGAGAAGGCCTGCAGCACTCAGCAGCACAAGCGCCAGCGCGACTTCAGCGATGACGAGTCCGTTGCGCAAACCATTTCGTCGCCTGCCTTGAGTTGAACGTCGGCCGCCTTCCTTGAGTGCTTCAGTGAGTTCTGGTCGCGCGCTGGCCAGACCGGGAGAAAGACCGAAAATGATTCCCGTTGCGACGCAAATCGCGAACGTGACACCTAGAACGATTACATCGACGTTCACTTCGCGTAGTCGTGGCACAGTCTGCGCGCCTATTGCTTTCAATGATTCAATTCCCCATAGCGCCAAAACAACGCCCACGGCGCCTCCGATTAGCGCAAGCACCACGCTCTCAGTGAAGACCTGTTTGAGCAGTCGCAGCGGAGCGGCGCCGAGTGCCACTCGAATCGCCATCTCGTGTTCGCGCGTGGCAGCGCGCGCAAGTAACATCGTGGTGAGATTCGCGCACGCGATGAGGAGAACGAGGCAGACAGCACCGAGCAAGATGAGCAGCGCCGGGCGCATCCCGCCCACAGCCAAGTCATGCAACGGCAACACCTCACCGCCGAAACTATTGTCTTGCGAGTAATTTCCCGGATGCTCGCGACGCATCTGCGCATTGATTGTTTCGATCTCCGTCTGCGCTTGCGCGACTAAAGTTCCCGCACCCAATCGCCCGATAATCGCGTAGCTGCGCGACCCGCGCTTTTTCATCTCCTCGTCGCTGAAAGCGAGTGCCTTCCAAATTTCCGCGCGCTCGCCGAATCGCCCGCCGTTGCCGAGATTAAAAAGCTGAAGCGGAAAGTCGAAGCTTGCTGGCATCACGCCTACAACGGTGAAACTTTTGCCGTTGAGAAGAAGCTTCGTCCCGATGATCTGCGGGTCGCTGTTGAACCGGCGGTGCCACAGCCGCGCGCTGATGATCACGACATCATCGCGACCGAGGGTGCATTCTTCCGGCTGGAAGAATCGGCCCTTGATTGGTGAAATACCGAGCAACGGCAACACTCCTGCGGTGACAGTCGCGCCTGAAATCCGCTCGGGTCTGTCTTCGCCGGCGAGATTGAAATTCGTGTAACCAAACGCGCCGAGTTTTTCGAAACTGAGAGCCCGCGTTTCGTAATCAACGAATTCGGGCGGCGAAACCGGAATGCGCTCCAGATTTTGCGATTTGAAGTGCTCAAGAAGCAGGACCAATTGCTGCGGGTCTTTATAAGGCAACGGCCGAACCAGGAGCGCGTTGACCAAGCTCAGCACGGCTGTGGTCGCACCGATTGCCAACGCAAGCGTCAGCACCGCGATCAACGTGAATCCCGGCTGCTTGAGCAGCTGCCGCAACGCGAATTGAAGATCCTTGATCATAAATTCATCACTGTTCGCGCAGCGCTTGAACTGGATCGATGCGAGTCGCACGCCACGCGGGCAAGAAGCACGCAGCCAACGACGCAATCGTGATCACCCCGAACGCGGACCCAAACGCCAGCGGATCGTGCGGACTGACTTTGTAGAGCAGATTGCCCATCAAACGCGTCAGAATCAGGGCGGCGATGCCGCCGATAACGATTCCTGCCGCGGTCAATTTCAGACCGCGTGAAACGACGAGCCTCAAAAGATCTCTGGCGTTAGCGCCGAGGGCCATTCGTAATCAGAGCTCGCGCGCGCTTTGCGAAACGAAATAAGACATGACCGCATACAGACCTATGGCTGCCAGAAACAAAGCTATTGCTCCAAAGATTGCGATTAACGTGACGGCGAGCCGCTGGGTGTAGCCTTTCCTCTCCACTTGTTCTTGTACGCGGAATGGAGCAGTCGGCGCGAGATTTGGATCGAGCGCGTGCACTTCGCGCGCGAGCGCAGCCCTGATCGCCCCCGGAGTCTCGCGCGTGCGGATAAGAAAGGCATTACTCTCCAAGAAGTTCTGTCGCATTGGCACGTAGAAGAATGTCCTGGGGAGCTCGAGCTTGTTCTCGTAATTCACGGTCTTGGCCACACCGACAATTTGCAGCCAGCGATCCTTAACCTTAAGCCGCTGTCCGATCGGATCCTTTCGCGGCCAATATTTTGCCGCCATTGTTTCATTGATGATCGCTACAGGCACCGCATTCTCGTCATCGGTGCGTTGGAATTCGCGGCCGGCTACAATTGGAACACCTAAGGTCTTGAAATAGTCCTCACCTACTTCGAGGTAGGAGGAATTTAATTGCTCGTCGGGGGCGGTTTGATAGCCATCGATGGTCAGCGGCGCAGTAGAGAAGACTCCGTAGCTAAACGGTTGCAATCGGGACAAAGTCACCGATTCCACACCCGGAATTTCGCGCACCCGATCGAGTAATTGCGTGTCGAAAGCTTTTGCACGTTCCAAATTGTATCCAGCCGAGACCAAGTCCGCGCTAGCGACAATCACATCGGTAGAGAAACCGGGACTGGTCTTCTGCATTCGCTGCAAGCTTTGCAAGAGCAAGCCTGTGCCCGCGAGCAGAACGAAGCTGAGCGAAATCTGAACAAGCACGAGCGCGGAGCGCAATCGCGAACGGCTGCTACCTGCGACTACTCCGCCGCCGTCGGTTTTGAGAGCGCCGGAAAGATCGACATGGCTGGCATGAATTGCAGGCATCAGCGCAAACAGCATGGTAGCGCCGATGCAGATGGCGACACTTGCCACCAGTACACGCCAGTCGATCCGTCCTGGCAAATCAATCACGATTCCTGCCGCGGGCGAAGGGAATGAAAGCACGAGCGCGTTGCGGCACCAATAGGCAACCGCGATTCCGCCGACGGCTGCGATCAGTGAAAGCAACAATCCTTCGGTGAAAAGTTGCTTAATTAAACGGCGTCGCCCCGCGCCGAGGGCCAGACGCATGGTCATCTCGTGTCGGCGCAGCAGCGAGCGCGCAAGCAACAGGTTGCTTACATTCGCGCACGCGATGAGTAGAACAAAAAACACGACCGCCATCGTGATTGCGAGCGTCGATGTCATATTGCCAGCCTGATTGAACGGCGTTTTCCACAACGGCGATAGCGAGAGGTCGTGACCGCGATTCGTTTCCGGATAGTCTTTTTCCAGCCGTTGCGAAATCGCGTGAAGCTCCGCGTCCGCCTGCTGACGCGTTACGTCAGGTTTGAGAAATGCGTAGCCTTCGATCCAACGCGCACTGCGGTCTTCCATCTTGTAACCGGTGTCAAAAGTCTCCTGCATTGAGACCGGCACCCAAAAACTGAAGGAATATCCGATGAAGGTACCGTGAAATTCTTCCGGCGCGACACCAATGATGGTGTGTTGAACCCCGTTGAGGTATTGCGTTCGGCCGATGATGTTCGGATCGCCGCCATAACGATCCTTCCAAGTCTGATAACCGATCACGGTCACTGGATGCGCGTTGCGACCTTGACCTTCCTCCGGCCTGAAGCCGCACCCGAGAATCGGTCGCACTCCGAGCGCGTCGAAATAATTCGCCGACACGATTGCGCCCGACGCGCGTTCCGCGCGATCGCCCACACTCAGCGTTGTGCCGGTAATCTTATCAACAATGAACGATTCGAAGAGTGTGGAATTTTTTTCGTAATCGAGAAATTCGGGATAGGAAAGTCCTGTGTATCCGTTCTCACCACGCGTGGTGGCGTTCAACGCAAACATGCGGTCTTGGTGCGCGACTAAGGGATATGGCCGAATCAAAATTCCCTCGATCCAACTCAAAACAGCCGCGTTTGTGCCGATGCCGAGTGTGAGACAGAGGATCGCGAGGATCGAGAAACCCGGACTGCGCCGAAGAATACGAAAACCGAAACGAAGATCTTGGAGAAACGTTTGCATGGGGTGAGTTATTCAGAACGCAGCGCGATCATCGGATCGACATTCAGTGCGCGGCGTGCGGGGAAGAAACAGGCCAGCAACGCTATTGTGACGAGCAGCAGCGAAATCAAAATAAGCGTCGCGGGATCGGTTGCTTTTGTTTCGAAGAGTAAACTCGCTAGCAATCGTGTTGTGCCCCATACGACCGCTAATCCAATCGCTACGCCCCACACAATTAGCTTCACGCCTTGGCCCATGACCAGCCCAAGCACGTGTTTCGCCTGTGCGCCCAGCGCCACACGCAATCCAATCTCGCCGGTCCGTTGCGTGACAGAGTAGGCCATCACGCCAAAGAGTCCGATAGAAGCGAGCAGCAATCCGGAGATCGCGAGTGTTCCCATTAAGACCGCGCCGAAGCGCTCCGTGACGAGAACGGTGCCCAGATTCGTGTTCATCGTCATTACGTTGGAGATCGGCTGATCGGGGTCTACACTGTGAATGACTTCACGCACCGCTGCCGTCAGGGAACTCGGATTAACCGCCGCTCGTATGACGAGATTGACGGGGAAATCGTTCTCTACCTGCGCGTACGGCACGTACCAAACCGGCCGGTTAATCCGATAATTGAAACGGTCTTCTTTGACGTCTTTGACGACGCCGACGACCGTCATCCACGGAAACGTTTGGCCAGTCCGGATGCGCCGAACTCTTTTGCCAATGGCGTCTTCTCGCGGCCAAGCTTGCCGGGCGAACTCCTGACTAACCACGACGACGGGCAGCATTTCAACGCGGTCGTTTTTATCGACCAATCTTCCTTTAATGAGCCCAACACCGAGCGTCTCCAGATAATCCGGCGTAACGATTCGATGAGATGTAATCGGAACTTCATTCGCATTCGGTGGCGGCCGCCCTTCGACGTTGAAAATCGCGTCGTATGAAGTTTCACGCTCAACCGGAATGTTTGTTGTGATTCCCGCCGATACGACGCCAGGCACGTTGCGCACTCGCTCCAGCAGTTGATCCGTGAACGCGACACGCTGCCGGTATTGCGAATACTTCGAGGCCGGCAACACCATTTTCAACGTGAGCAGATTGTCCGGAATGAATCCCAGATCGACGTGTTGAAGGCGCTGGAAGCTTTGCACCATCAATCCACCACAAACTAATAGCGTCAGAGCGATGGCGATCTCGGCAATGATGAGACCGTGGAACCAGCGTCGGGCGGAAGCGTCACCCCCTGCCCGTTGATCGGTCTCCTTGATGCGTGACATCAGCTCGTGCGCATTAGTTGCCTTCAAGGCGGGAAGCAATCCGAAGAGAACTCCGGTGAGCAGAGTCGTCACCACTGCAAAAGCCAAGACTCGCCGATCGGGTTCGAAATTATCCAAAAACGCAGCGAACGAAATTCCCCGAATGGGATTGAGCATGGCCAGCGTGGGGACCAACCAGTTCGCGAGAAGCAAACCAACGGCACCACCGACGAGAGCTAGAAGCATACTCTCGGTAAGAAGTTGCCTGACGAGGCGCCATCGACCAGCACCGAGAGCACCACGCAGCGCCAGCTCCCTTTGGCGCACGATGCCACGGGCCAATTGCAGATTGGCTACGTTGGCGCAACAGATCAGCAAGAGAAATCCGACGCCGCCCACCAGCGCAAATAACGCCTTCCGAACGTGACCTTCGAGATCGCCGAGAAGATCTTGACGCAGTGAAATAACTTTCACGCTCCAGCCGCGCCGAAAGTTGGCATATTCCTGCTCCAGTTGACGAGCGATGGCTTTCAATTCGACGTCTGCCTGCTTCACGCTGATCTGCGGTTTTAATCGCGCGACGATTTCATGACTCGTCGCCGCCCGCTCAGTCAATGGCAGGTTGTCGATGTTCGTCTGCAGCGGTATCCAAATTTCAGCTGCACCGGGAAGATCGAATCCTGACGGCATCACCCCAAGAACGTTGTAAGTCCGGCCATTGAGGTTGAGCGATTGACCGATTACTCCAATGTTTCCGGCGAAATGTTTCTTCCAGAAACCGTAGCCGATGAGCGTCACCGAAGGTCCGCCAGGCCGATCTTCATCGGCAGAAAACGCGCGACCGAGGACTGGTGTCACGCCTAATGTGCTTAAATAACTTGCCATGACGCTGGCGCCTCGGACGCGTTCCGGCTCGCGCTGACCGATCAGATTGAACGACTGCTCCGTTGCAATACCGCTGCTGATGAAGCAATGGCTCCGATCCCGGTAGGCGGCGTACTCCAAAAATGAAGATCCAAAAGGATCAAATCCCTCCCGCAACGCGTAGCTAGAAACTAACCGGTCAATATCTTCCACCGGTAACGGGCGAAGCAGAAGGGCGTTGATTGCGCTAAAGATGGCGGTGTTCGCACCAATGCTGAGTGCCAGTGTTCCAACAGCAATCAGCGTGAAGCCCGGCT
>QHPG01000136.1 GCA_003219005.1 Verrucomicrobiota bacterium
AAAAGTGTTGCCGGCAGGCTGCCGGCAACTGCAGGCTAGCAGGCTGCGCTCCCCAGAGTGCGCGAACACGCGTGCAATTATTCGCCGGCGCTGCGTTGCAGCACAGCTCGTGCGTATTCGCGATTTAATTTCGCGATGAAACTGGCGCTGATCTCGGCGGGACAGACCGCTTCGCATTCGTAAGTATTAGTGCAATTACCGAAACCTTCCGCGTCCATCACCTGCACCATTTTAAGGACGCGGCTCTCGCGCTCCGGATGTCCCTGCGGCAACAGCGCCAGGTGCGAGACTTTCGCGGAAGTGAAGAGCATGGCCGAACCGTTCGGACAAGCCGCTGCGCACGCGCCGCAGCCGATGCAGGCTGCGGCTTCCATCGCCAGATCGGCGTCGTGCTTGGGAACGGGAATCGAATTCGCCTCGGGCGCGGAGCCGGCGCGGGCGGAGATAAACCCACCGGCTTGCACGATGCGATCCAGCGCGCTGCGATCGATAACCAAATCCTTTATGATCGGGAATGATCCTACGCGGAATGGCTCGACTATAATCGTTGCGCCGTCGCGAAACTTGCGCATGTAAAGCTCGCACGCCGCGCCAGGGTGATCGGGACCGTGAGCCTCGCCGTTAATCGTGAGCGAGCATGTGCCGCAAATTCCCTCGCGACAATCGGAGTCGAACGCAATCGGTTCCTCACCGCGTGCGAGCAACGTTTCATTCAAAATGTCGAGCATCTCGAGGAATGACGTATTTGGCGAAATATCGCGCACATCATAATCGACGAGTTTGCCCGGCGATTTCCTGTTGGGTTGCCGCCAGATTTTCAACCGAAAGTTCATGGTGACAAGAATTGTAGGGCAACCACATCGGTTGCTCGGCTTTGGGTCGGCAGGCGGAGCGCCCGCCCTACAGTTGCCTTTCTCATTTATAGCTCCTTTGCGCTAAATGCACGGTCTCGAAGCGTAGCGGCTCGCGATGCAATTTTGGCGGTTGGCCATCGCCTCCGAATTCCCACGCGAACACTGCTGCATGACGTTCGTCGTCGCGGAGCGCCTCGCCGTCGGGCGTTTGATGCTCCTCGCGAAAATGCGCACCAGCAGATTCGTCGCGCTCGAGCGCGTCCCCGCACATCAGCTCGGCGAATTCGAGGAAATCGGCAACGCGCCCGGCGCGTTCGAGGGACTGGTTAAAATCTTCGTCACTGCCCAGGACGCGCACATCCTGCCAGAATTCTTCTCGCAGCTCAGGAATTTCTTGCAGCGCTTCGCGCAATCCCTTTTCGTGGCGCGACATTCCGCATTTCTCCCAGAGGAGAAGGCCGAGTTCTCGGTGGAACGAATCAAGCGACCGGGTGCCATTCACATTCAGCAGCTTTTCAATTCTCACGCGCACATCTTGCTCAGCTTTTCTAAACTCCGGAGAATCCGGCGAGGGCCGTTTTCCCATCTGCCCGGCGAGATAACTCGGCAGCGTGTTAGGCAAAACAAAGTAACCATCAGCCAAACCTTGCATTAGCGCGCTGGCTCCGAGCCGGTTTGCGCCGTGATCGGAAAAGTTCGCTTCGCCGATCACAAACAGGCCGGGCACATTGCTCATCAGATCGTAATCGACCCAGAGACCGCCCATCGTGTAATGCACCGCCGGGTAAATTCGCATTGGCACTTTGTAGGCGTCCTCGCCGGTGATTTTTTCATAGACTTCGAACAAGTTTCCGTAGCGCTCGCGGATCGTTTCTTCGCCCAGTCTTTTGATCGCATCCGCAAAATCGAGATAGACGCCGCGCCCACCGGGGCCGACGCCCCGACCTTCGTCGCAAACTTCCTTTGCTGCGCGCGATGAAATATCGCGCGGCGCAAGGTTGCCGTAGCTGGGGTATTTTCTCTCGAGATAATAGTCGCGATCTGCGTCGGGAATTTCGCCCGGCGCTTTTTCGCGATCTTCCTTGCGTTTCGGGACCCAGACGCGTCCGTCGTTACGCAGTGACTCGGACATTAGCGTAAGCTTGGATTGATGTTCGCCGCTGACCGGAATGCAGGTGGGATGAATTTGTGTGAAGGATGGATTGGCAAAAAGCGCTCCCTTTTTGTAGGCACGATAAGTGGCTGTGACATTGCAGCCGCGCGCATTGGTCGAGAGATAATAGACATTCCCATATCCGCCCGTGGCGAGCACGACCGCGTCGGCTGCGTGTCTGTCAATGTTTCCCGAGCGCAGGCTGCGCGTGATGATTCCCTTGGCTTGTCCATTCACAATCACCAGATCGAGCATCTCTGTCTGCGGGAACATCTGCACTGTGCCGGCAGCGATTTGACGGCAGAGCGCCTGATAACAACCGAGCAGAAGTTGCTGGCCGGTCTGGCCGCGCGCGTAAAAGGTCCGGGACACCTGCGCGCCACCGAAGGAACGATTCCCCAGATAGCCGCTGTATTCGCGCGCAAACGGCACGCCTTGCGCCACGCATTGATCGATGATGTTGTTGGCGATTTCAGCAAGCCGGTAAACGTTTCCTTCGCGGGAACGAAAATCGCCGCCCTTAATCGTGTCGTAGAACAATCGGTAAACGCTGTCGCCATCGTTCTGATAATTTTTCGCCGCGTTGATCCCACCCTGCGCTGCAATCGAATGCGCGCGCCTCGGCGAATCTTGGAAACAAAAGCATTTCACCTGGTAACCGAGCTCACCCAGGGTCGCTGCGGCCGCGCCGCCCGCGAGCCCGCTGCCGACGACTATGATTTCAAACTTTCGCCGGTTGTTTGGACTCACCAGCCGCAAGTGGTCACGATGGCTCCGCCATTTTTGAGCGAGCGGGCCAGGTGGAGTTTTTGAATCCAGCGTTCCGATCATAGTTGTTGTGACGGCTTGATGAGTCCCAAAAGGATGGCGACGGGAATGGAGGTGTAGCCGACAAAGAGTAGCCACGCGAAAACTCGGGCGCCGACGGCGAGACGCGGCGTCATTTTTTTGTCGTTCAATCCCAGCGATTGAAAAAAGCTCGATGAACCGTGACTCAAGTGGAGCGCGAGCAAGAACAGCCCGAGCACGTAAAAACCCGACACGAAATAGTTTTGGAACCCGTAAACCATCATTGAATAGACATCGTAATGGCCGAGAGGATCAGGCTTAAGCAACGCAAAGCGCGGATCAGTTTTGCGAAAGGTGAAATGCGCAAGGTGATAAGCGATAAATGCGAGCACGATCAGCCCACTCATCACCATGTGACGGGAGGCGAACGTTGCTTTGACGTAGCGCTTGTCCATGTAGGGCTCGGGCCGGGCACGGCGATTCTCAATTGCCAATTGGATGGTCAGGTAGATGTGAATGATAACCGTGGCCAGCAGGAACAAACGAATTAGCCAAAGAAGCGGACCCAGATCGTGCAGATGTTGCGAGTAACCGTTGACCCAGTCCGGTCCGATGAAAATCTGCAAGTTCCCAAGTAGATGTCCGATCACAAAAAGAATCAAAATGATGCCGGTGATCGCGACGATGATTTTTTTTCCAACCGAGGAGCGGTAAAAAGCCGATAAAATATTCACCGTGTGAAGTGCGCCGCCCGAGCGGCGCGCTTCAGATTATGAACGCTGCTTGGAGCGTCAAGCATGGCGCACGCGCCTGCGTCGTCCGCTTGGGCAGCGTGCTGACGGACAGGCGACCTGAACAAAGTAGTCTTTCGCTTCAGCGTGGTTGAGCATATAATGGGCGGCCTCATGGCAAACAGGGAACAATCGCAGACGATTTCTGAAGAATTTCTTGCGTTTGACGAGGAGCATTCAACACGCGTCGGCGAGTCCGCCGTCGCGGTTGGGCGCAGGGTTGGCTTCTGGTCGCATTTTGTCTACCACGAGTGGGCGGCTGCCGCGCTGTATCTCCTTCTCGATGTAGTGATCTGGCTCGCGATTTACCGACTGGTAGGTTGGTTTCGGTACGATGCGTTTTATGCCACGCCGTTTCAATTCTTCATCGTTAACCTGATTCAACTCGGCGTCATTGTGACAGCGCTTTATTTTGTGGGCGGCTATGATCGCACTGTGGAGAAGCTCACTCTCGGGTACGCGGCTGAACACATTCTTGCCCTCATCGCAGCGGCCATGGTTAGCGCGATGTTGATTTATTCTGCGGCCACATTCGATCAGACCATGAAGCCGAGCCGGGGTGTGCTGCTGTTGAGCTTTGCAATTTTTCTGCCGGTATCGCTAGCTTACCGTCGTTGGGTCCGGCAATATGTCGTCGCTAGCAGCGCCGGCCGGTCCTTCCTCGTTATCGGCGGCGGCGCGAGGGCGTCGCGTTTTTACGAGGCTTACAAGAATTCACCGAACGGAGAGCCGCTTGAGTTTGTAGATGCGAACGAGAAGCGGGTGGGCCAGCCAATCGCCGGTAAAGGATCGCCGATTGTGCAAGGAAACCTCGCAGCCAAGTTAGACAATCCACGTTACAGCGGCATCATTCTCGCCGAAAGAGCGAGTTCGCTCAGCATCGAACTGCTGGAGCGCCTGGTGCGCGCCCAGTTTCAGCAAACGCGCGTTTATACGCTGGAATCATTTTATGAGACGCACTGGCGTTTTCTGCCGCTGGGGATTGTCGATCCGTTCTGGCCGCTCCAGACTGGTTTCCAACTGGCTCGCATTTCTCCCTACCATTATCTGAAGCGACTGTTCGATATCGTTGCGTCCGCGACAGCACTGGTCCTTTGCGCTCCGCTCTTCGTGCTGATTCCTTTTTTCATATGGATAGAGGACCGCAAATCGATTTTTTTCCGGCAGGAACGATTAGGCCGTGACGGCAGACGGTTCATTCTCTTCAAGTTCCGTACGATGCACCCGCGGCCCGACGAACCAGACGAAGACATTTACACGCGCAAAGGTGATCGTCGCGTGACGTCGGTGGGGCGTTGGCTGCGAAAGCTACGGCTCGATGAGCTGCCGCAACTTTGGAATGCACTCAAGGGCGACATCAGCCTGATTGGGCCGCGCCCTGAGTGGAGCAAGTGCGCCGAACGCTATGAGCAAACGATCCCGTTTTATCATTTTCGGCATTTGGTCAAACCGGGGATCACCGGTTGGGCGCAAGTGAATTATCCCTACGGCGAGAGCGACGAGGACGCCGTGGAGAAGCTCAAGTACGACCTCTATTACATCCGGCATTACTCGCTGAAACTGGATGCGATGATTGTGTTGAAAACCTTATACACGATGCTGTTTGGCAAAGGACGCTGATCAGGGTCACTAGAAACCAGTTCGGCGTTTTCGCCTGTGATCTCTCATATTTGTCGCGCCGCATCTCGCTGGATTTTTTTTGCTGCCCTTGTCTACGCCCCGTGGGCGTACGGCGCGACAACATCGACGAGCATCCAAATAACCAACTGGATCTTGCTGGCTGCCCTCGTCCTTTGGGCCGTTGAATTGCTTGTTAGCAGGCGAACGCCGCGATTTCCGCAGCTTCTATTTTTCCTAGTGGTGGCTTCGGTCTGTGTCGGCGGTTGGATGGTTTTCAACGCCAAGTCAATCTACGACCCGGATTTTTTTGTTTTCGTCCCGCTACGCAACTTCGCTTCACCTTTGGCCGGCTCGATTGATTACACGATCAGCGCGGCGTGGATCGTTCGAGGCACATTGCTGCTGGGGACGATCTTATTCGTCGTCGACCTTTCTCAGAGTAACCGGTGGTTGCTTCGGTTGTGGTACGTGATTGGTCTCGTCGCCGGCTCGATAGCATTTCTGGGTTTGCTCCAGAAAGCCACCGGCGCGCAGATGATCTTCTGGCAACCGCCGCCACCGCCGCAGTTTGGAGTGAGCACTTTTTTTGCGACATATTATTACCACGGTAATGCCGGCGCATTTTTGAATCTGGCGTGGCCATTGAGTGCCGGGCTTGTTATCCGAGCTTTTAGCAAGCGACCTCATCCCGCCATGCGCGCGGTTTGGATTAGTCTTTTTATCCTAACGATTGCCGGGGTGCTGGCGAATACCTCGCGCATGGCTCAGCTAGTCGCGGTCGTATTACTGCTTGCGATCTGACTGCAATTCGGACCGGCGCTTGTGCGAAAACTCTCACGCCGCTGGCAGGCTTGCCACGTCGCGTTAGCCGCGCTGCCCCACGCGGGGCTGTTCGGATTTGGGCCAGGAACCTTTCGCGTTGTATTTCCAACTTATAACATCGGATCGGTCAACCAGGTTCCGGGCACCTGGAGATTTTTGCACGAGGATTACCTACAGACTCTGATGGAATGGGGCTGGATGGGAAGCACGGTATGGGCGTTGCTCTTTTTTGGAGCAATAACAATCGGGATTCGTAGTTACAACAAGCATGCGAGGCGAGACTGGACGCCGCGGAGACGCGTGCTGCAGCCTTTGGTTATCATAGCACTTGTAGGAGTGGCGCTGCACGCGCTGATCGATTTCCCGTTTCAAATCGAATCGATCCAGCTGTATGTGGCAACTTATCTGGGTGTTTGCTGGGGAAGCTCCCTATGGCGTCAGAAGTCAGAAGTCAGGAGTCGGAGGTCAGACATGTCAGATATCAGCATTACGCTCCATTAACTTCGTGATCGGCCTTGGATCGGTAACGGTAGCTGCGAGAATACGCTCCTTCTTCTGCACCGTAACCGTGCGAAGCATAATAGTAATAATAGCCAACCCCGCCGCTCCGCCGCAGTCGATTCAGAACCAGACCGGCCGGCCGAATCCCTGACTTTGCCAGCAAGGAAATCGCGCGGCGCAGCGCAGGCCGCGGCGTTTTTGCCGCTCGAACAACGATGCAAACTGTCTGGGCGTGTGGAGTCATGAGCAGAGTATCACTGACTGCCAGGATGGGTGCGCTATCGATCACTACGCGATCAAAGAGTTTTGCAGCTTCAATAATCAGCTGGCCGAAGAACGGCCCGGCAAGAATCTCAGCCGGATTGGGCGCACGCCGTCCACCCGCGAGAACGAAAAGCTGGCCTCCCGTTGCGGTGAGAATTTTCCCCGTCAGTTCAATGTCTTCGTCCACAAGCTGGATTTCTCCCGCGGGAATCTGGCGCGCTGCCGAGGCTACATCCGCTTCACCCACCAGGCAATCCGTCACTCCCGGCGGGCTGTCTTCGTCCGAATTATTTCGCGCATTCGGGAAGCGGAAAATCTTGTGCATGTTTGGCCGGCGCAGGTCGCCGTCGATGAGAAGGACGCGATAGCCCTGCTGAGCCAGCGCCAGCGAATAATTGGCGCTGGTGAAACTCTTTCCTTCGCCGGGCAGAGCACTGGTGAAAAGTGAAACCTTGCGCTCGACTTCCGGGCCTAACAGAGAAAGTGCTGCGCGCAGATTACGGAATGCTTCGGCCGCCGGGCTTTCAGGCGTTTCCACGACCACGCGGTAGTTCGAATTTCCCAAAGCTTTGCTTCGCCGTTTTAGCCTGGAAACAGGGCCTTCATCGGTGGTTTCGGGAACAGCTGCAAACACAGGCAATCCAAGTGTAGTTTCTGCCTGGTCCACGGTTTTGATGGAGCGATCCAGTGCGTCGAGGCCAAAAACGAAGGCCAGCCCAACAGCCAGACCCGCAAGCAGTCCCCAAACGATCGTTTTTGTCGGACGTGGACTCACAGGCGAACCGGGAAGTGGGGAATGTTCGATGACGCTGACTGCGTTCGTCTTCACGTCTTTTGTTAAATTTGTGTCTTTTATCTGGCGAAGGACGCTCTCATAAAGCGCACGATCGGTTTCGGCTTGCCGAGCCAATTCCTGATAACCAATCGCGGTGCGGTTGAGATTGACGGCGACGCCCTGCTGGTCTTGCAACGCTTGTTGCAAGCTGGCCTCGGTCGCCTTGATTTGTTCGATGGCGTTACGCAGAATCGGGGGTTGCTCCAACACCGCTTGGCGAAGCTTTTGTTTCGCCTCGGCCAGCGAAGCCTTGGCCGCAATCATTTTGGGATGCTTGTCCTTATATCGTAGCGCGTAGGTGGCGATCGTCGCTTCCATCTGAGTAATACTGCGCCGCGCTTCAGTCACCAGTCCGGCGGCAGAGATACTTGGAATCGCGAGCAGCGCGTCAATATTGTTGCCGGCTTGCTCAACTTGCTGAAGCTCGCCTTCAAGTCTGATCTGATCGGCTTTCGCTCCGGTCAATTTGTTGTTTAGCTCTTGTAGTTTGTCCTCCACCAAGCCGCCGCGAGATCCGCCAGCGCCAGCACCAGATCCCTCCTGTGAGCCCGTCGCGGCTGTACCGCCGCCAAGTTGCAACGCATCTGGATTCTTTGCCTTATATTCGGCGACAGCCGCCTCGCTTTTTTGCAGGTTCGCCTTCAATCGTTGTTCTTCTTCCAGCAAATAACGCAATGCGTCCTCGCTGAACGAAGCGCGCTGCTCGATCGAGCTGCGGATGTACTCGCGACCGATTGCGTCGGACAGGCGCTGTGCCATGGCTGGATCGCGGTGCGTCACGTATAAATCGATCAGGCGTGTCCCGCGCCGGATTATGGGTTTGACCATGCCCACGATCGCTCGTCCCAATACTTCTTCGAGCGGCGAAAATATTGTGATACCAGTCGCACTCTTGGTCTTGTTCGCAGCTTGTGAGGAATCGCTGGGCTGCGCCGAGTTGGAAGTTTTATCGGTCACGATATTCTGACCCACAAGCGCGCGTCCACCGTCTTCCGCTAAACCCTCCGAACGCACGACTCGGGAAAGAAGGGTTTGGTTAGTTAGGTTTTGTTCGATGGTTCGCAGGGCTTCCTGGCTGGCCAGAAACGCGGAGCGCATGCGAGCGGAAGCGTCCGCAGCGATGACACTCGGCTCTTGGAAATCCACTTCCAGAACTGTGTGCCCCTGATAAAGTTTCGGCGTCCGCGCGAGGTAACCCAGCGCCAGAAAAAGGCCGGCCAGAACGCAGATGGCAACGATCCAAATACGCTCGACGAAAGAATGCCAGTAGCGCCGAAAATCAAACGTCTGTAGTCCCTCGGCGTAATGCCCGGTTAGAGAAACGACTGGTTTCTCGGGATTTGTGGGAACGTTCGTTCCCCTCACAGAGTAGGCAGGATCAATCACGGTAAATATTGGCCCGAAGCTTACACTCAAGCAGCGCGCTCGGAAAGGCGAAGGCGCAAAATTTTCAGCTAAAAAATACTTTCGCCCACGGTAATGGTATCGCCCGGCTCGACAAGAAAACCGCCGCCGCTCCCCTTGGTGAAGCGCTTCGCATTCACTTTGAAAATTTGATCGCCACTGGCGTTATGTCGTCGCACCGTAATTCTTTCCGGTGCGGCGATGCGCGTATATCCGCCGGCCATGGCGACCGCCTCCAGTAGGTCGATACCGCCCGGATTGGTATCGGGCATTTCGATACTGCCAGGTCGATTTACCTGGCCCAATATCGAAAAACGCCGCTTTGCGTAGCTCAGGACCACGACATTGATTTTTGGGTTGACCAGATAATCGCGGCCGTACAACTCTGTGAGTTTTGAAGCTGCCTGAGGCAGGGTCAGTCCCGCCAAATGGATCGAGCCCAGCAATGGCACACTCAAGTTGCCCTCGGGGTTCAATCGTCCATTTGTGCGTAGATCATCTTCGCCGAAAACCTCGACAGCCACTTGATCGTTCGGAGTCAAAATGTAACCAGCCGGTGCGCTGGCTCCGCCGTTGGAAGCAGAAGATGAAACAGCCGCTGGCGTGTTAGGGATAGATGTGCCCGGCCGAGACGACCCGCTGGTTGTCGGCGCGATTTGGGCTGACAGAAAGCCTGGCAGCAACCCGAATGCAACTACAATCGGCAAGCACCACCGCGGCATCCCAGTTCGCAAACGACTGAATCCCTTTTTAAAACCTGACCGTCGCCCGAACGCCCACCTGATTATCATAGAAACTGAAGAAATCGATATTACTGCTGTCCTCGCGATAGAGATAATAGACGCCAGCACTTAGCCACCTGGTAATCAACACGTCAACGGACGGTTCGATAAACCAGTAATTATCATTCCGCGGCGCACTGACGTCGCGGTCAGTGGCGATGTAGTCTGAATTTTCATAGCCGCCGGCCAAGCCCAAGTAAACGCGCCGAAATAAACGCTGCTGAAACCGGCCCACAATGTATGTGGTACCGAAATCCTGGTTAGCAAGGTACCCGGAATTGTAAATCCGCCGGCCAGCAGCCAGCGTGAGAGTGGTACCGTTGAAGGGATTATAAATCGACCCGACTTCAAACACCGGCGAGGTGTAGGTACCGCGGTTGCCGTCGAACTGGCGGAACTCAACACCCGCCGAAGCATACAAGAAAAATTTGTTTGTCACCTCATAATTGAGGCGCACGTTCACCTGTTCGAAAGTTTGGTTAGTAGTCGGATCGTCCACCCAATCGTACCCGACGGTGCCGCCAATGCCGACCGTCACTTTTGGCAGCCAATGGTAGTAAACATACAGCCCGCCGGAGATCATATAGGAACTGATGTTATCGGGATAGAAGTAGATCAAGGAATCAAGCTCACCCTGCAGAAATACTTTTCCGGTTAGCTGATAATCTGCCCTCAAGCGCGTGCTGAAGATGTTGACCCGCGTTGGCGCGCTCGCATCGAGGTTTGCCCATAGCCCCGTCGTATCGACGAAGCTGTTGAGGTTGGCCGACTCCAGTAGCGCGATATCCTCCGACAAGCTCAGCCTCAATCGGCCAAAATCGTACCCGCCCTCGACGTGAATCAGCTGGTTAAATGCGTCTTCATCTGAGTGATCTGCGAACAGAATAACGCTGGGCATGTAATCCAACCGGAGATAGCTCTTGTTGCGCCCCTCGACGTCGCCGACTCCGACGGTAATATACGGTTCAATCGCGAAATAATAATCTGAGACCCGATTGGTATTGCTGATAAAGATGTTGTCATCCCACACACCTCGCACTGTCATCCCCAGTTTGTAGTAAACGCGACGCGGTTCACTTGAATAAATCGTTTCGCCACCTGGAAATACCCTGGTGTCCACTACGCCGTTAGGACCCGCCGGTACCGGCGCCGGAACAACGGTTGTGTAGCCCCCAGTGTAGTTCATTGATGACGACAGCGGCTCGCGTGAAGACGGAAACGCCTCCTCGGAAGAAGGCAACGGCGGTTCTGATGAGGGCAATGGCTCCGCGGTGTTCGATGGCAATGATTGAGTTGAGGCTGGGAATGGCTCTGCGGAGGTAGACGGCGGCGGTTCCACTGACGAGGGCGGCGGCTCGGCCAACGAAGGCAGGATGTCCGGCTCAATAGACTCCTGCGCTTGCGCAGCAAGAACAGCCGCAAAGAAAATCCCCGCCACAAACACGAGGGTTAGTCGGGCAATTGGGCGGAGTGGAAATGGAGCAAAACGGCAAGAGGTTAAGGCGAAACCGGAGCTCATGGCCGCGAGAGTAGAGTTGCGCCATGAGCCCGTCAATCAAAAATCTTAGTAAAATTACCAAACGAGAAACCGCCGTTCCCACGGGCGTCGAGGCATCCGCTACGCCTGGGAGGAGATTGATCTCTCGCGCGAGACTTGCTTTACGATCGCTCGCATAAGACGTTTATCGACTTGGCGAATGCACGATTCGATCTTCCGACGGTATGCCGGAACCGGAAAAGACGCTGACTATTAACGAGATTTATCACTCGATTCAGGGCGAGAGCACCTGGATGGGGCGACCGTGCGTCTTTGTGCGGCTCACCTTCTGCGATCTGCGCTGCAACTATTGCGACACAGAGTACGCATTTTACGAAGGGAAAAAGCAAACACTTCGGGAAATTGTTAACACCGTCGTGGCGTTTTGTTGTCCTTTGGTCGAGATCACGGGCGGGGAGCCTTTGTTGCAGAAGAACGTGCTGCCGTTGATGTCGATGCTATGCGACGCGGACTGCACGGTTCTGCTCGAAACTAGCGGCGCGCACGATATCTCCAAAGTCGATCCGCGCGTTCATCGGATCATGGATCTAAAGACACCGGGCAGCGGCGAAGTGGACAAGAATCTTTGGTCCAACATCGATCATCTTAGGCTGCGCGACGAAGTGAAATTCGTAATGGGATCCCGCGAAGATTACGACTGGTCTCGCGACAAGGTGCAGCGTTACGATCTCCCTTCCCGCTGTCATGCCGTGCTGTTCTCCCCGATTTTCGGAAGAATTGATCCGCGCGAAATCGTTGAATGGATTCTGGCCGATAAACTCGATGTCCGGTTTCAACTTCAGATGCACAAATTCATCTGGAGCCCGATACAACGGGGAGTCTGAACGATTGACGGACGACCTCTGCGGTCATCCTAAGCGGAGCGAAGGATCTCACAATGGGTGATCGGTCACGCAAAGTAGCTGAGTGATCTTCCGAGTTTATGGGAGGTCCCTCACTTCGTTCGGGATGACAATGCAGATGTAGAGATGGTAATGTGGGCGTGATGCGTGCACGATTAACGAAAGATTTCACTTTCGAAGCAGCGCAGACTTTGCCCAATGTGCCGGAAGGACACAAATGCCGCGGGTTACATGGGCACAGTTTCAAGGTCGAAGTTTCAATCGAAGGCGACGTCGATCCCCAAGCAGGTTGGGTTTACGACCACGCGGAGATCAGCGCCGCGATGAAACCGCTAATGAAAATGCTGGACCACAAGTATCTCAACGACATCGAAGGACTGGAGAATCCGACGATCGAAAATATGGCACAATGGTTCTGGAAAAAGTTGGAGTCAGCATGTCCAGGTCTTTGCGAGATCGTGGTGCACGAAACACCGACCGCGCGCACCGTTTATAGGGGCGAGTAACAAGTCTGTCTGCACGCGCTCTTCTACAACTCGATGGCGTAGCGCTTCATCTTGTTGTAGAGGGTGGGGCGCTGGATGCCGAGTAGTTCGGCCGCCTTTTTCTTATTACCGTGGCACTCTGTAAGCGCCTGCAGAATGGCGGTTCGCTCGAGGTCATCAAGCGTTTGTACGCCGCTGCGCGGTAACGCGCTGAGCTCGGCCTGTTGCAACTCGGGAGGCAATTGGATTTCTGGCCGGAGCTCTTTTACGCCGATTACGCCCTGTCGCGCCAGCACCACCGCATATTCAATTGCGTTTTGCAATTCGCGAACATTCCCTGGCCACGAGTAATCAAGCAATTTCTGAAACGCGTCCGGCGAAATCTCTGGCTCAGGTTTGCCAAGTTGTTGAGAAAACTGTTTTACGAATTGCGAGATCAGCGGTGGGATGTCCTCTTTGCGTTTCCGGAGCGGGGGCACTTCGATTTGAAAAGTGTTTAGCCGGTAGTACAAATCGGAGCGGAGCCGGTTCTGCGCGAGCGCCTCGGCAATCGGCCGGTTGCTCGAAGCGATCGCGCGAAAGTCTGCTTTCAGTGTTTGTGTGTTGCCAAGTGGCCGGTATTCGCGCTCTTGCAGCACGCGCAAAAATCGTGTCTGCAAGTCTGCCGGCATATCCGATATTTCGTCCAGAAAAAGGGTGCCGCTGTCTGCCGCTGCGATCATTCCCGGAAAATCGTGCATCGCTCCGGTGAACGCTCCTTTCACGTAACCGAAAAGTTCTCCCTCGATCATCGTTTGAGGGAACGCCGCGCAATTCAGCTTCACCATTGGTTGTTCTGCTCGCCGGCTCCGGGCGTGAATCGCGTTCGCGATCACTTCCTTGCCCACACCGCTTTCACCTACGATCAGAACGTTGGCATCCGACGGCGCCATCGCATCAA
>QHPG01000107.1 GCA_003219005.1 Verrucomicrobiota bacterium
AGTTGCCCTCGGAGCCGTCGTTTGCGCTCGGCACGATAGCCCAGGCTGTGCCGTTCCAGTGCAACGTGAGCGTCCGAGATTCCGCTCCGACTGTTTCCGATTGAAAGGAGCCTACCGCCCAGACATCGTTCGCGGCGATTGCGCTGACGGCGGAAAGACTATTGTTTGTTTCGGGACCTGCGTTCGGACTTGGGACAACGCTCCACACGCCGCCGTTCCAGTGCAAAGTGAGTGTGTTGTCCTCGTCCTCGAAGAACGAACCCACTGCCCAAATATCATTCGCGGAAACAACGGCGATTCCGAACAGGAAATTGAGCTGCGGTGCGCCGTTAAAGCCGTTAGGGCTGGGAACAACGCTCCATGTCGTGCCGTCCCAGTGCTCGACCAGGGTACTGTAGGCGGTGTTATTGGCCGAGTACCCTGCGGCCCAAACGTTGTTAGCGGAGACTACCGCCACCGCGGTCAACACGTTGAAGGTTGCCCCGGGATTCGGACTTCGGACTACCGACCACCTAGTGCCATTCCAATGCTCGATCAGGGTGCGAGAACTGGAAGAGTCACTACTTGATGAGGCACCTACCGCCCAGACATCGTTTTCAGCAACGGCCGCGACGGCGTTGAGGCTGTTAGGCTGGTTTCCCGAGTTAGGACTGGTTACGATTTGCCAGTCCGCGCCGAACGCCGCGCAGGCAGATAAGTAGCAAACACAGCACAGAACGAGAGAACGGGTTCCCATAACTAGTTTTTCCTAAGGACTCCTCCGCAGGATCAAAGTGCGCTCGGGTCTGGTGAAGACGCCCGTTGTACCGACCGCCCAAAGCGTGCCATCCGGTGTGGCGGTGATCCCGTGCAGGCGATTATTGGAATTCTGGGCGTTCGGACTCGGAACAAAATTCCAGTTCGAGCCATCCCAGTTTTCCGTCAAAGTGAACTGGGCACGCGATTGTAGAGGGACAATATACTAACCCGCAGTCCAAATGTCGTCGCTCGATAGCGCGACGATGCCCACCAGGACCTGATTGGTAGTGTTGGGATCGACAATAGGAGTCGGGACGACGCTACAGCTGGCGCCAGCCCAGTGGATCGACAGCGTGGCGAGGCTCCCATCATTTCCGACCGCCCAGACGTCATTAGATGCGACCATGGCGACGCCAAAGAGGTCATTGTCGTTTACACTGCCATTAGGGCTTGGCACGACATTCCAGTTGGCGCCATTCCAATGCATTGTCAGCGTGCGGTCTTCGCCGGATCCGCCCGGTCGAGACCGGCCGACCGCCCAGACATCATTGGTTGCAATGGCATCGACGCCAAAAAGGATGTCATGATCAACGGTCGGGCTGGGAACGATGCTCCAGGTCGTGCCGTTCCAGTGCAGGGTAAGAGTAAAGGTGTTAAAATTGGTGTCTTGGGAATAACCAACTGCCCAGATGTCGTTAGCTGAGACGACACTAATCGCCTGCAGAATATTGGAGAATCCGGGAACGTTAGGGCTGGAAACAATATTCCACGATGTGCCGTTCCAGTGTTGGATCATGGTGCTATAAGTGCTGCCGATGGCTGCCTGGCCAACCGCCCAGACGTCATTTGCCGCCACGGCGCCGATGCCATTGAGGAGATTGTAGCCGTTCGTCGCGTTCGGACTTCTCACAAGAGACCAGCGTGTGCCGTTCCAATGTTCAGTTACGGTGCGGTAAGCGTTGAGCTGCGCGTTGAAGGCCCATCCGACCGCCCAAACATCATTATCCGCCACCGCTGCGACCGAAGACAAACTATTAGCCTGCCTGCCAGCATTAGCGCTGGCAACAATTTCCCAATCGGCGGCTCGGGTCGAGTGGGCGGCGAACAGGCTGAGAACGACAAGAATGGATGCATGACATATTTTCATTGCGAACTATTCCTTCCTATGGCGAACAACAAAGTCCGCCCTCGATTACTTTCTGGTAAAGCTTGCTGTGGTCGAAAGGGCCGACGTTGGCATTTATTTGATCCTGTAAGTTACTCGTCTGGAGTTTTCTGTTTGGTTGCATGTGATTTCATTAGTTGAACACTAGTGGGACCCTGTGAGGTTAGAGACGAGCCTTGACCCGGGCGACGTATTCGCAAGAATTAGTTGGTAACAGCTCTGTTACTTTGTGACTTAGAAAACGCACCGTGAATTGTGCGGCAAAGTATTTGCATGCTTCGTTTGCCGATTTGCCTAGCAGCTCTGGATGTCCAGGAGACCGAGCCGCATTCTCCTGAAGTTCCGCTCCGCAGTATGGGCGGCAGCAATACCGCGTTGGGTTACGCGCAACAACGCAAAGACTTCCAAGCAACCATCACCAAACTTGAAGCGATCATCGCCGAGCAGCAAAAAGGGATGAAGATTCTCGCGGCTCAGGTTCAAGAGCAGGCTGCCCAAATCCTGAAGATGAGCGCCCCAGCTCGAAGTGAGCAAACCGGCACCGCAAGTGGCCGAGAACAATCAGTAGAACTTCCGAAAACGAATCTCAAGAAAGCGGGTTGGAGTTCGGGCTACGTTGCAGCTTTCGATTGTGAAGCGCGAACAATCTGGATTGCTGACGCACATCACGACGGAAAACGTTTTATTGTGCACGCGGATGAAATGCTGACGGCGTTTCGGGAACTGGAATCGGACATGAGCGGTTGCGGCGAATTGTCTTGACGGCTGACTTGATTTTTGCCACAATTAAAGCCGTTCAACGGGTCCCGAATCAGGCGTAGGACTTTCCCCCGCTAGGTTCTTCGTCTCCTCGGGACCCTGGAATTCCAACGATCAGCTCAGCGGGGAAAGCAAAGGAAGAACCATGAAGCCAGTAATCCACCTAACTCCAATTTTTCTTGTCGTCTTGGCACTAACCTGCCTTTTGATTGGGCCGGCTCCGAAAGCTATCGGCGTTCTCCCAGTAGAGACCGTTAACGTGATCTATGGCTTCGCCGGGGACGAAGATGGCGAATACGCCGACACCGACTTAGAGACGGACAGCGCGGGTAATATTTATGGCACGACCGTGCTCGGTGGGGATTTTGGAGGGGGCACAGTTTTTCGCCTGAGCCCCACAGTTGATGGCTGGATGCACACGGTGCTTTACAGCTTCACAGGCGGCGCCGATGGAGGCGAGCCATATAAAGGAGTCACGCTGGATCGCGAAGGCAACTTGTACGGCTCGGCTGTTACGGGCGGTTCAGGTAGCTGTGAAGGCGGCTGCGGCGTAGTTTACAAGCTAACAAACTCCGGAGGAACTTGGACCCAGAGTGTAATTCATGCTTTTACTGGCGGAGATGATGGCTCCGGGCCCGGTGCCAGGGTGACAGTGGATCGGAGCGGCAATGTCTACGGAATGACTCCGACCGGTGGCACGTACGGCTTAGGAACGATTTACAAAATTCATCAGGCGGGTGGAGCTTGGGACTTCAGAGTCATTCATGCATTTACGGGTGGTGCTGACGGTAGCAGCGGCTCGGCTGGAAGGATGATTCTGCGCAAAGGCCATCTCTACGGTGCGGCCACCACCGGTGGTAATTATGGAAGCGGAGTTGTTTTCGAGCTAACGCCGAGTGGAGCTGGAGGATGGCATTTCAGGACGATTTATTCCTTCCAAGGCCAACCAGACGGGAGTTTTCCTTATGGCGCGCTGCTCTTCGACCGTGGGGGTAATATCTACGGAACCACTTATTACGGCGGGGAGAACGGCATTGGCGCTGTTTACGAGCTGTCTCCCCGACCTATCGGTGAATGGGAGGAGAGGGTACTTTATAGCTTCCAAGGCGGAACCGACGGTAACAGCCCCATCAGCAATCTCGTTTTTGATGAGGCTGGCAATCTCTATGGGACTACGAGTGAAGGTGGTTTGGGCAGTGGCACTATCTTTAAGCTAAGTCCTGTTACCGGCAGCCAGTGGACCGAGACTGTGGTTCATCCCTTCCAAGGCCCTCCAGATGGAGCCTTTCCCTATAACGGCATGGTTGTTGATCAGTTCGGAAACTTTTACGGCGCCACCGTTCATGGAGGCGATAACGACGACGGATCGATCTACAAACTCACGCCTTGAATACGCTTTGGATGAATTGCTCTGAACGGCTGTAGAATTTCGCGTAATCGACAGCATCCGGGGCTTTTTCGTACCGCAGCCGACCGAATAGCAGCGCATCGGGATTAGATCGACGCGGCGATGATCTTTGCGCGGTTGGACTTCGTAAACGTGTCGAGTCGTCGATGTCACGAGGGTCGCATCATATCATCTTGTTACTGCTGTGTGGAGAGCGAAAGAGGCAGAATCCCTCAGTGAAGCGGTATTGGGAAATCGTCGCCGACAACCTCAGCAAAGCCGGTTGGAGTGGGGATGCGTCGCAACTGTGGATTCTCGTGGGCGAACAGGCTTTTGCGTCACATTGGCGGACTGGCTGAGCGCGCTACCAAGCAGCCGCTCAAGGCGAAGGTGGGAAGCGTCAGCGTAGAGTTTAAGGAGGCTGTCATCGCTAAGAACCCGAAGACCCTTGAAGATGCTGTCGACGCTGCCGCAGAGGTCGCCGAGAATCTTATTCCGTATGGCATTCCGATTTGTGGTAGCCCTCATCTTGTGCAAATCCCTTCACTGGCGCGTGGGTCGACGTCACCGGATTCGCCCCGGGAACAGTAGTTACAGATCCTTATACCGATAAGTTTTTCCGTGTGCCGGAACCACGCATCTAACAAGGCACCGCAGCGAACCGCTGGCCATCACGAATTGCCGATTCAAGTTCCATAAACGCAGTCAGCTTTTCATCCGCACGCACAACGAAACGCTTTCCATCGCGATGTGCGTCGGCAACGAGACGCGAGAACGACACTCCCAATTTTTTTGCACAAACGCGAAACCAGATACGCAGGAGTTTTGCCATCTATGCGATGAACAGTGCTGAAGCGACGACGTCTGGATCAGAAGTGAGAAAGCTCCTGTCACGCAGGCGGCGCGCCTGCGTCTCGCGACTGACAGAGCCGTTACCTTGGCGCTGTAGCAGGCGTTTGCTTAGCGGGATGCTGGATCGAATCGTTTCCTATCACGATCAGTTCGCCGCTAAATGGCGGCGACGCTTTCGCAGGGAAAAGCGGCCGTAAAACCGCGAATGCCTGCGAAACGAACGCAATAGAAACGATCACGATCGTTGCTGCTGCACATCTCATGTCCGGGCGGTCTTACCAGAATCCGACAGCATGACAAGTAAAATTTTGACCTATGCGCCAATCAGGGACAAGCCTAGGTGATTCGTGATTCGTTAAAAACCTTAGATTCGTTCGAAACGAATCTTAACTTTTTAACCAATCAACCTAGCGAAGCCAGATTCCAGTTTGCGATTTGAGGTTTCGGATTATTTTCCACGCCGATGCCACAGTTTGCTTATCGCGCCCGCGACGCGCAGGGCGGTCTCGTAGAAGGCGTGCTCGACTGCCCGGATCGAGCCGTTGCGATCCGGCAAATTGAATTGCAACACTGCGTTCCGATCCGGATCGAAGTGCTGGGCACGGAGCCAAAAGTGGTAAGTCAAGCCGGGGCGCTTCCTGAAGCGCCCACGAAGAACCTGAAAATTCCGCACGGTCAACTGCTCATTTTTACCGAGCAACTCGCGCATTTGCTGCAAGCAGGGATGACGCTCGACGAAGCGTTGTCGATTTTGAAAAAACGTTTGAAGCAGCCGCGCGTTCAGCAAATGACGCATACGCTGCACCAGGGCCTGATCGATGGTCGCAGTTTTTCGCAAGCCTTGAGTGGGATGCCACGAATTTTCCAGCCGCTCTATGTAAATCTCGTGGCTGCGGGCGAGGCGAGCGGAGCGCTGCCGCAAATTTTGCTTCGGCTGGTCAAGCATTTGATGCAGGCAAAAGACCTGCGAGATCGCGTGCAACAGGCCTTGATTTATCCGGCATTTCTCGCGCTGGCCGGCGCAGTGCTCGTCACAATTTTCATCACGTTCATGGTGCCGCAGTTGACCGGGTTTATGGCACAAACTGGCGGCGCGCTTCCATTGCCTACGCGGATTCTGCTGCAAGTTCATCATGCGATCACAGGCTATTGGTGGGCCGGCATCCTCGCAGTGATTGGCGCAGTCGTTGGTTTCCGCGCCTTTGTGCGCGCTGAGGAAGGACGTATCGCATGGGATCGTTTCCGGCTGCTGATCCCCGGATACGGAGGGGTCATTCGCCACCGTTACTACGCGCAGTTCTCGCGCACATTGGGAACCCTAATGGAAAATGGGGTTCCTCTTCTTCGCTCTCTTGATCTGGTCACTGAAATTGCCGGCAACCGCTTCCTCGAAGTCAAGCTGGGCGAAGTACGGAAGGCAGTCATCGATGGCGCGACGCTCTCCGCCGCTTTGCAAGAGCAAAAAATGTTCCCAGATTTATTTACCGATATGATGTCAGTCGGCGAACAAACCGGCCATTTCGCCGAGACTACGCAAGCTATTGCCGACGTTTATGAGCGCGAACTTGATCGGAGCGTCGGCATAATCTCGCAACTTATTCCGCCGGTAGTCATCGTGGTGATCGCTGTTCTGGTGGGTCTGGTTGTTTTCAGCATATTGTCGGCGGTATTTGAGATGACGCACAGCCTGCAAGTCAGGCCGCATTGAAACTGAACGCTTGCAAAACGGCTGTCTGCGAATAATCTCGCGAACCCGATGTTAGTTCGCGTTGTTCTTCTTGCGATCTTCTTCGCTGCGGTTTCCCGCGTATGCGCGCAGGAAGCTTTAAGCGACGCCCTGCCCTCTCCGGCTGACGTGATTGATATGATGGCGCAACCGGTCCCCGAAAGCGTCTGGCTGGACTTGCGCCAAACCGCGCCTCGCAATTCGAAAACGCAAAACGCGCCGGCATGGGTGGAAGCACTCACTCTGCTGCCAGGCGAGACGACCGAACGCGGTGCGATGTCCAAGAGCGTGTTTCGCATTCGCGTGACGCAACCCGGCCCCGAATATCAAGTTCTCTTTTTCCGGTTGTTCTTCGACGATAAACCGAATCAGCAGCCTGAATTGATCGCATGGGACGAATCTGGCACACACATTTTGCGCTCGGGCACTCTTGGTGTCGGCATGAATCTGCCCAGTTCAGATTCTGTCATCATTCCGATGACCGGCGCTTCTGCTATCGATATCGAGGTCCCCGGCGATGGAAAAACGATCCGTGGAGCGTATCTCGATTGGATGACGAGCAGTGAGGTCGTGCATCCGGTGAATGCGGAACATCGTGATGTAATTCCGGAGCCGTTCTCCTCAGTCCCCACGCTGCACGCGCCCCCGGAAGACGTCGAGAACTTTGGAACTGTCACGGCAACTCTCGCGGCTGATCCGATCCGGATTGATGCACAGACCCAGGAAAACGCCGTGTTCCAATTCCCAATCGAAGCGCAACCGCTGACGGCCCTGTTGACTTTCGAAATTGCCAACCCTCGAGTCGATTCTCCACCGGAAGTTTATCTCAACGGCCAGGATATCGGGCCAGTTTCTCTGACGCTGCCAGACCTGGGTGATCCCGGTTATCGCGGCGAAGTCGAAGCGCTCTCGCCACAAATGCATTTTCACTATACCGGGTGGCTGCGCGCCCAGAAAATTATACCGGCCACAATCTTGAAAGTGGGCGCGAACGAGCTCGTCCTCGGTAGCGGAATTGACACCGGCTCGGCCGCGATCCGCGCGACCCAGATCCAACTAAAGTATATTTGGGATAAGTCGGATTATCTCCTGCGCGTCGGCCACTAGCAATTCTCGAAGACCGGAGTAATATAGGCGCGCACAGGACGGAGGGACGCTCCTTTATTTAAGATGAGAACAACAAGAAAACAGCAGGGGTTCACGCTACTGGAGATCATGCTCGTAGTCAGCATCATCGTGATCATACTGGGAGTAGCGATTTCAAAGCTCGGCAATACGACGGGCATCGCCAAAAGCATGCGCGTTCAAGCCGACGTTCAGGCGATCAAGACACAGCTGCAACTCTACGAAAGCATGAACGGTTTTTATCCGAGCAATGAACAAGGTTTGCAGGCGTTGGTGACCCAACCGCAGAATGACCCGCGACCTACTCGCTGGTATCAATTGTTCAAAGAAATGCCAAAAGATCCCTGGGGCAGCAATTACATTTATCGTAATCCTGGTCTGAAAAACCCAGGCGGCTACGATTTATATTCGGCAGGGCCGGACCGACAGCCCGACACGGGAGACGACGATCCGGGCGGCGGATAGCCGTTGCGCGGCGATCCCGGCAACTTACTGCTTAGCAGCTGCAGCAGCTGGTGCCTGATTAGGTATTCTCGCAGGAATTCTGGAGTTGGAGTTCCGCTGAATCAAGCCACGTGCATGAGGCCGAGCGGCGTCTTTAGACGGAATCAACTGTTGCACTTCCGCCGGCAACCCAGGAGGTAGATTCTGTGAGAGCGGCTTGAGAACGGCGGGGTTAGGCATTGCAGGCATGGGCGGCGCCATCGCTCTGGCGGCAAGACCTGGATTCGGCCCGGATTGTGACAAGAGCGCCTGGTTAAACGTGAGGGTCGCAAAATTTCCGTCCTTGCTAATTGTCACCTTGGTCGCACCCACCTTGTCCGACCATTCGATGTTGGCAATGCTGTAGCCGTCGACTGGCTCCCTGGTGGTAAGGTATTTCTTGAAGTTGTGATCCGAAGTGGAAGCGAGTGTCACCATATCACCTTCGGGCGAACGCGCGGCGTTGGCGATGAAAAGGTCTTTTGCAAAATCAGGTGTAGCCGCAGGCGCCGCCACCTCCGTAGCGACTGCGAACGGTGAATGCTCCACCATCTTTGAGTAGCGATCGAAGTTAAACTGCGGTGGCAGGACTTCCTCGGCCTGACTGTGGATCGCTCCGAGCAGAGCGAGGATGAGTATTAGCGTAGAGGAATATTTCATAAAGCTTGCCTGTATTATTACTTCGTTAGTTGCGCCGGTGCAAACCACCGGGCGATTTTAAATCTGCCGCGCATCATCGTAGGATCGCTGCCGTCGATGGCCAGATTGACATTTTCGAACACGACAAAAGCGTCGGGGCGCTGCACGTCGTAAAGGAAATGCACCAACGGCGGCCACGGGCTTTTAGTTTCAATAGAGGCAAAAACCGTCTGGTGATACGGGGTGGTCTCCCCGGGACCAATCTGGGGATTCTCGACCAGAACGTTATATTTGCCGGCCACCTCCTTCAATTGATCAAGCAGGGCGGAGGCTTCCGCTGGATTCTTGAGGGTAGGTTGGTGTTGCCGGATCCACTCGTCGCGTTTCATCCAGAGATCGCGTTCCTTTATGTAGAGGGTTTGCTCAGCCAACGTTGCTCTGCGTGCTGCCACCTCCTTGCGGGCGCTACCCAACGCGCCGAAGATCCAGCTCAAAATCCAAAGATTTAGCAGCACGAATACGGTTCCGGCCACTATCCATGAGAGCAGGCGCTCGCGTGGATTCATTCGTTGGTACCACGCCGGTATCATCTTGGTTTTCCCTCCACCCGAAACTGCGCATGGTTATTCGCCAGAATACGAGGCGCGGCCATGTCAAATTGGAAGGCCCGCAACTCTGGATTCTTTTTTATCTTGTCGATCAATTCATAAGCCAGAGCAGCCGTATTCGCTTCGCCATCCACGGAAATCTGGCGCGCCGACTGGTTGTACGCTGTAATGCGCACGTCGGCACTGGGCAGGCTTTCGAAAAGATCCTCCAGGATTTCGACTGGGTAATAGTGCGCATCAATTGCTGGTGCGAGCGCTTTCCACTTTGCTTCTGTCGCGCGCACAAACTCGGTTCCGGGCGCGTCGCGCTTAATACTCCGGTCAAACCACCCTATTTGAAACCGCATCACGCCAAGATACAGCAGCAAGAGAAAGAGAAGCGCGCCATAAGCGCCACCTGCCCAAAGGAGTCGTTTCCGCCATTCTGCCTGCCTTACCAGTTGCAAACGACGGCGCCGCCAGCTCTCGGGCAGAAGGTTGAGCTTAACCGGTGCGGGTGGCAGCTCGATGCCCACTATCTCGGTGGAGCTGGCCAAAATTCCCTGCACTGTGTCGCGCAGTTCATAGCAGGTCTCGTCCAGCAACACGTTCGGAGACGAGGCATCTATTCCCTGTAGCTCGGCGCTCAATCGCAACTGCGGCAGTTCAAGTTGCAGCTGCGCGCCATTACCGCCTTCGAACACCCGGGCAAGACTCAGCTTGCCGTTCTCTGTCACGGCGTAAACGAGCGTCTCGCCCTCCGGATAAATAAGAACGGCATTTCCCGTGGGAGCATGGGTGCTCGCGCGCTGCGCGGCGTAGACAGTGATTTGTCGCGGTATGTAACCGCGGTTCAACAGTGGCGAAGCCATCTCAGTAAGCTGTTCGTTTCTGATCGCAACGGCTGAAACCACGCTCTCGTTCTCGTCCTGCTGGATTAGTTCAAAATCGGTTGTCACTTCATCCGCCGCGAACGGGAGCAGTTTCTCGATCTGGATACGAATCATTTCAGGAAACTCCGCCGGATCGACGCTCGGCAGGCGAAATCGTTGGGCAAGCACGGCCGAGATAGGCAATCCCAGTACAAAATCGTCGGTCGCAGCCAGTAGCGGCACGGCTTCTTCCAGCGTTTGCAGCTTGCGCACATTCCATGAGCCGTTTTGCTCAGCTTTGCCCGCAGCAGCTTCGCGGGGCGATGCAGGCTCAGCCAACCGGACAAAATTCCATCCATGCGCGGTTGGAATTATGAAAATAGATGGCATCCCGGGCTCGATATCAAAGCTCCTTCCAGCTGAACACTTGAGGTCGGCCAACCCCGAGCACGGTTGTGGCGCCAGCTGGTGCCCCAGCCGGCACCACCTGCTTCAACACCACCATTTCTACAGAGCGCGTAACCTCACCTGATTTTCCTACACTCACGATGTGCATGACCGGGCCTTTAAATTGAACCAATGCCTGAATCTGTTGAAATTGCTGTGGATTCAAACCTAACGCAGCTTGCGCCTCAGGCGGCACCGATGTTCCACCGGTTGCGACGAATTGAAAATCATCAGCCGTTCCATCGATTCCGTCTGGCCCGCGCCGTAACTGAAGGAAACGATCAACCCCATCGTCTCCCATGCCCGGCAACGCGCGCAAAACGTCACGCGATGCCCAGGCGAGATCAATAGGACCACAGTTGCCTACGACGGTGAAATCCTGCTCCCAGCCAGGCTTGGACGTGAATTCCTCCCAGCCACAGACTTTTTTGAGTTCATCTACAGAAAACAGCTGACCAGCGTGAGGGGGATGATAATCGTCGGTCTCGGGACAGGCGTTGAGGTGGTGAAGTCCTCTGTTTTGCGACACCCAATCGAGCAGAGAATCCATCATGACGTCGAGGTCGTTTAAGTCTATGCCTTTGAGATTGAGATACTGGCGAAGAATTCGCAATTTGTTCGGGTCTTCTCCCTGGACAAGGAAATTCAAATTCAGCCGACCGCATTCCCCGGTTATCTGTACGTCGTAACTTCCTCCGTCACCCATTTGCCTGTGCAAGTTTGGCGAGCTCGGCGTGATCTCCCTGCATAAGGCAACGTCGGCGCCCGAAGACGCCGCTGCTTCAGCGGCCAAAACCCGGCTCGCATTACTTGAAACCACGAGGCGCGAATTGATGCTGAGCACCCATGTGATCACCATCGCGCTGAGCAAGAATAGCGCCCAAAGCGCTAACAGCAGCGCAGCGCCCCGACCCGATTTCAATTTCTGATAGCGCCTTTTCATTGAAAATATGGTGTTCGTCTCAGTGGAATAATTGTTTCCCATGGTAAAGCTGAACCGGTGCGTCCCACGGCAATCTTGATAAGCGACGGCAGGCGACCTCCCGGCCACCGCGGCAACCAATTATTCGCGCCCGGATCGAAATAGCTGATTTCGAGGCTGGTCACATTTTTGATTAGCGGTATCCAGGTCTCCTGTGGCTCGCCAACGTCGGAACCCTTTTGCGGTTTTCGTAAGAAACCAAGATCCAGCGTGTTGCCTTTTTCGCTTTCCGGTTGCAACCGCAGCGTCACGTAAAAGTCACCCGCCGCATAGCGAGTCAGCAGTGCGGGTCCAGCGCCACAACTCCACTTTATTACGTCGCGTTCGCGATCGCCCAACTTGAACGGCTCTCCGATCATGTTGGCACGCAAGGGACTCAGGCTTTGCCATTGGGCCGTAAGCAGATCACGCAACCCGTCGTATTGCGCTTCGTCGGCAGCTGTACCCGCCGAGAGCTGCAGCGCGATCATGTTCGATTGCACAAAGCGAAAAATCGCCAGCGACATCATTCCCAGGATCGTCACTGCCAGCATAATCTCGAGCAACGTGAACGCGCCGCTGCGAAGCGGATACTGGATGCTGGACCCTGGATTCTGGATTCTCGTCGCTCGATTGTGACTTCGTCCATCGAGCATTGCTTCTTTCCTATTCGGACCGATAAACATAAAACTGAATCCGTTTCGACTGCGGGACGCCGGCGTGCTGCCATTGGGCAGTCAACATGACAAGATTAATTCCGCTCAGGAGCGTCTTGTCCTCTTCGGTCAGCCCCGCAAGCGCACTTTTCTGGATCAACCTTACCATGCCGTAATTGCTGTTGATCTTGAATTCCTTCTCCGGGTCAGGCACGCCCGGCGCCGCCTGAATTACTGCCATCCGATCGGACAGAATCTGTCGCACAGCGCTTTCCTCCGCGCTGATCGTGCTGGCATTGAGACAATTCTCGACCGAGCGTCCAAGCGCGATCACCCCGATGGCAAAGATAGCCACGCCGAGCAGGACCTCATATAGAGCGAACGCGGCCCTGGACCTTGTGCGGAATCGAGCTTGCGTGACGCGCATCACTGGAATGTTAGAGTGTTGGAGTGCTGGAGCGTTGAAAATCCCGTTACTCCACTTCGCCATTCCTTCATTACTCCGCTGTCGCTCATCTCGCTGCATACTGGGTGACCTCGGCCTGCGCCGTGAGAGGCGAGTAACTTGCCGTCCATACACCGGCGGTGCCTCTGAACTGAACAGTCGCCGGCTCGCAGTTTCCCGATGGCCAGAATATCCATTCCCATGGATGTTTTTCCGCCAATGCCGCAGGGAGCCACAGCTTCAGCACATTTCCCTTGCTGAGACGAAGCTGTGCCGTCGATTTCACTTCCTCATCTTCTCCAAAAACTTCCGGACGCAATAGCACACCACTCTTGTTCCAAACGATCAGGTACGGCCTCCGCTCCATCACGCTTCGCTCTTGCGCCTGGTGCACGAGATTATTGAACCCATCCAGGGATTGCTTCAGCCGCTTGCTTGCGATGACGCCAGTCAAGCTGGGTACCGCCAGCATGAGCAGCAACAGCAGGATAAAAATGGACAGGGCAATCTCGATTAACGTAAACGCCCGAAAACGTTGCACCGCCGAAGTTACTCGATCGACGCAAAATCACAACCGGGCCGCGGACAAATCGCGACGCCAGCAATCCTCGGCTTTATGGAATGACGAATCGACATGTGCTTCGCACTAGCAAGCAGCCGCTAAAAAAATGCAACTGATCGACAGCAGTTAGGTTGTCTCTGTGATAAGTTTTCAGCCGAAATGAAGCTCGCTCTGCGCATCGGTGCCGTCGCAGCCGTTCTTTTTTTGGTCGCGATGCTGGTGTGGCAAGGCATCACCGCAAACGGCGCGCCTGATCCGACGCGCCCCAATACCAGCTCGACTGTCGCGTTTCTCGACATCGGCGTTCTAGTGTTTCGAGAAGGATTGGAATGCATTCTCGTGTTAGCCGCTATTACCGCCAGTATGACTGGCCCGAAGCGCATGCATCGCCGGCCGGTCGCTTTCGGTGCAGGCCTGGCGTTTGTAGCGACCTTGATCACGTGGTGTATCGCGGTGCGAATTGTCGGATCGCTTAGCGACAACATGTCGGCTCTCGATCTTCAAGCCGCGACAGGACTGCTTGCCGTGATTGTTCTGCTCGTGATCATGAATTGGTTTTTCCATAAGATTTATTGGGGCGGCTGGATTCGCGCTCATAATCGCCGCCGCAAAACGCTACTGGAAAATGCGCGCGCCGCCGAGATCTCGCAGTCGCGTCTCTGGTGGGGATTGATTCTGCTCGGATTCACCTCCTTGTATCGCGAAGGCTTTGAAGTCGTGCTTTTTTTGCAGAGCTACAATCTGAGGTTGGGCGGCGGGGTGGTGCTGAAAGGCGCGCTGCTGGGCATTGTGCTGACAGCAATGGTGGCCGTGCTTACCTTCGTTCTCCAGCAGCGGCTGCCGTACCGCAAAATGTTAATCACCACTGGGATTCTCCTCGGAGTTGTGTTGCTCGTTATGGTTGGCGAACAAGCGCAGGAGATGCAGCTGGCACATTGGATTTCCACAACGCCCATCGACTCGTTGAAGCCTTACATTCCGGCGTGGATGGGTCTGTGGTTTGCGGTGTTCCCGACAGTCGAAACACTCGTTGCGCAGCTGATTGCGGCAGTACTGGTGGTTGGCTCCTACTACGCTGCACGGCACTTTGGTGGCGGCTCAGCGGGTGGCACCGCGCTGGAAGCGCACGCACCCGGAATGGCTGCGATTAACGCTTAGCGAGACCGCTGGAAAAACCGACCGCACTTGGTTTGGAGTTCCGCCTTTAGGCGCTTTCCGCTCGGGACCGCGTAAACGCGGAACTCCAAACGTCGCGGAAATCCAGTTGAACTAAATCGCAAACTTTCCACTTTAGGCGGATGATTACGCCAAATCGCCGCTCCCTCAGACTGGTTAGAATCATTTTCACTGTTTCTGTATTCCTCCTCGCATCCTCTCTTCGATCGGCTCCATCCCCCACCCCAACGCCGCCTGGAACGATCGATGAAAAGTTTTTCAACGGAATGCGTTGGAGGCAAGTCGGTCCGTTTCGCGGCGGGCGCGCACTGGCAATCGAAGGTGTCGTTGGCGAGCCGGACACGTATTATTTCGGAGCGGTCGCGGGCGGAGTCTGGAAAACGACTGACGGCGGCGCGAACTGGATTCCACTTTTCGACAAGCAACCTATTTCCTCGATCGGCGCGATCGCAGTCGCGTCATCGGATCACAATGTGATTTACGCCGGCACAGGCGAAGCAGCGATCCGCGGCAATACCACCTACGGTGCCGGTGTCTTCAAATCGATCGATGCCGGAAAAACATGGGAGAATGTCGGCTTAAAGGACACGCATCAGATCGGCGCACTTATTGTCGATCCGAGAAATGAGAACGTGGTTCTCGTTGCAGCCTTGGGTCACGCGTTCGGTCCAAATCAAGAGCGCGGAGTTTTTCGCACCACCGACGGGGGCAAAACGTGGGCGAAAGTTTTATCGAAAGATGAGAACACTGGCGGGATCGACATCGTTTTCGATCCGCATAATCCGAACATCGTGTTCGCATCGCTTTGGCAGGCGCGGCGGCAACCATGGTTTTTCTCCAGTGGCGGCCCAGGCAGCGGACTTTATCGTTCGGAAGATAACGGCGTGACGTGGAAACGCCTCGAGGGCAATGGTCTTCCCAGCGGAATCCTGGGCAAGATCGGCGTCGCCGTTTCTGGAGCGGATTCGAATCGCGTCTATGCGATCATCGAGGCCAAGGAAGGCGGGCTCTACCGCTCGGACGACGCCGGGCAGCATTGGACTCGCGCGAATGACGACGGCCGGTTTCGCCAGCGCGCCTGGTATTTTAGCAAAGTTTATGCTGACCCGAGATCCGCAGACACAGTTTACCTTGTAAACACAGGACTTTTTAAATCGGTTGACGGTGGAAAAAATTTCACTCTTCTGCCCGCGCGTCACGGCGATCATCACGGGCTTTGGATTGACCCGACGAACCCAAATCGCATCGCCAATGTGAACGACGGCGGCGCCAGCGTCTCCACTGACGGCGGCAAGAATTGGACAACCCAAAACAACCAGCCGACCGCGCAATTTTATCACGTCGCCGTGGACAACGCGTTTCCCTACCACATTTACGGCGCGCAACAGGACAACTCGAACGTCGGCATCGCTAGCCGCACCGATTGGGGCGCGATCGGACGGCAGAATTGGTTCGAAGCAGGCGGCGGCGAATCCGGCTTCGTGGTGCCCGATCCCCGCGATTGGCACGTCATTTACTCTGATGACGAAGGCACCGCTTGGGTCCGTTATGATAAAAATAAAGAGGAAGTGCAGGATATCAGTCCCGTTCCTCTCGACAATGCCGGCCATGGCGCGGCAAATGTCCCCCATCGTTTCCAGTGGGTCTCGCCGCTCATGCTTTCGCCGCATAACCCCGATGTAATTTACACAGCGGGCGAGTGCGTTTTCAAATCCACCGATCACGGACACAGCTGGACGCAAATCAGCGGCGATCTCACGCGCAACGACAAATCGAAACAGCAGCCAAGTGGCGGCCCGCTGACCAACGACATCACTACGGTCGAATATTACGATACGGTCTTTGCATTGGCCGAATCGCCAGTAAAACAAGGAACGATCTGGGCAGGCACAGATGATGGGCTCGTCCAGGTTACCACCGACGACGGCCAGAATTGGTCAAACGTCACGCCGAAAATGCCCGAGTGGAGCACGATCGATTTAATCGAACCTTCGCCGTACGACGGCAACTCCGTTTATGTCGCGGTGGATCGACATAAGCTCGATGATTTTAAGCCATACATTTTTAAGACCGCCGATTTAGCGAAAACCTGGAGCTCGATTGTGCGCGGAATTCCCGATGGCGCGTATGTGCACGCGGTGCGCGAAGACCCGAAGCGCAAAGGGCTGCTCTACGCAGGGACTGAGCTCGGCGTCTTTGTCTCATTCGATGACGGCGCGCACTGGCAGCCGTTGCAATTGAATCTACCGGTCACACCAATTCATGATCTGGTCGTCAAAGATGACGATCTCATAGTGGCGACACACGGGCGTTCTTTCTGGGTGCTGGACGATCTAACGCCGGTCCGTCAGTTGAACGCGCAATCCACGCAGACGGACGTCATCCTTTATCAACCGCAGACTGCCTTGCGTTTACATTACCCCGAGGAATTCGACAAACGCCAGCCCGTCGGTGATAACCCGCCGCCCGGCGCAATCATCGATTATTATTTCAAAACTGCGCCCAAAGAAGAAGTCTCGCTGGAAATTCTCGATGCTTCAGGCAAAGTCGTCAGACGCCTTTCCAGCAAAGAGAAAAAAGAAGGCGAACAACCGCCTGAATGGCCGGACCGAGTCGAGCGGGTCAAGACGATTCCAGCCAACGAGGGGATGAACCGGTTCGCGTGGGACTTGCGTTACGATGATCCAGTACAAATCCCGGGCGCGTTTTATTCCGGCAACGGCCCCAAAGGTCCGCTCGCGCTACCCGGCGATTATCAAGTGAAATTGACTGTTGGGGGCAAGTCGCAGACCGCGCCGCTGCATTTGGTGATCGATCCTCGAACGAAAGGAAAGGAAGCGGCGGTGCAAAAACAGTTCACTTTGGCGACCCAGGTCAAAGATCGGATTTCACAGCTGCATCAGACTGTCAACGAAATCCGGGATCTCAGATCACAGATTCAAACGCTGCACAAACGTTTCGGTGACGATCAACGTTTAAAACCGGCGCTCGCGACGGCTGACGATCTCGATCACAAAATGTCCGAAGTCGAGCAGAAGCTCATTCAGATAAACATGAAAGGCTCCGAAGCGAACCTCGCTTTCCCAGACATGCTGAACGAGCGGTTCGACACGTTTAGTCATATCATCGAGTACGGCGATGCTGAACCGACAAAACCGCAGCTCGACGTGTTTCAAATGTTGAGCAGCCAGCTTGACGAGGAGCTAGGAAAATGGGCACAACTCAAAAATGACGACGTCCCGAAGGTAGGCGAATTAGTCAAACAAGCTAATTTGCCTGCACTAATTATCACAGAAAAGAAGACCGACTAGTTGGAGATTCTGTCATTCCGACCGAAGTGGAGGAATCTCTTATTGTTTTCTAGTGATTACGTTATGTTTTCGGAACATCTAGAGATGTCTCGACTCCGCTCGACATGACAAATGAGAAGATCACCAAGGCTGTTGTGCTCGCGGCGGGTCGCGGCACACGTATGCGGGAACTGACTGCCGATCTTCCCAAACCGATGATCGAAGTGCGCCGCAAACCAGTTTTGCAGCACATCGTCGAAGGGCTGCGCAATGCGGGAATACGCGAATTCCTTATCGTCATCGGCTATCACGCGAATGCCGTGCGGAATTTTTTCGATGACGGCTCGCGCTACGATATCGCCATTCAATACGCGACACAGACGGTGCAAGATGGGACAGGTCGTGTTGTCGAGCTCGCTCGTGATTTCGTCGACAGTCGCCCATTCATTTTGGCCTATGGCGACATTTTAGTTGATCCGGCGAATTACAACCGCGTTGTCGATCTTCCGGACAGCGTCGATGCAATCATCACAGTTAAGCGTGGCGAAGACGTCACCAAAGGCGGCGCGGTTTTTTTAAACGGGCGAATGGAGCTTGTCGATCTTCGCGAGAAAGCAAAACCGGACGACGCGACGAGTCCATGGTACAACACCGGTCTTTACGCATTTCGTCCGAGCATTTTCGAATTCACCGCAAAATTGAAACCGTCGCCACGCGGCGAATACGAGCTGACTGACGCCATTCGCGATCTCGCGCAGTCCGGGAACAAAGTGCAAGCACTCGAACTGACTGGCGAATGGGCGGATGTCCGCGACCCAGAAATTCTCGCGCGATTAAATCAGGACCCGTAGATTCTAGCGCGTTTGTTCAGCAGGTTCTGCTGGCGGCTCTTCGCCGATTTCCTCTTCGATTTCGCGCAGCCATTCGTGCGACAGCCAAGGACGCAGCACACCGTAAAGCAAGTAGGCCAGGAACAGAACCGCTGGCATCCATTCATAATTCAGCACGGTGAAAATAAGAACAAGGATGATGACAAGAAAACGCGGAATCGATTTCTTCGTCTTCCAATTGACTGCCTTGAAGCTGGGATATTGAAACCGGCTGAACATCATGAAGGAAAGAAAGAGCAATAACGGCGGCAGAACGAAACGCCAGTTGCCAAGATGATGTTCACCTTCAGCGAGCCAAAGGAGAAACAACGTGATCGACGCAATCAAACCCGCCGCGGCGGGAATTGGGAAACCTGTGAAAGTGTTTTGATGATTGGCTCCGTCGTGCTTCATGTCTGCGGAATTGAAACGCGCCAGGCGCAGCGCACCGCACGCCAGGTAAATGAACGCGATAATCCAGCAGGCGCGCGGAAACTCCTGTAACACGACGCGGTAAACCATCAACGCCGGGGCAAGCCCGAAGGAGACAATATCAGCAAGCGAGTCGAACTCGCGCCCGAACGGGCTCTCGTGCCCGCCCAGGCGTGCGAGGCGTCCATCCAGAAAATCAAAAACGAACGCACCGAGAACAAGCCAGATGGCAGTGTGAAAAAGATCACCAGCCGCATCGGGATTCGATGCTTGGAGCAGCGCGCCCTCGAGAATCTTGAGCGTGGCAGTGAAACCGCAGAAGAGATTTCCCGCCGTCATCAAATTAGGCAGGAGATAGATTTTAGATGGCTGTTCGTTCATTAGTCGGGCAGCCGCGCGATAATTGTTGAGCCACCGAGAACGTGATCGCCTGTTTTCACGAGCACTTCAGCGTTAAGTGGCAAGTATAATTCTGTTCGCGAACCGAAGCGAATCATTCCGAACCGCTCGCCTTTCTTCAGTTCGTCTCCCATTTGCGACCACGCGACGATCCGTCGCGCGATCGCACCGGTGATCTGGCGCACGACGATCGTGACGCGCGGATTCTCGAAAGCCCACGTCATCGATTCGTTTTTCTCGGAACAATCCGCACGACGCGCATCGAGACAGAGGCCCGCTTGATGTTGACGATAAATAACGCGGCCATCGATTGGCGCGCGGTTCGTATGGACGTCGAAGATCGACAAAAAAATTCCAACACGGCGCGTTCTCTTTTTGAGCACCTGGTTTTCATCCGATTCGACGATGTCCATTACAGTTCCATCAGCAGGAGCCACGATTACACTCGGATCTGGTGGCGGCGTGCGTTCCGGGTCTCGGAAAAACGCAACAGTGAAAAGAAACAGCAACAAAAAGAACCACCACAACCATGCGGAAAAGGCCGCGCCCGCCACCGCCAGCAGCGCGAAGAACAACAAAATCCACCATGCTTCCAAGAGCGTTTTGAGGCGCATAAAAGGAGTCTATTTTGAGAGTCCTAAACAAAGCGGTCAAGACGCCAAAAATCAGCAAACAGGGCTGGATCCACCAACCACAATATCATGGGCTTTGGGGCGCGACGACCTCCAATCCCTAGAGGAAATAAACCGCTCAAAGCCACGAGATTATTTGTTGTTTTAAGGCCGTTTCTGGGTATGATTTTTTCTGTGGGTTGGTTGGCCCACGTTTATGGCGCAAGTTCAAGAAGAAATTCCGGTCGAAAAAATATCTCGTAGCTCGACCGGGATCGCCGCCACGCAAAAATACGACGCGGCCCAAATCGATAAATTAGAAGGCCTCGAAGCGGTTCGGAAACGGCCTGGCATGTTCATCGGAGATCCGGACGAGCGTGGACTGCATCACCTGGTTTACGAAGTCGTCGATAACTCTATTGACGAACATCTCGCGGGATTTTGCACGAAGATAGAACTAGCCGTTCATGTGGACGGGTCGGTCTCGGTTCGAGACAATGGCCGCGGCATTCCTGTCGATATTCACCCGAAATGGAAAATGCCGGCGATTGAGCTGGTGCTGACAAATCTGCACGCCGGCGGAAAATTTGGACAAGGCGCTTACAAATATTCCGGCGGTCTGCATGGTGTGGGCGCAAAATGCACGAACGCACTGTCGGAATGGTTCAAAGCAGAGGTCTCGCGCGACGGCAAAGTTTATCACATGGCTTTCGCCAGGGGCAAAACGACCGACAAGCTCACGGTCATCGGTGAAGTCAAAAGCAAAAAAGCCACCGGGACGCTGATTACGTTCTTGCCTGATCCGACGATCTTCACCATCACGACCGAGTTCAAATTTGAGCGACTCGCAACCCGCTTGCGCGAACTGGCATTCCTTAATCCTGGTCTCGAAATTACGCTGACCGACGAACGCAACGATCCGGCGAAGAAAGAGAAATTTTTCTACAAATACGGGATCGAAGAGTTCGTAAAGCAGCTCGGCGAAAACAAGCAGGTATTGCATCCAAAGCCGATCGTGATCTCGCGGCAGCGCGACGAAGTGTTTGTCGATGTCGTGCTGCAATACAATGACAGTTACAACGATCAGATTTTGCCGTTTGCGAATTCCATCCCGAATCCTGATGGCGGCACACATCTCACCGGTTTCCGCACGGCGCTGACCAAAGCAGTCAATCAATACGCCAGGCAAAATAATCTGGTGAAAGAGAAGGACCCATCCATTTCGGGAGACGATGTGCGCGAAGGATTGATCTGTGTGCTCAGCGTGAAGCTGCCCAATCCGCGCTTCGAGTCGCAGACCAAGGTGAAGCTCGTCAACACGGAGATCGACGGAGTCGTGAACTCGGTCGCTTACGACGGATTGATGACTTACTTCGACAAGAATCCCCCGATTGCGCGCCGCGTTTTCGACAAGGTGTTGACCGCAGCGCGAGCAAGGGAAGCTGCTCGAAAAGCAAGGGAAACTATTCGCAAAGGAGCGCTGACCGGCGGCGGGCTGCCAGGAAAATTGGCCGATTGTTCGGAGCGCGATCCGGAATTGACTGAGCTTTACATTGTCGAGGGCGACTCAGCCGGCGGCTCCGCGAAACAGGGACGTGATCGGCGTTATCAGGCGATTCTGCCGATTCGCGGCAAGTTGATCAACGTCGAGAAAGCGCGCGAAGATCAATTTCTCAAGAACACTGAAATCCAGTCGATGATCACGGCGATCGGCGCAGGCATTGGCAAACCGAAAGAAGACGGCAATGGCAAGGATGAAGGTCGCTTCGATATTACAAAACTGCGCTACGGTCGGGTCATCATCATGACCGACGCGGACGTGGACGGCTCACACATTCGAACGCTGTTGCTAACCTTTTTCTTCCGACAGATGACCGAGCTCGTGCGCGCGGGCAGGATTTACATCGCACAACCGCCGCTTTATCAGATCAAACGAAAAAAGCGCGAGGAATACGTCGATGACGACGTCCAGCTAAACAAAATCTTGATCTCGCTGGGCGCGGAGGATGTGCGGCTGAAAAATCTGGCGGATGAAAAAGAGATCACAGCGACGCAACTGAAGGATATTCTCGAATCGCTCGAAAAACTAGCGAAGCTGAGCGAAGCAGTCCGCCGGCACGGTGGCGATTTCGAGACTTACCTCGCCCAGCGGAATTCACGATCCGGCAAACTGCCAACCTATCTTGTGAAAGTACGCGAGGGCAATGAGGAAACGGTGCATTATTTTCATGATGAAAAAGCGGTGCGCGAATTTCATCAGGAAAATCTCGATCTCAATTTGTTCGACACTCAGATTGAACAGGAGTTGTTGCCGCTGGGAGAAGGTCAGGCGCCTGCGAAAACGAATGGCGTTCGCCGTCGCGGCAAGCTTGTCGAGCTGCACGAGTCGGCAGCGGTACAAAAACTGATTGCGGAACTGGCCCGAAAAGGTTTGAAGGTCGGCCATTACGCAGCAAGCGATCGGCCCATCTTTGAATTGATCGAGGGCGAAGGCGAGAAAGCCGTCGCGCATCCGCTTTTTTCGATTCCCGAGATCCTACAAAAGATTTTGGAAATTGGCCGCCGCGGCGTCCAGATCAAGCGTTTCAAAGGTCTGGGCGAAATGAACGCCAAAGAGTTGTTCGAGACCACAATGAACCCGGAGAAGCGCAAGCTCCTAAAGGTGGAGTTGAACGAAGACAACGCCGTCGATGCGGACAAAATGTTCACGATTTTAATGGGCGACGTGGTCGAACCGCGCCGGCAATTTATCGAAGACAACGCGCTGAACGTGCGCAACCTGGATGTCTAAATTTCGCGATGGGTGGTCTGTTTCACAATGCGCGCCATCCTCGTCGTTTACGTGGTCTGCGGCATATCCCGCTTTGGCAGCAATCTGATAATGAACGGTTTGAAGGAACGTTCCTCCCCACTCGCACAGATTTAGCCTATGTATAACGCGAACGAAAAAGTCGAGCCGATAAACGTGGCCGAGGAAGTATCGAGGTCGTTCCTCGATTACTCAATGTCGGTGATCATCTCGCGCGCGCTGCCGGATGCGCGCGATGGCCTTAAGCCATCGCAGAGAAGAATCCTTTACGCGATGCACGATTTGTCGTTGTTCCCGGGACGCCAACATCGCAAGTGCGCAAAAATCTGCGGCGACACCAGCGGTAATTATCATCCGCACGGCGAAGCGGTAATCTACCCCACCCTGGTGCACATGGCTCAGCCGTGGGCGATGCGCGAACGGCTGGTCGATGGTCAGGGAAATTTTGGTTCCGTCGAAGGCGATCCGCCCGCAGCGATGCGTTACACCGAAGCGCGCATGACGCATCTCGGG
>QHPG01000137.1 GCA_003219005.1 Verrucomicrobiota bacterium
CATTGCTGACATATTGCCAGGCGTTTCACAGAAACGCCCTACAATAAAAATTTCTCCAGCCGATCGAGAACGCTGTTCCAGCCCTCGTTGTGTCTATCGCGTGATTCTTCGCTCGGCAATTGAACGTGCGTCAAGAGCAGTTCTGTGCCACCGTCGCGATCAGAAAATTCGACCGATACGACGCTGGTGTAATTCTCCCACGCTTCGTCGTCATCCCATTTCCAGGTGAAAACGACCTTCGTTCCGGGAATGAGCTCGCGGTATTCGCCGAACACGCTCATCTCTTCGCCTTCCTGGTTAACCAAATCCCAGCGATATTTCCCGCCAACGCGCGTGTCGGCGACAATTTTGAGTGTCCGAACTTCTTTGGGTCCCCACCATTCCTTTAGTTGGACCGGATCGGTCCACGCCGCGTAAACGCGCTCGCGTGGCGCGTTGATGAATCGTTTGATTTCGAGCGATGTTTTTTCTGGTGCTTTTGTAGTCATGATTTCCTTTCTGTTACAGTTGATCCGGGATTTCGGGTTCGACCAGCTTCGCAAGCGAGACGAGCGATTCTTGCCAGCCGAGATAACACGCCTCCGCCGGAATCGCGGCGGGGATGCCTTCTTGCACGATGGTCACTTCCGTTCCGCACGAAACTTTTTTCAGCGTGATCGTCGTCTGCATTTCGCCCGGCAAATTCGGATCATCGAACTTCTCGGTGTAACGAATGCGTTCATGCGGTTTCAGTTCGACATATGTTCCACCGAAAGAGTGGCTCTTGCCGGTGCCGAAGTTCGTGAACGACATCTTGAAACCGCCGCCGACCTCCGCGTTCATCTCATGCACTTTGCAGGTGAACCCATTAGGCGGAAGCCATTTCGCCAGCGCATCCCCGTCGAGAAACGCGCGGTAAACTTTTTCCGGCGTCGCGCGCAGGACACGGTGCAACCGGACAGTGTTGGTTGATGCGGGCGAAGCGGGTTTTGTTCCTTTTCCCATTATGCTTTCCTTTCGACGAATTGTTTGAGCTCCGTACCGATGATGGCCGTCCATCCGGCTTCGAAGTTCTTCCGCGCATACGCGGGTGTTTTCGGAAATGTTTCGATGCCGGTGTGCGTCACTTTCACGCGGGTTTTCTCGCCTTCACCCGACAATTCAAATGTGACCAGCGACTCGCCCGGCTCGCCTTTGTAACGCCAGGTGTAGGCGATTTTCTCTTCCGGAACCGCTTCCGTAATGCGGCAAAGATGATGATATTTGTTTCCTTCGTGCTCGACGACAAACTCAAATTCAAATCCCGGTTTCGGTTTGAATTCCTTCAGATCGAAATACCACTCCCGCATTTGATCGACATCGGTGAGCGCTTTCCAAACCTGCTCGACCGGAACGTTCAGTGTTCGTTCGACGACGACTGCTTCAGCTAAATCAATTTTTGTAGTCATATTTCCCCCTTCTCTATTATTTTGCTTTTTCATCCGGTTCGATGACTCCGAAAACATTGCCGGCTGGATCTTCGGCGTAAGCAAGCCAGCCAACTTTCGGAATCGCCATTTTCGGCACGCAGATCTTCCCGCCGCGCTGCTCGATCTTCTTGATTGTCTGATCGAGCGACGCAACAGCGACGGTGTTTATCGTCCCGGGACGCTGACCTTCGCGCGGCCGGGTGAGGCCGCCGTTGATTCCCGGGTCGCTATCCGGCCCAGTTGTAATCAGCCAGTACTCAATCGGGCCGCCTTCGAATTTCTGAAACTTCCAGCCGAAGACATCTTTGTAGAACGGCTGCACTGCTTCCGGATCGTCCGTGTAGATTTCAAAGTGAGTTATGCGATTCATAGTTCGATCTTCCTACACAAGGTTTCGATCATTTCGTGCCGTCGCTAGCTTGCCCGGCTTCGCGGCCCCGGCGAATCTGTTCGCGGACCTTGGCGGAAGCTTCGTCGCTGCCGTACTCGTCGTGCCAGTTCCACCACTCGTACGGCGCGGTTTGAGGATAGCCTTTCGGTGATTCCTCCCACTCCTCTTGTCGCCCGAGCGCGGTCATGTCGAGGTAACTCCAGGTGGAACCCATCGCTTCGTCGCCGCGGCCATTGATGAAGTAGGTGCGGAATATTTTGTCGCCGTCTCGGATGAATGCATTGTGGCCGTGCCACTCATCCACCCCGAAGTCTTTGTCGAAGTCGTCCGTGATGGTGTACCAGGGAATGCGCTCCCAGCCCATCCGCGTCTTTAAACGTTTGATGTCCTTCTGAGGCGCGCGCGACGCGAACGCGAGTGTGGTATCGCGCGCGTTCGCGTGCGCAAGGTTGCCAACGTGGTCGGCCATCATGGAGCAGCCGACGCATGCATGTTCGGGCCAACCGACGACGCCCGGCTCAAAAAACGCGCGGTAGAGAATCAACTGACGGCGGCCGTCGAACAGATCGAGCAGGCTGGCCTTCCCGTTGGGCCCGTCAAACTCGTAATCCTTCTCCACGGCCAGCCACGGCATCCGCCGGCGCTCGGCGGCCAGCGCGTCCCGGGCGCGAGTTAATTCTTTCTCCTTCATGAGAAGCTGTTGGCGCGCGGCCTCCCACTCCTGCGCTGATACCACTTCGCGATCCAATTCCAGTTCTGTTGTTTTCATAGTGTTCTCCTTTTCTATTGGGTTGTCTTCTGCTGCGAAATATTTTGAGCGCGAAAGCTGCCAGTCCCCCGCTCGATGTCGTCGCCAGAACGGCAATGTTTGCGATGCACAGCGGGCACATGATTCAGATCTTTGTTTTCCTAGGCTTGCTTGTTTTTTCCAAATAAGCCGCCAGGCGATCGAGCGAACCTTCCCAGAACTTTCGATACTCCTCGACCCATTGCGCGGCTTTTTTCAGCGGCTCCGCGTCCAGTTCCATTTCGTGGACGCGTCCGTAACGACGGCGTCGCAGCAATCCTGCTTTCTCGAGAACGCGCAAATGTTTTGAAACGGCCGGCAACGACATATTGTGCGGTCGGGCCAAATGCGTGACGCGATGATTGCCGCGAGCGAGATGCGCCAGGATGCGGCGCCGGGTCGGATCGGCCAACGCGGCGAACGTTCGGTTCAATGTGCTCGAATATTTAACCATCTGGTTAACTATTAGTAGCGCGATCGCCAGCGCGCAAACTTTTTTTGTATTATTTACAGGACCTGGCTGATCGCCCCGGCCGCCGCAACAATCGGCCACGCGCAAAGCGCCAGCAGCGCCCCGAAAAGTAACGCTTCAATCGCAAAGTGCAGATGATTTTCGCCTGCGAAGAAATCGCGTGCGAATTGTAAAAAAATTCGGTGTGGTGTCGTTCCCGCTCGTTTTGTCCTCGGAACCGTTCGCTGAATTGTGATTATGCGCATGTGCGAGGTACTCACCTGCCTGTTGCGCGTCAGGTTACGAATTGTCAAAAGCGCATGACAATCTGGTGACACGGGGAGTGATGGCTTGCGCAAAAAAACGCGATGCAACCATGCATGAGCGCGCAGAACTTCAAGACATGTGCTTGTCATCCCGAGCCGCGTAGACGCCGAGGGATCTCACGCCCGCGAGTTACGCCACGCTTACTTTGGGTGATGATCTTAAGCAAACGAGAGGTCCCTCACTTCGTTCGGGATGACAGGCTTTTTGACAGACGGATGGTAATTGATCATGGAAAGAATACCATCCTCACCCTCAACAAGTGCCGTGCAGCTCTCGACCCAGTCGCCGCAGTTGTAATATGTGACGTTGCCGAACTCGCGGATGGCTGCGCTATGAATGTGGCCACAGAGGACGGCATCCACACGGTAGCGCTTCGCGTAATGCGCCACAACGGCTTCGAATTTGCCAATAAAGCTTACTGCATCTTTCACACGGCGCTTGGCATAAGCGCTGAGCGACCAGTAGCCGAGACCGAAGCGGCGCCTGACGAAATTGATGAGCGGATTGAGCGAAAGCAAAAATTGATAACCAACGTCGCCGGCGAACGCGAGCCATTTAACGTTCTGCACCACGGCATCGAGTTCGTGGCCGTGGATGATTAAAATGCGTTCACCGGATGCGGTAACATGGATTGCCGTCTGCTTGATTTCGATGTTCCCGTAGGTCCCACAGAAGTCGGACACCAGCTCGTCGTGATTTCCCGGGATGTAGATCACATGCGTGCCTTTGCGGGCTTTGCGTAGAATTTTTTGGATCACATCATTGTGCTGCTGCGGCCAGTAAATTCCGCGACGCAGCGACCAGATATCGATCAGGTCGCCCACGATGTAGAGCGTGTCGAAATCGTTTTCGCGTAGAAAATCCAGTAGCGCTGCAGCGTTGCAGCCGCGCGTACCCAGGTGCGCGTCGGAGATCCACGCGCTGCGGTAACGTCTGGGCGCGAGAATTGCCGCTGGTGATTCGACAAAGGAGAACTGCTGTTGGCCAGCGAAAACTCGCGCCAAATCACGCCGAGGAGAAGTGAACGACTGCATTCCGCGTCAGCAGCAAGCGTAAGAACAACGCGCTATAGCAGCAAAAGAATTACTGTTACGTTTGTGTGGCGAGAATCATTGCCACGACACCAAAAGCCCGCCGGGGAGAGGCTCTCCCGGCAGGCTTTGATTAACCTAACCAGGAGATGCCGTTTAGAACATCACTTGGACGCGCCCGATGACTTCATTGAAATCGTCTTGGCCAAATTCAGGATTCGCTTCCCGGAAATCCGACCAGGTATGGATGTAGTTGACCATCAGCTTCAAGTCGTCACCGCGGATATAGTAGTTCAGGCCACCAACAATGGATGAAATGCCATCATTCCCTTTTTGCCCAGGATTCAAGTACTGCCACTGAACCACAGCCTGAAGCTTCTTCGGTATCAAGAAATAGCCGCCGGTCACGTAGAATCCGTCCGTCGTGAACCCGTCAAAGTCCGGAGGCACTCCGTTCACTGTACGAGGATGAACCCTTTCCTGAAGAAACTCACCAATTAGATCAAACGGCCCCATCTTAAGCCACGCATCGACGCTCCACGCCGTCCGTTCATCCGCGCCCGGGAGCACGAACGGTGAAAGGGAGCCGTCGCTATTTACCAATAGGTTTAATGACTGCGAGATGTTTGTTCCCTTGTCATCGCGGCTGTTCAGAATGTCGGCGCCAAGTTTTAGGAAGGATCCCTTTCCAAAGACGTCCTTGAACAACGTGGACTCCAGCCTGCTCACATACATGAAGTTGTTGTTGTCGTTATTGGTAATGTTCCGTCCGTTTCCGTTGAAAATACCAGCATAGTATGTCAGCAGATCTGCGTGGTCAGGCCAAACGGTTGCCAACGGTTTTCCCCAGAGCTGGATGCCGACCTGCCGTTCCGGTGTAATCGCGCCAGTCGGTAGAGTTCGCTCGATCGTATATAGCGTCGTGTCCGGAGTTGTCTGTTCCAAGCCAAATGGCGCTTTCCACTGACCCATCTTGATCTGCGCCCACGGGAATTGATGCCAGTTGATAAAAATGTCCGTGGCCTCGAACGCTGTTCGGCTCGCATTAAGTCCATCGCTGTTTTCAAAGTCACCCTCCAGCTTGAAGTCGAATTGCTCGGCAAAATCGCCAGTGAGATTGATTCGCGCACGGCGCAGACGAAACCGATCTTTCAAAGCGTTCTGGCCGAAACGGCCCTCGAACGCGGAGACATCGCCGTCTTCGAAATTCATCTGGATGAATCCCCCCAGCACTAGTTTCAATTCCGGTCCACGCTGCTGGACATAGACGGGCGGTTTCTCTTCTTCGACGACAGCTTTCTCGACGTACGTTTTTCCGTCGTAAGTGACTTGCGTTTTTGTTTTCCCTTCTGGCACTGCAGCAACTGCGGAAGGCGCTGCGTGCTTCTTCAAGCTGCTGACCTCCGCTTTCAGCTCGGCGTTTTGTTTTTGCAGCAGCTCAACCGCGCGCTCGAGTTTTTCGAGTCGCGCAGTGTCAGACGATGACTCCGCGCGCAGCTGCTGCGCAGTTAGGAATGCAATTGCAGCCAGGCTGGCGCCCGCAGCCCGTAAGACGAATTTTTTGATGAACATGAGTTTCTCCTTGGTGTTTTGATGGTTGGATTGAGAGGTAGAACCGCTCGGTTAAGAACTGCCTATCGGAACGCCGGGGAGACTAGAAGCCGATTGTTACAGGCGTATGACGAAATTGTGACGATTCGGCAAACTTTGGCGTTAACTGCCGAAGCAATTCTATCGAGTGGTATATAGAAGTATTGGAATTTAAGACGCGAGCGAGTTGAATTGCTGTTCAAATGGAGACCGGCTCTGGCAGGAAAATCCTGATCATCGAAGATGAAAATGATGTTGCTGACCTTCTCTCGCTGAACTTGCGCAAGGCGGGCTTCAGGGTTTCAACGGCCGCCGATGGCGCAAACGGTTTGCAGAAGGCGCGTGACGACAGACCTGATTTCATCATCCTCGATCTGATGTTGCCAAAAATGTCGGGACTCGAAGTCTGCAGAGTTTTGAAAGGCGACACGGTAACGGCTCACACTCCGATTCTGATGTTAACTGCGAAAGCAGAAGAGATTGATCGCATTGTTGGTCTGGAATTTGGCGCCGACGATTACGTGACAAAGCCGTTCAGCCCGCGCGAAATCGTGTTGCGAATTCGGGCAATTCTGCGGCGCGGCGAAACGGCAGACGAAAGTTTAAAGGCCGGCCCGATCTCCATCGATCCCGCGCGTCATCAAGTTCGCGTTAACGGCAAGCCTGTACGTCTCACCAGCCTTGAATTCAAATTGCTCCGGACATTGATGCAACGCCGTGGCCGCGTGCAGGATCGCGATCGGTTGCTGAACGAGGTTTGGGGTTACGAAAGCGTCATCGACACGCGCACGGTGGATACGCACGTGCGCCGCCTGCGCGAAAAACTCGGCAAAGCCGGCGACGTGATTGAAACCGTTCGCGGTTTCGGTTATCGGCTGCGGGAAAATTAGCGGGAATGATCTGGCTTCTGCTTTGCGCGATTGTTCCAGCCGCAATCGCCCTTGCCCTGATCGCGTGGCACAAATGGATTGCGCCGTGGCGGCAAGTGGAGGAGCTCGCGACAGAAATCGGGCGCGGCGAGCAGCCGCGGACATTTCTGGTTCACGGCGGCGCTCAAGCTCAACGTATCGGTTTGCGCTTGGAAAAGATTTTTCAGGATCTGAAGCAACTCGACAAGCAGATCGCAAAACGCGAATCCGGGATGCACACCATTTTCTCTGCGATGCATGACGCGCTGCTGGTGGTCGATTCCAACCGGCGTGTGATTTTGACTAACGAAGTATTTCGAAAACTTTTCACGCTCCCGGAAATTCCAGCGGGGACGCCCCTGCTGGAGATTGTTCGCGATGCTACGCTCGATCGAGCGATCGCCGATGCTTTCGGTGGAGGTGAATCAATTCGCAGCGAGTTAACCGTGGACGCTTCGCAAATCGAGGTCCACGCTGTCGCGACA
>QHPG01000138.1 GCA_003219005.1 Verrucomicrobiota bacterium
GATGGTGCCGGTGCCGGTGGTAATCGTATAATCGTTCGGCATACAGTCGCCATTCTCGTAGACGTGGGTGTTGCCGCCTCCAGCAGGGTGACTTCCCCGCCCATTCACGCCGAAGGCGGCGCTATCCTGTGGAGCTCGAAACTTGGGGGGTTTGTTAGGGGCGTTGATCGCCGAGGAGAGCGCGACAGTCACGCACGAAAAAAGGAGCATGGCTGCAGCACTGCGAAGGATGTAACCGCTAATCTTAGTTTTTGTCTTCATAGTATTTTCATTGTTGCGACCGAGCCCTGGTCGCGATTGCCCCTGCGCGAAGAAGATCAGGAGCTCCTGGGGGGAGACGCCTAACGAACTTGCCAGCGGCGCCATCTTGTACCCCCAGCCGACGGTGTCAATACGTAAGTTTGCGTAGTTACTTTCTTAAGAAACAGAAAGTTATTAAACCGCGGGCTCGCGGGTTTGCTGGCGATGCCGTGGCACCCCGATCTTAGCTGACCTTGTAGTGGCAGGCGTGTCGCCTGCAATTTCTCCAGTTGTGCAGCCGACACGGCTGCCGCTACAGCTATTTGAGCTCTTCGTTCACTTCGGCGAAGGCTTTGACGGCAAATTCCAAGTCTTCGAGGGAATGCGCAGCGGACACCTGCGTGCGAACACGCGCAGTGCCGTGCGGCACGACGGGATAGAAGAAGCCGATCACGTAAACGCCTTTCTCCAGCATGCCCGCGGCGAACTTCTGCGACTTGGCGGCGTCGCCAATCATGATCGGAACAATCGGATGCACGCCGGGCCTGATTGTCAGGCCGCGCTCGGTCAGCGCGGCGCGAAAGCATTTTGTGTTTTCTTCGAGTTTGTCGCGCAGTTCGGTCGAGGCGGTGAGAAGTTCGAGTGCTTTCAATGACGCGGCGACGACTGGCGGCGCAATCGTATTAGAAAATAAATACGGCCGCGAACGTTGCCGCAGGAGATCGACAATCTCCTTGCGTCCGCTCGTGAACCCGCCGCTCGCGCCGCCGAGTGCTTTGCCCAGCGTGCCGGTAATGATGTCGATCTGGCCCAGCACGCCGCGATACTCGTGTGTGCCGCGTCCGGTTTTGCCCAGGAAGCCGGTGGCATGCGCGTCGTCGATCATGGTGAGCGCGTTGTATTTTTCGGCGAGATCGCAAATCGCCGCCAGGTTCGCGATCGTTCCGTCCATCGAAAAGCAGCCATCACTGGCGATCAATCGAAAACGCGCATCTTTCGCGGCGCGCAATTGCGCTTCCAGATCAGCCATGTCGTTGTGCTTGTAACGAAAGCGTTGCGCTTTGCAGAGCCGGATGCCATCAATAATGCTGGCGTGATTTAATTCATCACTGATCACCGCGTCCTTCTCGGTGAGCAACGTTTCGAATAATCCGCCGTTGGCGTCGAAGCAGGACGGATAAAGAATTGTCTCTTCCGTCCCAAGGAATTTCGTAAGCGCTGCTTCGAGCTCCTTGTGAATGTCTTGTGTGCCGCAAATAAAACGCACGCTCGCCATTCCAAAACCGCGCGTCTCGAGCGCCTCCTTGGCAGCAGCGATCAACGCGGGATGATCGGCGAGCCCGAGATAATTGTTTGCGCACATGTTCAGCACGCGTTTGCCACCGGTGATCGCAATATGCGCATCCTGTGGACTCGTGATGATTCGCTCGGTTTTGAAAAGACCTTGCGACTTAATTTCTTCGAGAGTTTGCGAAACCTGTTTTTCGAATTCAGCGACCATAAGTAGACGCAGATTACGCAGAAAAGATTAATCAGGAAACCATGAAGCCATGAATTGAATAAGGAAAAAATGAGATCAGAAAACCAAGTCCTGGTTTCCTAGATTCCAGATTTGTCGTAAAAAGCACTTGCCTAGCTTGTGAATAAGTGTTAATAACTTCGCCGGCGATCCACCTTGACCTACGCCCAGCGTCGTAATCTTGCCTTAGCCATTCTCGCGGCGTTCATCGCCCTTATTTTTCTCAGCGCCTGTGGAACGACCCAGCACCCGCTTCCAGCATACGAGTCGCCGCTTGCAAAAACGGATTTTCAACATGTCCGTACGACAGCATACACCCACACCGAAGCGGACCATCACGAATACAGCAATCACAACGCGCTCGGAGGAGAACTTCATGCCGCTGGTCCCCCAATTCACCGAGCCGAGGTTGTAGCGCACGCGACGCTGGCGTATGAAGTTCCCCGCGCTGTTCCCGTGGATGAGACCGCTTCTCCGCAACTTCAACCATTCTCAATGGAAGAAACGCGAACGGCTACACGAACTATGAAACGCGTGACGAAGACAACTGGCAGCGTGAAGCGCGCCGTCGCGGTCTCCCCTAGCCGCCGTAGCCTTGGCGAAGGCGGCAAACCACCCCAGATCGGCAGCGCCGCGGCTGACTGGGCGCGCTGGCCGGCCGGCACCGTCCTTCGCCTGCTTTCCACAGGACAAAATTACCGCGTGGAAGATTACGGCTGGGCGCTTTCGGGGCGGAACACGATCGACCTTTACATGGCGAACCAACGCGAAATGAATTCCTGGGGCGCGCGCCAGGAGACGATCGAAATCCTGAAATGGGGCGATCCGCAGGAGAGCTTGCAATTCCTGCAGCGGCACCAGGATTACAAACACATTAGACGGATGGTGCTCGAGCTCGAGGGCAGGCATAAAGAAGCTGCGGCTTTGCGGTAATTGGCTGGCACATGAATCTGCTCATGCGCATCATCGCACCAGATCGGCTCATTTTTTTGCGTTGGCCAATGCCGCAATGGCGACTATAGCGGCGGCGGTACGATTTTCCACGTTTAGCTTGGCTAAAATGTGCTCGACATGCTTGCAGATCGTCCCGGTGCATGCGCTCAGGATCATACCGATCTCATAATTAGTTTTACCTTGTGCGATCCAAGTCAGAACCTCCGCTTTGCGCGTGGCGAGACCCAGGGAACCAAGCGGCCCACCGTTGCCCCTCTCCTTTAAAAACGCGGATCGATGCCGCGAAGATATAACGCGGCGCCTACAAACACACTAAGCGCATGGTTCGTCGACCCCATTCGACTTGGCTCAGAGCAAGCTTTTGCTCATGATAACAAGCCGCTCCAGTCGAGCACGATTTTGCCGGAGTTGCCGGACTTCATCAGCTCAATCGCTTCCTTGAATTGCGTGTAAGGAAAGCGGTGCGTAATGACCGGCGAGATATCAAGACCGCTCTGGATCATGGCGGTCATCTTGTACCAGGTTTCGTACATTTCGCGGCCGTAAATTCCTTTGATCGTAAGCGCGCTGAACACGACGGTGTTCCAATCAATCGCTGCTGTGCCAGGCATGATGCCAAGCAGCGCAATTTTGCCGCCGTGAAACATGTTCGGCAAAATGTCGGCGAACGCTTTCGGGTTGCCGGACATTTCCAGCGCGATATCAAAGCCTTCCTTCATTCCGAGCTTTTGCATCGCGTCGGTCACCTTTTCAGTGCGCACATCCAATGCCAGATCAGCGCCCATTTTTCGTGCCAGATCGAGGCGATACGGATTCACGTCGGTGATCACGACGTGACGCGCACCGGCTCTCTTGCAAATCGGAATGGCCATGCAACCGATCGGCCCGGCGCCGGTGATGAGGACATCTTCGCCCACGAGATCGAACGAGAGCGCAGTGTGCACGGCGTTGCCGAGCGGGTCGAAACAGGAAAGGACTTCAAGCGGAATCGACGGATCGGCGTGCCAGCAGTTGTCCTGCGGAACCGCCACAAATTCCGCCCACGCACCGGGACGATTGACGCCAACGCCCTGTGTGTTTGGGCAAAGATGACGGCGCCCGGCCAAGCAATTGCGGCAATGTCCACAGGTGATGTGCCCCTCGCCCACAACCAGATCGCCTTTGGCAAAGCCTTTTACGTGATCGCCGACAGCCTCCACCGCGCCGACAAACTCGTGGCCGATCGTCATCGGTACAGGAATCGTTTTCTGCGCCCAAGCGTCCCAGTTATAGATATGCACGTCAGTCCCGCAGATCGAAGCCTTCAACACACGAATGAGCACGTCATCGCCGGTGGCCTGTGGAACCGGAACTTCCTCGAGCCAGAGACCCGGCTCGGCTTTGGCTTTCACCACGGCTTTCATCGTTTGCACCACAGCAACCTAGGCGAAGCGGCAAAGCGAGGAAAGATTTTTGCGAGCGGCGATGCATCCTCTTTGCGCATTAAAGGCCACGCCGTGGGCTTGATTGTCCGACCACCCGGCTGGTGTTCGCCGATTGTGCTCTGTGCTTCGTGATTTTCCATAGCTTACCGGATTCGGACTACACGCGGGCCCAGCATTTCTCTCTTCCCTCGGAGAAGGGGAGAGGATTACGGTGATGGGTTTGGAATTGCACTCGCCCACCTCGCGAAAACTTTTGGAGCCAGGCCTCTCCCTCAGCCAGGGAGAGGTGTCCCATATCCACGCAGAACATTCAAGAGGCTGAATATCTGAACTGACGATTGGCAAATACTACCGCGAAAGCTGCAGGCGTTCATTTTTGTTGACGCATCGGCCGCAGTTCTGGCAGAACGTTCCGAAGGAAGTCAGGAAACAGCCAGACATGAATTCTAATGGGGCCGATTTCCCGCGGGTGCGGGGTTACAAGCGCATCAGGGAGAGTTCACGGACCGCTAAAACAAGGAAAGAAAATTAAATCATGAAAAATCAAAGTAAGCTATTAATGGCCATTCTGCCGGTGTTGGCCTGCTTTGCGCTTTTACCAGGAGCGCAAGCGATTTGTACCGAGGGTTGCGGCAGCAACTTCAACACGTTTGAAGGTGAGAATGCACTCATCAACAACACCGGCGCTGGAAATACAGCTTTTGGTTGGGGCTCGCTTTCTGCGAATACGGACGGCCCCTTTAACACCGCTGTCGGCGGTGGAGCGCTGATTTTCAACGACGGCGATTCCAATACCGCGGTTGGCGCTGCAGCATTATTGCTCAACACCGTTGGCTCACAAAACGTGGCTGTTGGAACCGACGCGCTTGTCTATAATGACAACGGCGCCGACAACGCGGCCATCGGTTGGTTCGCGCTCTTCGAAAACACAACCGGCGGCGTCAACACGGCCATCGGTGCTGAAGCGCTCAGTAACAACACCACCGGATTCAACAACATTGCATTGGGGTTTGCCGCCGGTGACCTCCTCACCACGGGCGATGATAATATTGATATCGGCAACGAAGGTGTTCTTGATGAAGCCGGCACGGTGCGTATCGGCACAGACGGAACACAGACAAGAACCTTTATTGCCGGAATTAGCGGGGTCGTGGTTTCAGGCGCGGGCGTGGTCGTCAATGCCAGCGGTCAACTTGGAGTGGCGGCGTCCTCGGCTCGTTTCAAGGATGAGATCAAGCCAATGGAAAAGGCCAGCGAAGTCGTTCTTGCGCTGCAGCCAGTCACATTCCGCTACAAAAAGGAGATCGATCCCGAGCGCACTCCACAGTTTGGTCTGGTGGCTGAGCAAGTGGCAAAAGTCAGTCCCGATCTGGTGATCCGGGATGCCGATGGCAAGCCGCATTCGGTGCGCTATGAAGCAGTCAACGCAATGTTGCTCAACGAATTTCTGAAAGAGCACAAGAAGGTCGAACAAGAGCAAGCAACCGTTGCGGAGTTAAAGTCAACAGTCGCCCAGCAACAGAAGGGAATGGAAGTTCTCACGGCCCAGCTCAAACAGCAGGCCGCGCAGATTCAAAAGGTGAGCGCGCAGGTTGAAATGAGCAAGCCAGAGGTGCGAGTAGTCGCGAACGAGCAGTAAAAGCACGCATCGCAGGTGACCGGGGTCGATGACCCCGGCCACAGCTGCGGTAGTTCCTGTGGTGAGCGTCCTCCTCCCAAGGGCGCCTGGGGTTGATTTGCCGTCCTCGTCTAACGAGAACTGCACAGTTTTTCGCAAAATGTGGAGCGTTAAGAGGCAACGACACACGTTGGAATCATGCCTAACAACCAACCCCCATAAACCAGATTGCTTTCGGCTCCGGAGAATTTCTAAAACTTCGGGGCAGAAAATCCGAAGAAGAGCGATGAAGGAAATAAACACATGAAAATGAAAAGCAAAATTAGCGGTCACATCGTTATCGCTTACGTCTTGCGTCGAGAGCGCTTTTAGCCTTATCTTCGCTAACGATGTGAAAACAACGCGGGCTCCGCCGCCTGGCGACGCGGAACGTCGGGACGAATTATTTGCTTCGACCCGTTGGACGATGGTCCTCGAAGCGGGTAATTCGACGACGACTTCCGCGCACGCACTCAGCGCGCTTTCGGAGTTGTGCCAGATCTACTGGCGACCGCTCTACGCTTTCCTGCGCAAGCAAGGGTATCGCCCGGAGGATGCGCAAGACTTGACCCAGGGTTTTTTCACTCATCTAATCGAGACTCGGACCTACGCGCACGCCGATCGCCAGAAAGGCCGGTTTCGCTCGTTTCTTCTCGGCGGGTTAAAACATTTCATCTCGGACGCTCGCGACCACAGACGTGCATTAAAACGCGGGGGCGGAATTCTGCCGGAAAACCTGGATGAGAACGCAATCGCCGAGGCGGAGGCGCAAATCGCGCGAGCAACGAAATGGCAGGCGGATGAAGTTTATGACCGTGAATGGGCGGCGTCTCTATTGCGCGAAGCGCTGCATCGACTCACGCAGGAATCCGCGGTGGCCGGCAAAGCGGAACTTCTTAGCTACCTGACGCCGTATCTTGCCGCAGCGGAAGAATCGGCGATCCCATACGAGGAGATGGCGCAGCAATCGCACCGGCCAATCGCGACTTTACGCAGCGATGTGGCGCGGCTGCGCGCGCGTTATCGGGCAATTCTACGGGAAGAAGTCCGCAGCACAGTGGCTGAAGCGGCGGAAGTGGATGAGGAACTGCGTTACCTGTGTCGCGTGTTGGCCGCAGCTTAAGAGCATGAGCAGGAGTCGGAACTAACACAACAAATGCAGCCCACTCCCCCGCAAATCTCCACGTGCCCGACGTGCGGCGGCGCGCTGGAGAAAACGCACGGTGGCGGGCTTGGCTGCCCGGTTTGTTTGTTGCGGGCTGGAATCGGCCTCGAAGATTCAGCTAGTGAAACGCCGGAGGACTCAGCGACTTCGCGGCGTTTTGGAGTTTACGAAATTGAGCGTCGCGAGGACGGAAGCCTTTACGAGCTTGGGCACGGAGGAATGGGCGCAACCTACCGCGCCATCGACACGACGCTCCAACGCAAGGTTGCGTTGAAGATCATAAGAATCGGCGTCGCCACGCGAAACACCGAAGCCCGCGAACGTTTTCTGCGCGAAGCCCGCGCAGCCGCTACGCTGCGACACGAACACATCGCCACCGTGTTCCAATTCGGAATCTCCGAGGAAACAGGCCAATTCTTTTACGCGATGGAATTGATCGAGGGCGAGACGCTGGAGGAACGCGTTCGCCGGACAGGCCCGCTGAGTGTGCCCACGACCATCGATACCGCGCTGCAGGTCACTTCCGCATTAGGCGCAGCGGAAAAACGCAGCCTCATCCACCGCGATTTAAAGCCGGGAAATTTGATGCTGCTCTCACCCGATGACGAAGAGGGAGGCACTGCGGAGCGCAGCGTTCCCACCGTCAAAATCATCGACTTTGGTTTGGCCAAAGTGCTCAATGCGCCAGTTGACGCCATGCACCTCACGCACGACGGCTTTGTCGGCACGCCAGCATTCGCCAGTCCGGAGCAATTCGAAAATTCCGGACTCGACGTGCGTTCCGATATCTACTCGTTAGGCGTTACGCTGTGGTTCGCGCTCACGGGAAAAACGCCTTTTGACGGCCAGGGCTTCGAGGAGATTCGCCGCGCACAGCAATCAGATGTGCTCCCCATCGAACAATTGAAAGCAGCACGTGTTCCGTCTCGTCTGAGATCGTTGCTCAAATCCATGCTCGCGTTCGAGCCCGCGGCACGGCCCGGCACACACGAATTGACCGCGGAATTGCAACGTTGCGCCGCGGAGGCACGCGGAGAACGACGCGCCCGGGTCGGTCTCGCAGCCGCTGCGATACTAGTTCTCGGCGCAGCTGCATTTTCTATTGTTTGGCCGCTGTCGACGGGCCATAGGCCGGCGGCTGTAACTAAGAAACCAACTTTGAACCTCGCGGCGCCGCAGAAAAGTATTGCCGTGCTTCCGTTTGAGAACCGGAGCGAAGAGAAACAGAACGCCTACTTCGCCGATGGAGTGCAGGGCGAGATCCTGACTGATCTGGCGAAAGTGGCCGATCTGAAAGTGATCAGCCGCACCAGCGTTATGCAGTACAAAAGCGGGCCCCAGCGCAACGTGCGCCAAATCGGTCAGGAACTCGGCGTCGCACATGTCGTGGAAGGAAGCGTTCAGCGCTCTGGGAATCGTGTCCGCGTCAACGTGCAGTTGGTTGATGCGCGCACTGACCGGCAGTTATGGGCGCAGACCTACGACCGAAATCTCGCGGATGTATTCGCGATTCAAAGTGAAATCGCAAAGGCGATTGCCGATCAGTTGCAGGCGAAGCTCACCGGTCGCGAAGAGCAGGCGTTAGCAATTAAACCGACAAACAATCCGGAAGCTTACGATGCCTACCTGCGCGGGTTGGCTTATACCTTGAAGACCGACAATACCGCCGCCAATGGCCTTGGGGCACAGAAATATCTCAGAGAGGCCGCGCGCTTGGATCCGACATTCGCCATGGCCTGGGCGTTGCTCTCATACGTTGATGGCCGTGGGTATCTCACGGAGACTCTTCAACCAACAGTCTTGCTGCGTGAAGAGGCACGGCAGGCAGCTGAAACCGCGCTCGCTCTTCAGCCAAATCTTGGCGAGGCTGTGTGGGCTAAAGGATATTATCACTACGCCTGCCTGAAAGATTACGACACCGCTGCGGACTACTTCGAGCAAGCACGTCAGTTGCTGCCGAACAACAGCAGGATCCCTGAATCGCTCGCTTATGTCGCGCGGAGGCGTGGCCAGTGGGATCAGAGCGAGTCGTATTTCAACGAAGCCGAGCGGCTGGATCCGCGCAACGTTGCCCTGCTCACCCAACGAGCGATTTCCTATATCGCTCTTCGTCGTTTCGACGAAGCGCTGCGAAAGCTTGATCAGGTTCTTAACATCACGCCGAATGATGTGGATACACTCGCGACCAAGGCGGCTATTGCTCAAGCTCAGGGTGATCTGCCACGTGCGTCCGCGCTGCTCGCTCCGCTCCGCCCGACCGCCGGCGACACCCAGGCCTTGGAAGCACAAGTTTACCAAGTCATTCTGGAGCGCCGCCCTGTACCAATGATCCCTCGGCTAAAGGAAATATTGGCCAAGCCTGATCCGGCCTTGGGTTACATCAATGGCAGACTGCGCTTTTGGTTAGGCTGGGCGGAGCAGGTCAGCGGAAACCCCGCTGCTGCCCAGGCAACTTGGCGACAAACACGCAGCGAACTGGAATCTTTCCTCAAAGAACAGCCGGAAAATTATAGTCTCATCGGAATTCTCGCCCTGACCAGTGCGGGTCTCGGCGATAAGGTGACCGCATTGGCCCTGTCGGAACGGGCTATGGCCATGCTGCAGATCGAAAAAGACGCGATAATCGGTCCCGTTCCCATCGAGATCCTCGCCCGAGTGGCCGCGCAAATGGGCGAACCCGACCGCGCCATCGCCGCTTTACAGAAACTACTTTCGATACCGTGCGCGGGCCCGCTGCCTGAAAACGTGCCGCTTACTCCTGCGCTGCTTCGGCTCGATCCAATGTTTGATCCGTTACGAAACGACCCGCGTTTCAAAAAACTTTGCGAGGAAAAGCAGCCGCCTGCCACGCCGTAGCTCGGTTTAGTCGAAGGCGGGTAAATTGGCGAAATTTCTTCGCCGAGTTAAATCTGCTAGTCACCGCTAACCACGAATTAAACACGAATCGGTTTGCAAGAATTGGCAGCCATTAGTGGTTGAGATTCTGCACAAAGAAGCAAGGAAACAAAGGCAGACTCCGATCTGACTTGGTTGCGGAAAAACCTTCGTTTCCCTTCTTAGTGGCAGGCATGTCACCTCCAGACCTCTTTTCCCTTTTCATCTGAGTCTCTGGCATCGCGTCACCTATCACGCCTTTGCTTCGGCGAAGGCGGGTCCGCGGTCTCCCGCAAACTTTTTTGCCATGCCCACCAAAATTTTCCGAAGGAAAGGGTAAAGGCCAGAAATGAGTTCTCAATGACG
>QHPG01000139.1 GCA_003219005.1 Verrucomicrobiota bacterium
CGTCTTTAACCCCAGCGTCTGGCTGTAGAACTTGTTCTCCGTCGCGATGTCCGGCGCCGCGAATCCACTGAATGCTTTGCTGTCTTCCAACATGATAATCCTCCCCCCATGTCCCTTCGTTTAGTGTCACGCCTTTGGTTCCCAAATATTATTTTCTGAAAGTGCAATAGTGATAAGAATTATCGGGAACCATTTCAGACAGGACCAATGGAAACGCCACTGACGCCTCTCGAATTCGCTCGCCGCGCGCGCAAACTCTATTTCGAACGTGTCGCGGTGATCGATGGCGATTCGCGCTGGACCTATGCGCAGTTTTTCGATCGCTGTGACCGTTGGTCGGCGGCTTTGCAGCAACTTGGAATCAAATCCGGCGACCGCATCGCTTATCTCTCACCGAACACTCACGCGCAGCTCGAATCGTTCTACGCGGTCCCGCAAACCGCCGCTGTGTTGGTCCCGTTGAACTATCGGCTGACGGCCGACGACTTCGTTTACCTGATTAATCATAGTGGTTCGCGCATGGTTTGCGTAGACCGCGATTATCTGGCCACGATCGACAGCATTCGGTCCCGCCTTCCGTGTGTTGAACACTTCGTCGCCCTGACCGGAGAAGGCGAGGGCTGGCTGACCTACGAAGCCATGATCGACGCGATCTCGGCTGGATTCACGCGCCCGGAAATTCACGAGACTGATCTGCTCACCATCAATTACACCAGCGGCACCACCTCGCGTCCGAAGGGCGTCATGATCACCCACCGCAACGCCTGGATGAATTCTATCGGCACGCTCCTCCATGCACCCATCACCTGTGCTGATCGTTATCTGTGGACGCTGCCGATGTTTCATGCCAACGGCTGGACCTTCGTCTGGACGGTAACGGCAGCGGGAGCGACTCACATCTGTCTGCGCAAAGTCGAGCCGCGCGCTGTCTTCGAATTGATGGCTGGGGAGCAGGTCACAACGCTCTGCGCAGCGCCAACGGTTCTAATTTCGTTAGCAAACGCGCCGGAAAATCTCCGTCGGCTCGCGCCGAGAGGAATTCGCGTTGTCACGGCCGGCGCGCCGCCCGCGGCATCCACCATACAGCGGCTCGAAGAAGAACTGGGCTGGACGATCATCCACGTTTACGGACTAACCGAGACAGCGCCGTTCATCACCGTCTGCGAGCCGCGGGCGGAACATGCTTCCCTCCCGATGAGCGAACGGGCCGCGATCAAAGCGCGCCAGGGTGTTGAGTTGATTACGTCGGGTGAGTTACGCGTGGTAGACGTGGAAGGCAACGACGTCCCGCTGGATGGCATTACTCAGGGTGAAATCGTCGCCCGCGGCAACGTGATCATGGCCGGCTACTACAACGATCCGGAAGCGACCGAGCAGGCTTTGCGGGGCGGATGGTTTCACACGGGCGACGCCGCAGTCGTGCATCCCGACGGTTACATCGAAATTCGCGACCGTCTGAAAGATGTGATCATAAGCGGCGGGGAAAACATTTCCTCTGTTGAAGTTGAAGGCGTGCTCCTGCGACACCCGGCCGTGGAGGAAGTTGCGATTGTCGGGTTCGCGCATGAACGCTGGGGCGAAGCGCCGCACGCCTTTGTTGTGCTCCACCAAGGTGCGCGCGCCGACGAGCGCGAGCTATGCGAGTTTGCGCGGGCGAACCTCGCGCACTTCAAGGCGCCGCACAGTGTGACCTTCGTCAAAGAGCTACCCAAAACTGCGACCGGCAAGATTCAAAAATACATTTTGAGAGCGCAACGGCCTGCGATCGCTCCGCAGTGAGTGAAGTTTGTTTTCCGGCCTTGCTATCAACTCTCAACCATCAACTTCTTCGATACTGTTCGTCACTGACCTTTTCCATCCAGTGCACTGGCTTACCGTTCAGCGCCTCTTGAATGGCGATATAAGACATCACAGTGGTTGGCGTAGTTGAGCGCCGAGTTAGCGAACGTCGCGGTCCTCAGACGATTGACTTCAACAACTTCTGGAAGCGCGGCTGATCATGCAAACCAGCGAAGTCGGAGTCGTGCTTGATCCACATTCTTATTTCCTCGCCAACATTCGGGAGCATACGTTCGAGGAGATCAAGAGCCTGTTCTGTCTCACCTAGTTTCGCATATCCGCACGCAACATTGTACTGGGTGAGTGGGTCCTCAGACCCAATAACCAGCGCTCGCGCGATCCACTCTCGTGCACGGTCATTTTCGCCCATCTCAATGAGTGCAGCGATACCCAAATATGCCGGCCGTGGATCTTCCGGGTGAAGAATCAACTCACGTTCGGCGCGTTCGACGCCACGTCGTGCCGCACTGTTCTTCGCCTCATCTCGACCAAGAGACCGGTACGTCTGGATCAGCAGGATTAAGGATTGATAATCGTCCGGGCTAATCTCAGCCGCGCGCTCAAACAGCGTGGCGGCGCGTTCGAAATTGCCCTGAGCAAAACTCGCGCGCGCATAAAGGTAGTGCGCTTCGAACGAATTGCGGTCGAGCGCTGTTGCTTGCTCGAATTCCGTTACCGATTCTTCAAATCGCTTTTCAACGGAGAGCGCCAATCCGCGCGACGCGTGCGCCTCTGCCAGCCGATTATCCAAAGCGAGGGCTTTGTCGGTGTTCGCCAGAATGCTGCCAAGCGGAACATCGACATGATAGTGCAGGAGTAGAAATGAATCGCAGTCGGCGATGCCGGCATACGCACGCGCATAACGCGGGTCCAGCTCTATTGCCTTGGCGAACATGCGTCGCGCGAGATGGTAGTAAGACTTCGAGTGGCGATGCAGAAACTGCCGTCCTCTCAGATAGTAGGTATAGGCCTCTACGTTATCGGTCGGCGTCTGCTCAATCGAATTTCTCTCCTGCGGCAACAGCTTCACCTTTAGTTGTTCGACTATTGCGTGGGTAATTTCGTCCTGGATAGAGAAGATGTCCGTCAGATCGCGATCGAACCGCTCCGCCCAAACGTGGTCGCCATCTTCGGTGCTCACCAGCTGTCCCGTCACTCGCACCCGCAAGCCCGCTTTTCTCACGCTTCCTTCAAGAAGAAACTGCACACCGAGTTCCTGGCCGACCTGCTGCACGTTCCGCGGCTTGCCTTTGTAGGTGAACGCCGTGTTGCGAGCGACAACGAACAGGCTGGAAATCTTGGACAGGTCAGTGATGATGTCCTCCGTTATGCCATCGCTGAAATACTCTTGCTCCGGATCGCCGCTCATATTCGTGAACGGCAATACAGCAACGGAGGGTCTCCTGTCCTGCGCTCGCTCTTCATGTTTCATCGCGGCGTCGGGGTTCAGTGAGATGCTGTAAACGCGAACGGGCTTTTCGATGTTCTTCAGTTTTTTTTCGCCGCAATCTTCGAACGTGAGGTCGAGGCGATTACCGACATGATCGCGCACAGTTTGCGAAATCGCGATTCCGCCTGGCTTGGAAAGCCTTTCCAAACGCGCCGCGATATTAACGCCGTCTCCATAGATGTCGTCACCTTCAACCATCACATCACCCAAACTAACGCCGATCCTGAATTCAATGCGCTCGTCCCGCGGCACCGCCGCATTACGATCACGCATCGCGCGTTGGACCTCAGCCGCGCAGGCAACCGCGCTCACTACGCTGGGAAATTCCACTAGCATGCCGTCGCCCGTCAGCTTGACGAGCCGACCCTGATGCGTCGCGATCCTCGCATCGACAACCTTAGCGCGCGCCGCTTTGAGCGCTTCCAGCGTGCCCGCTTCATTAGCGCCCATCATCCGACTGTAACCGACTACATCAGCGGCTAGAATTGCGCTTAGACGCCGTTCCATCTTCACCAAAGATATAGCGATAGACGGAGAATCAAAAGATTTGGTCGCCGCATCGGGCCGCGCGTCCGGAAGGCGGAATCCGCGTTTCTGCTTCTTAATTCCTAATTTTTCCTTCTTACTTCTCCTCGCGCCCTGCTAATCCAGAAAAGTATCGCAGCCGCCGCATCATCCTCACTGCGCAGTGAATCCTCCGTCGACAATCAGACTGTGCCCCGTAACAAAAGAGGCTCTGTCGGAGCAAAGCCATAATACCGCCTCTGCCACTTCCTCCACTCGACCGAGGCGCCCAATGGGATGAAAAGTGGTAAGATCATCCTTTTTCACATTCATCCCATCAGCGAGGCGATCGACCATCTCAGTGTCGATCACCGCAGGGTTGACCGCGTTAACGCGAATCCCTTGCGCGGAATATTCCAACGCAGCGGCTTTCGTAAGTCCGATGACCGCGTGTTTTGACGCACTGTAAATCCCTATGTTCGGAAACCCGATCAATCCGGCCACCGACGCGCAGTTGACGATGGCACCGCTGCCGCGGTCCAGCATCCGCGGAATCTCGTACTTCATAGAGAGCCAGACGCCTTTGACGTTAACGTCCATCACGGCGTCGTAGTTGGCTTCGGTCTGCTCAGCGAGCGGTCGCACGTCGCCCTCGATGCCGGCGTTGTTAAAAGCCAAATCGAGTCCTCCGTATTCGCTGACCGCATGCTTGACCAGCGCCTCAATATCGGCCGCGACCAAGACGTCTGTCCGCCGAAAGCTGGCCGTCCCACCCGCCGCGCGGATCATCGAGACTGTTTCCTCTCCTCGCTGAACATTGCGATTACCGATCACGACCCGCGCCCCTTCGCGAGCAAACGCCAGCGCCGTTGCGCGGCCGATTCCTGAACCTCCACCAGTCACTAATGCGACCTTGCCTTCAAATTCTTTCATAGCTGATCTCCTTCTTTTCCAATATTGCCAGGTCCGATGAAATGCATTGACTTTCCAGCGCCAGCTCACTATCGCAAGCCCAACGCAAAAAAAGCGAGCATCCGGTTTATCAACCGGTTCGGCGGCAATCGCCAGTTGTCCGCAGCAGTTTAAACACTGAGTGTGGTCAACTCAACAAACGGGGGTTTCCCCGGAGGAAAATAGAAATGAAAAAAATGATGTTGGTACTGATCGCGTCGGCCTGCTGCACGGCTTTCGCGATGAACGCGTCGGCTCAACAAGCCGACAAGGCAACAGGCGATGCCGTCATTGCGATGGTAAAAGCGCAATGGGCAGCGGAAATCAAAGATCCAACGAATGTCGCCGAACAGACGAAGGACATGTCGGACGATTACACCGAGTTCAACGGCGAATATGCCACGCGTCTCGATGGAAAGGCCATGAATTCACAGCTGGCGGAAGCTACTGGAAAAGCCTCTGCCAAGACGGTCGCGGCGGAAATGGCCAATCCCAAGGTCCAGGTATACAACGGGAATGTTGCCATCCTGACTTACAACTATGTGGGCGTAACCCAGGACAAGGACGGAAAGACGGAGCCGACCCGTGCCAAATCCACCCGCATTTATGTGAAAAAGGGCGACAAATGGATGTTGGTCCACGCGAACTTTGCGGCGGATCCAGCGCCAAAACAATAAGACGCTGAAAATCTAAGAAAGGGGCCGTCAGTGCGCGCTTTTGCGCTTTTGGCGGTCCCTTATCTTGTACCGATGAGATGTCATCAGACGAATACGCCATACCTGTTCGCTCTTGTAAGATGGACAACGGAGCCGGCGGGAACCGGGCGACGTGGACAGAATAGCCCGCGAGGGTTCGCAGATCCGAGAGATGCGAATCAATCAACTCTGCATCATAAGCCGCTCCTGACATGCCGAAGCCTCTCGACACGCCGTAGCTTTACGCGACGGCTGGTTGGCGAAGGCTGGTCACATAGTGCTACGATTAAACCGATCACGTCAGCAGCAGCACAAATGTTAAATATTTAGATCTGACCCCGAGTCTGCCGCTGCGGACTCGATCGATAGACTTGTCAGTTGAGTCACGACATTGGACATATCTTTCCCGGCATTGGGTTTGGCAGTCCAGGCCTTGTGCTAGTGCCTGCCAAAAAAGACCCAAACCTAGGGAAATGAGAATTGCGCCTGTGATTTTTCTCTTCATTTGATTTTTACCTCCTTCGGAAAGCTCTTAAATCGTGTTTCCATCACGTCGCTGGCCCGCGTCATAAACACAAATCACGGCCTCACGCGTGTGGCGATGCCAACTACGTCAACTTCGTTTCGAATACCGGCTCAAAGGAGGTCGTATGGCAGCGGCAAATTGACACACATTAAGGATTAAATGCGGCAAGTTGTTTCAATCGGCGACATCGCTGACAATCTCAGCAACGCCGGATGGAGTTCTTGTTATATCCCACTGTTGGATTGCGAAGGCGAACGATCTGGATTATGGACTCGCATCGCGGCAACCCAAAGCGGGTCGTTATGCAAGCGGATCAAAAACTGAAAGATCACCGTCGTTCAGGAGGCGTAAAGTCACACACAGATTTTTCGCGGAAATTTCCAACGGCCAAGCCGCCTGTGCTGTCCAACTCAAGAGATTAACGCTTTGGGAACTATGCTCCCGAAATCACTCATGCTCAGCTTGGTCGGCGTCATCCTTGTGACGTTCAACGTGCTTGCTGGCACGTCGGTTCTTGAAGGCGTTGTTAAAGACGCCACCGGCCGGCCAGTTAAAGGTGCCGATGTTCGGATTGAAGCGAAAAATTTTTCAAAACACAGATTTTTCGCGGAAATTTCCAACGGCCAAGCCGCCTGTGCTGTCCAACTCAAGAGATTAACGCTTTGGGAACTATGCTCCCGAAATCACTCATGCTCAGCTTGGTCGGCGTCATCCTTGTGACGTTCAACGTGCTTGCTGGCACGTCGGTTCTTGAAGGCGTTGTTAAAGACGCCACCGGCCGGCCAGTTAAAGGTGCCGATGTTCGGATTGAAGCGAAAAATTTTTCAAAAATTCTTAAGACTGATGCCAGCGGCCATTACGTTACTGATAGCCTGCCAGTGGGTACCTACAAAGTCATGCTCGTGATCAATGGGCAAGTCAAAGCATCGGTCCCCGACGCCAAGACACAGTTGGGTAAACCCACACAGCTCAACTTCGATCTAAGCGGAAAGAGGGCGTCGGCTAATGTCGAGAAAGTCCGTAGACCCGCGGCGTACGGCAAGGACATCATGGACATCAGGGTGAGTCCCCCCCACTGACCCCTGGGGAACAAGTGCGAAGCATCGACCCCTGCGGAACTCGCCGTGAATGTCACTCCGCGGAGACAATGTATTGCTCGAGTTTTCCGTCCGGCATCGCGTAGGTGCTAACTTCCAAAGTTTTCTTTTGAAATTTTGCCCGGTAGCGATGCGCAGTCATTCCACCGCGCAATCCTTCGCTGACCAATTCGAAGTTAGTGGGAGCGCCGAGAGGGGCGAGGCTACTCGCAAGGTCATGCAAACATTGTTTATCAAAATAAGCGTTGGCGTTGTCGGTAAAAAGTGAGCGATCGATCTTACCTTTTTGGAGACCAACCAGGATCGCTTTGGCCTTTGCCAGCGAGTCACGATTGCCAGTCGGGGCGAAGATTATTTCGCCGATCTTATTCGCGAGATTTACGGCTGCTCGATTTGCATCCATGTTGGTCAACACGATGACCGCAGCATGATTGTCGGGATAAACGGCGTTCTGCGCCGTGAACCCTGAGACTTCCCCGCCATGAGCAAGCACCCGGCGACCGTTAACCACACTTACACCGACGCCCAAGCCGTATTGAGTGCTGGCGCCATTCTTGAGCAACTCCACTCTTTCCATCTCGCGGTAAGACTGTGGTTTCAGGATCGCCTGGTCGATCATTGAGATATCCCATTTGGCTAAATCGGAAGCCGTCATCGCCAGCTCGCCTGCGGCAAACATCCAGCCTTTTCCTTCCTTCGGAGCCGCACGCGCCGGGCCGAGCCCGTAGCGATGGTAGCGAGTCGGCGCTCCGGGTTGCAGAGCCGAGCTATCGCAATCAAACACGGTCTTCATTCCGAGCGGATCGAAGACGCGGCGGTGCAAGAAGTCGAGCACAGACATCCCGCTAAGTCGCTCCACGATCATGCCGGCGGCGACGTAGTTCGTGTTGCTGTATTGCCATTTCGTTGCTGGCTCGAAATCGAGCGGCTTTTGCGCCCAGCCTTTCAAGATTTCTTCCGGCGAAGCTGGTTTCATCATCGAAGGCATGACATAATCTTGTGGCCAGTAATCCTGGTAACCGGAAGTCATCGAGAGCACTTGGCGTATCGTAACTTCGTTCGCTCGCGTAAGGTCGGGTAGCCAGCGTCCGACGGGATCATCAAGCGAGAGTTCGCCTTCCTCGGCTAGGAGAAGAATGGATGCGGCGGTGAATTGTTTGCTGATCGATCCAATACTGTAAATCATTGAAGTCGTTGCGGGCCGATGCGATGCGATGTCGGCCAAACCGTACGCTTTGGTGTAAACCAGTTTTCCGTCCTTCACCACCGCGATCGAGGCACTCGGGACGCCGCTCTCGCTCAGCATTTTCGTGGCTGCGTCGTCGATTTTCTTGCTGATCTCGGGCGGAAGAGAATTTGTTCCCTCTGTCGCGGACGACGCTGGCGAGAGTGTTGGTTCGCTAAAGGCTGCGTGACCGAAAAGAAGGAAAACCGATAGAACAACAGTCACGCGGGCGATTGAAATGTTTTTCATAGCGGCTGAATCTCTGGAAGCGTAGTGGCCGCCATTCTAAAGGCGAGCAAAAGCGATAACCCGCGCGGCCTGGAAGGCGACTTTTGGGATCCGCAGCCGGATAGTTTCGGTTAACGGATTCGCTCCGTTTCGCGCTTTAGCAGCGACCCGCCGTAGGCGAGCATCGCCACTTGCGAGATCGCAATCCAGACCAGAAATACGGTCCCGACGACGAAGCCGATGGTAATCGCGTTGGAGATGTTGCTCTTCAATTTCGTGAGTCGGGCTTGGATCTGCTGAACCTTCCCGACGTACTTGCTGACGACTGGCTGAATATCCTGCAAGCCGCTAGCCAGATTCGCCAGTCGGGAGTTCACCCGTGCCGCCGGCATTTGTAGCTTTCCTTGAATCATCGCCGCGAGATCCGTCCGCACCTCCTGGATCCGCTCCCGTAAGGTCGTGATGCGTGCATCCAGCGTCTGAAGTTCATCCGTCAGCGTGGGCAGGTTGACTCCGAACAGGTCGTTTATAGCGGCGATGGAATTGTTCACTCCGTTGACCAAGCCGAGTGCGTCGCTGATCGAAGCCTGTACCTCATCGATCGCCGGTTCCAGCCGCATGCTGACGCTGTCTGAGATCGCACTGAGCACGGCACCGTTGGCGACAGGCTCCTGGTCCAATTGTCCTACAAGCGCCTGCGCGTTGCTCACTCTGTCTCTGGCATTACTGATGCGCGTGTTCACCTTTCCCAATGCCTCGTCGGCCCTATCCAATCCCGACTCCACCGGCGCGAAAACCGCCGTCGTTAGGCGGTGCGCCCGGTCTTTGAGAACCCATAGGCCATACACCCCGCCCACGCTGGACAGCAATATCAGCGCGGCGAAGACCATGATCAGGACGCCGCTTATGCGTTTCAAGACAGTGTGCATGGTTTCCGCGACACGCTATTCCCGAAAACCGGCGACGACGTGCCACTTCTCAGGCAAAACCGTAGCCAAAAGTTTTGCCGATGGGCGAGAGGAAAAGCGCCGAAGGCAAGAAGTAACCCTCGATCGGCTTCATCTTGTTATTCCACTTGTCCATCGCCATTTCACCCCGGCAGGGTGAATGAAACGATTTCGTTAGCCGCGCGATGGTTTGACCAGAATTTCTCGCCATCGAAGGTAAGCGAGCGCGAGGCAAAGGGAATGACCGCCAAGTCCTCCACCTTCGGTGTCTCCTCGCGTGGATCGAGGTGCGCGATGCGCCACTGCTCGGCTTTGCCCGGGATATCTTTGTTCTCCTTGCCTCGCAAGACATAGATCATTCCATCGACAAAAGTGTGACCGCAGATTTCCGCGCCGACCGCTATCTCGCGCAGGACATTTCCCCGCGCGTCGAACTTTAGGATGCGCTCTTTGTACCATTGACTCAGGTAAAGGTGCTCGCCATCGAAGCTGAGATAGGAGCCAGTGAGCTCCGGGCAAGCAAACAACTTCGTGAATCCTTCCCTCGCCGTGTAGCGATAGACGTGACGATCGTCATTCAACCCTTTGCCGAGAGTAAAATGACAACCGTCAATCGTCGATACCGCGGCCCAGACGATTCCGGGCGGATCGATTTCCTCGACAATTTCCAACGCATCGGTGTCGACCCTGTAAAGCGTGCCAAGATCACGCGAGCTCATCCAAAGCTGCTTTCCATCCCACGCCAGTGCCTGCGGCGTCACGGCGGGAGACCGATGGCTTTCTACATTAGAAACTTCGTGCATGCGTGAATCTAGCCGATCTTCGCGCTAATACCGAATCAGAAGCGCAAGACATTAACCGCGGAGGACGCGGAGATCACGGAGACGAATCTCTGTCGAAAACTCTGCGAACTCTGTGTGCTCTGCGGTGAAATCTGATACGCTTTTGAGAGCCCAACGCTCCGCAATCGCTCCCAAAATAAAAAGTTGACTCAGGCATCCATGTAGTGCATATACACACCATGTCCAAAGAACTGGATATGGCGACGATGGAAAACTGCGTGTGCTTCAACTTGCGTTGGGTGACGCGGAAGGTGACGCAGTTTTATGACGCGGAAATGCGGCGACATGGAATCCGTCCCACACAGGGAACGATTTTGACGTCACTGAATGCCAGGGAGAGTTGGAACATGGCCGATTTAAGCGACTGGCTGGGGACGGATCGCACGACACTCGTGCGCAATCTCCGGCCGTTGCAGCGGGATGGTTTAGTGCAGGCGGTTGGAGGCGGGCGCGGCAACCGTGTGGAACTGGCCATCACGTCCAAAGGCCGAAAACAAATTAAGAAACTTGCACCGGCCTGGAGATCCGCTCAAAGGGCCGCCGTCAAAACTCTCGGCAAAAAACGTTGGTCCGCCATTCTCTCCGATCTCGAAGCCGCCGCGTTGGCTTTGGACAAGTAAAACAAAACCCTTAATGCCTTAAAAGCGACAGACTAAAGACTAACTTGTGTATATGCACACCATAACAAACAAAACAGCATTGGTCACCGGAGTCTCGTCCGGCATCGGTCGGATTGATTTTGTGAATACGCCTCTCAAAAAGCATCCCACGGTGGAAGCGTACCGGCGAAAAGCTGTGCCGGAAAAAACCTGCGAGCCACTCGACGCTGCGTGGCTGCGGCAGTTGTGTCTCGACGCCGGCGCGGATGATGTCGGCTTTGTGGAAATTGACCGGCCGGCGCTGGCGGAGGAACGGCCGCACATTCAGCGCGCTTTTCCACATACCCGCAGCCTCATCAGTTTTGTGCTCCGGATGAATCGGGAGGATGTACGCAGTCCGGCGCGGTCGGTCGCCAATTCGGAATTTCATCACACGGGCGACGAGGTCAACGACGTGGCAAGACGCATCACGGCGGCGCTGGAACGCGCGGGAATTCGCGCGCTGAATCCGCCGATGGGTTTTCCCATGGAGGCGGACCGCTGGATGACCGAGCGAATGTGGGTCGTGGCCCACAAACCGATCGCGGTCGCGGCGGGGCTGGGCCACATGGGCATTCATCGTAACGTGATTCATCCGCGCTTTGGCAATTTCATTTTGCTCGGCACAATTCTCGTTGGCGCGGAGATCAGCACGTCTTCACAAGAACTCGACTACAACCCGTGCCTCGAATGCAAGCTGTGCGTGGCCGCGTGTCCGGTCGGTGCCATCAGCGCGGACGGCGCGTTCAATTTCTCCGCTTGCTACACGCATAATTACCGGGAGTTCATGGGCGGATTTGCAGATTGGGTTGAAACCGTTGCCGATAGTCGCGACGGAAAAGATTACCGGCGGCGTGTGAAGGATTCGGAAACGGTTTCGACCTGGCAAAGCCTCGCCTTCGGTGCGAATTACAAGGCCGCGTATTGCATGGCGGTTTGTCCGGCAGGCGAAGACGTGATCGGACCCTACCTCGCGTCGAAGAAGGATTTTCTCGATGACGTGATGCGTCCGTTGCAGGCGAAGCGCGAGCCGGTGTATGTCGTGCGCGGCTCGGACGCCGAGGCGCACGTGCAGAAGCGTTTTCCGCACAAGACCGTGCGCCATGTGCGCGGTTCGTTGCGTCCGCGGAGCATTGCGTCGTTGCTGTTCGGAATGCCACTATCGTTTCAACGTCGCGCCGCTGGCAAACTGGAGGCCACGTACCATTTCATTTTCACCGGCAAAGAGCCAGCCGAGGCAACGGTGACGATTCGTGAAGGAAAACTGACCGTCGAGAACGGCTTGCTCGGGAAGGCGAACATTAAGGTCGTTGCTGATTCGGAAACATGGCTGGGCTTTCTGGCGGGCGAACGGAATCTTGTATGGGCACTCCTCACCCGTCGCGTCCGGCTGCAAGGAAATCCGAAGTGGCTGCTGGCATTTAAACGTTGTTTTCCGTCGTGATGCAGAATGCTCGCTGAAGATTGAACATGAAAGCACTTATCTTCGGACGTTATGGCGGAGCGGATCGATGAGCGTGAGTTGCGCGAGTTTGCGCGCGAGATCGAAAGATGAGCGGACGATCAGTGCGCATCATAAGCCGCTTACGATGCATAGTGACTTCAACATTTGACGTTAGCGTCCCCCTGTAGCGGTAGGCGTGTCGCCTGCAATCTCGCCCGTCCGCCGTAGCCTTGCGCGGAGGCGGGTCACTCGCCTGCCAAGCCGTAGCCTCTCGACACGCCGTAGCTTTACGCGAAGGCTGGTTGGCGAAGGCTGGTCACTCATCACCTAGCCCGCCGCGTGCGCAGTTTACGCGGTCACTCGTCACTTCCGTAAAACTGCGACCGGCAAAATTCGGAAATACATTTTGCGATCGCAACGCCCTGCGATCGCTCCGCAGACGAAAAAATTTGCAGCTTTTTTTGGATCCGTTTTCCGAATTCCTGGCTTCCAGATAAATTGCAAGGGATTCCGGGGCTTAAAATCTGTGGATAAAATGTTCCTGCGCTCCTGCGTTCCTGAGAGATCATTAATCGGCGATTTTCAGATTACACATTTCCGGTTAACCTCCGCCTGAATGAACGTCACTGACTGGAATGCGATTGCAGACGCGTATTTTGATATGGATGATCCGCAAGAACGTTCTGTCCTTGCTTTCATTCGAGAGAAACTAGCGACGCTTCAACCGAAACGATTGTTAGATTATGGCGGCGGCGACGGAAAGTTTGCCGTCCTGTGCGCGGAAAGCTTGCCGCTACAGGAAATAGTTACATACGACCCGGCGCCACGGATGACATCTCTCGCGCGGTCTCTATGTGCGAATTTCAAACAAATC
>QHPG01000140.1 GCA_003219005.1 Verrucomicrobiota bacterium
CCAAGGTTGTGCACCCACTTGCCCACCGAGAGACCGCGGACACATGTCCAGCCCAGGCCGCCGACTAGTGCTGCGCTGATCAGCGACACACACCATTTGCTGTTCGGCATCCACGCGGCTGCCGGACCGATCGCGTAAGATATGTTCGTAGTCGTAAACATTCCGCCTAACGCGATGACCGTGATTGACAGCAGCCAGAGATTCCATGCCACGAGAAATCCGGCGAACTCGTTGAAGCCGAGCTTGGCCCATTGATAAATGCCGCCTTCGAGCGGCATCAGCCGATTTAAATAGATCACGACGGCGGCCTGCGGGATGTAGAAGAAAAAAATTGCCAGCAGCCAAAAGAATAGATGCGCTTGTCCGAGCTTTGCAGCGGTGCCGACCCAGGTCGAACCGACGACGAAAAGAATCTGCGTCAGAACGAGATCACGCAGGCCGAGAGGCTTTCGTAATGCCGCACTATGTTCTCGAACGTCGCGCTCTGCGCGATCTAATTGCGTTCCCACAGCGAAATTGTAGGGCACGTGCTTCGCTTGCCCACTCGAAAAATCTCGGCAGGCGAACGCCTGCTCTACAACGTTGAATTAGTCGTGCTCGTGTTCGGGTCTTTTGGGCGGCGCTGGTTCATTGCGAAATTCGCGATGTCGAATTCTGCCACCTGCATAAGCGATGTAGCCACCGGACCCCAAAGCGGCTATGCCGAGCAAAATTACCGCGATCACGAGTGGCACAGATGATTTCGGCCATTTGATCGGCACCGCAATCGCCGCCGCGCTCAAAACCGCGAGCGCGTAGAAAATCCAAATGAGATCCTCGCCGCGATCTTGGTGCTCATCGAGCCAGCGTTCTCCATCTTCGTCCGTCATCGACAGAACGCGATCGTATGCTTGCTGGCCAAATTCGTAGACCGGCCACGCGGAAAGCGAACTGAGAAGGACAAGCACTAATGTGACAAGCTGGGCGCGACGGCTCTTTAAAACGACGGCGATGATCAGTCCGATCCAAGCAATGAGCAACCCGTAAACTGGCACGGGATTGAGCAGGACATGGACGTATTCCGGCTGGCGCAACCCTCGGAGTATCGAATCGATCACAAACCGCCTTCCCACTGAGTTGCTAAAATTTGTCCGGCATCCTTCGTTTTTTCAGGTGGCAAATATTTTTGCCAGTGAGCGATCGTGAAATGCCACCATTCGGTACGCATTCCCCAAAACCCCGCTTTATGCATCGCGTACTGCAGCAAACGCACGTGTCCACCTATTTCAAAAGAGGAACCCATATAACGGCACATTGCAGCGGGGGTAAAATCGTCGAAGTCAGTTGGCATACGCACGGGACGATTCCGTGCATCCACCAGCGTGGCATCGACAGCGATGCCCCAACTGTGCAACGATCCGACGCCGCTTTCAGGATTGGCAACATAATCACTGTTGTGTAATGCCTGCCAAAGCTTGGCCTGCACGGCTTCCGGCCGATATGCATCCCAGATTTTCAGGCCGTATTGGTAGCGTCGCAAACAAGCCTGTGCCACAGCCAAAGCTGACGCGACCTCCGGGCGAGCGAGCGCGCGTGTTCCGTGGGGATAAAGCGGTTGCCCCAGCAAATTGTTTCGCCCCGCATAGCGCAACTCGACGATGATTGTCGGATCAACCGAACAGACATCGACAAGAGAGTCGCCGGCATTTGCATCCATTGACACCAGCGCAATTGCCACTCCAGCAAGTAACGAAACGCAAACGGTAAAGGGTCGCATTTGTTTTGAATGGTTAATACGCCGCCACCGCTTGAGGAGTGTCCGTTTTTGCCAGGCGTTCGAGTAGAAGGCGAGCACTATCTTCGGGGACCGCGAAACGCAATTCCAGATTCGAGGTACCTTGTCTTTGGACTTCCGGCGGCTGGGAGTAAAGCAGCAATTGCGAGTCCGGCAACCGCAGCCATTGCTGCGGATTGTCGTGCAAATTCCGGGCAAGATCGGCTGCGTTTTTGGTCGAATTCACTTTTATGAGCACTCTGGCTTTTACTGGAGTTTGCAGGTTCACCGCGAGGCCGAGCAATTGTGAAGCGCTAAGCAGTTCAGGGGTAAAAATGGGATGAAAAAACCGTGAGAGATCAGGTGGATTGCGGGAAATAATTCGCAGCGCGCTGTCACGATCGAGTGCTTGGAAACGATCGAACAGTTGACCGGTTATTTTCAGATCCGGTTTCATTCCGAGGCGAACGAGCACCAATTCGTCTACTTCAGCGGGCGTTCCGACGGCCAGCGTCGCCTGTCCCACTCTGGCAACGGTAAAATCAGACGTGCCTGCCATAGCCCCGGCGGAGGCGAGCTGTCGTTCCCAAACTGGCAAGCCGCTGGTGGGTCGTTTTTGGAAAGTCTTATCGTCGCTGATTGCACGAATGATTTTGGAAAGGCCGCGGCGGGTTTCAACAAGGTTGAACTCTCGAGTCTCTCCGGTTTCATTCGTGGTGAGTGCACGAGTGACGCGCACTGCATCGCGGGATAGCTTCAATCCTGGAACCGATGCGGCTGCGCCGATCAATCCCGGCCAAAGCTTTGGCTGGTCGTTAGGCCAGCGTGTGGCGAGATTCGCGCGCTCAAACTGGTCGGCGTTAATCGACACGATGGTATCGGTTTCTTGCGGCAACCATTCGCGGCTTCGCGGAGACTGGAAAACAACCAGCAGCGTGAGCGCGAGCAGGACGAGCACCGAGAAGACGCTGAAGTAAAACTTTCGTAACTCCTGTTTGTCGATTTGGCTGGAGAGCGTGCTGAGCTCTGTACGGTGTTGCAACAGTTGATCCACCGCCTCCCGGCGTCGATGTGCTTCGGCCAGTAGCTGCGGCGCGTTTGGAGGTGCAACCCCCTTTTCAGCAAGATGGCGGCCGATGCTCAAATAGGCGGGATTTTTTTGCTCCTCGACCGTCTGGTGGTGCGTCCGCGCGTCGCGCGCTGCTTCTTGTTGCGCGCGAACGTTATCATTCAATTTTCGGTCCCGCGCTTCGAATTCGCTTCGCGTTCGCGCTACATTTTTTTCTACCGCAGAAAGCTCCGCGTCGACCGCGTTGAGCTTCTCCTTGGCCAGACGCACTGCGTCCGCGCTGCCCAAGCGCGCGCGGACAAGTTCTGCACGCTTTTCCGGAAGACGCGCTCGCCGCGCATTGATACTGGCGGATCGTGCTTCCAAGTCCGCGGGCGCTGGATTGAGCGCATGCAGATCGGAGAGCTGTTTCAAGAGATCGCGATCCGTAGCTTCGCTCTCCTGAATGCGGCGTTCCACGCCCGCAAGCTCGCGCTCGCACACATCGACATTATTCTTGGCCTGACTGCGCTGCTGGAGAAGCGGCTTCTTCTCCGCTTCCAGCCTTGCAATCGCCGCAGCCTGTTCGCGGGCATTTTGTTGCCGTTCTTCTTCAATCCTTTTTATTCCTTCTTCGATGCGCGCTATTCGAAGCGCGACTTCTTTTTGCTCTTGCTCGAGCTTCTTGAGCGCCACGATTTCATTGCGCAATTCTGGAAAATTGGCCGCTTGCGCAGTGCCTTCGCGTCCGAGATTGATTTCACTTTTTTGGAGAAGGCGCTTCTCGTGGCGAAGCGCCATGCGCGTTCGTTGGCGCCTGATCTTCAATCCGATCTCGCGAAGGCCTGTCCGGATGAAACTCACAAAATAAACCTATACGAATGGAGACTGGGAAAAAGAAATTTTGATGCCATTTGCCCCATCGGTCCCATGCGTCACACGAGACCGATGTGGCATACGAGTTTATTCTTCCGACTCCGCCAATTTGGCCAGCACACTAAAATCCTCCAGTGTAGTGGTGTCGCCGGTGACTTTTGCGCCGCTCGCGATCTCCTTGAGCAGTCGCCGCATGATTTTGCCGCTGCGCGTTTTTGGGAGCGCTTCGGCGAAGCGCACTTCATCTGGTTTCGCGATGGCACCAATATGCGTTCCGACGTGATCGCGTAATTCCACCTTCAGTTCGCGACTGGCATCGACTCCTGTTTTCAGTGTCACAAACGCGACAACTCCCTGGCCTTTTAGTTCGTCCGGCCTTCCAACCACCGCCGCTTCGGCCACTCGTGGATGGCTCACCAGCGCGCTTTCTATTTCCGACGTGCCGAGTCTGTGGCCAGCGACATTAAGAACATCATCAATCCTCCCGACGATCCAGAAATAGCCGTCCTCATCGCGTCGCGCGCCGTCTCCGGTAAGATAATTTCCCTGGAACTCGCTCCAATATTGTTTTTTGTAGCGCTCCTTGTCGCGGTAAATCGTGCGCAGCATTGCGGGCCAGGGTCGCCGAATAATCAGTTTTCCGCCTACATTTGGGCCGACCTCGCGCCCCTTCTCATCGACCACGATCGGATCGACGCCAAAAAACGGGAGTGTTGCGCTACCGGGCTTTGTTGGAATCGCGCCCGGCAAGGGCGTAATCAGGATCGTTCCAGTCTCCGTTTGCCACCACGTATCGACAATCGGACAACGCCCGCCGCCGATATTCTTGCGATACCACATCCATGCCTCCGGATTAATCGGTTCGCCGACGGTACCGAGAAGCCGCAGCGATGAAAGATCATGTTTCACCACCCAATGCTCGCCCCAGCGAATAAACGCGCGAATCGCTGTCGGGGCAGTGTAAAGAATGTTGACCCGATATTCTTCGATGATTTTCCAAAATCGATCGGGCTCGGGCCAGTTCGGCGCGCCTTCGTACATGACGACCGTGGCGCCATTCGCCAGCGGGCCATAGACAATATAACTGTGACCCGTGACCCAGCCCACATCAGCCGTGCACCAAAAGATATCTTCATCGCGAATGTCGAAGACGTATTTGGTAGTCGAATAAACCTCGACGAGGTAACCGCCGGTCGTATGCAAAATTCCCTTCGGTTTTCCAGTGGATCCGCTGGTGTAGAGAAGGTAAAGCGGATGCTCGCTATCGAGCGAAGTAGGTGGGCAATTTGCGTTCACATACTCCAGTTCACGATGCCACCAAACATCGCGGCCTTCCTCCATGTGGATGTCGTTTCCGGCCCGGCGAAAAACGATTACGCGCTTCACAGACGTGCTTTTCCGAAGCGCGTCATCGACATTTTTCTTCAACTGCACAATGCCGCCGCGGCGATATGCGCCGTCGGCGGTCACAACGGCGATTGCGCCGCTGTCGGCAATCCGGTCGCGAATGCTGTCTGCGCTAAAGCCGCCAAAGACGACCGAGTGCACGACGCCGATCCGCGCGCAGGCCAGCATGGCAATCGCGGCCTCGGGAATATTCGGGAGATAAATGATCACCCGATCGCCTTTTTTGATGTTGTTCCGTTTCAGCACGTTCGCGAAGCGGCAAACTTCGCGGTGCAGCTGCTGGTAGGTGAGCGTGCGTTTGTCGCCCGGTTCTCCCTCCCAGATAATTGCTGCCTTGTTTCCCCGAAAGCCTTCGGGGCTCAGATGTCGATCGAGACAATTCTCCGAGATGTTGAGTTTCCCGCCGATGAACCACTTCGCAAATGGCGCTTTCCATTCGAAAACTTTTTTCCACGGCGCGCGCCAGACCAGCTCGCTCGCTTCGCGCGCCCAGAATTTTGCCGGCTGCCGGATCGATTCCCGATACATCCGGCGATATTGACCAAGACTTTTGATTCGCGCTTTTTTCGCGAAGTCCCTTGATGGTTTGAAAACACGCTTCTCAACAAGGTGCGACTCAATGTTGTTTTGCATGAGCAGTCCCTAATTAGCCGAAGAAAGTTTTTCGGCAAGCGCGCGCTACGCTCGCTATTTTGTCATGTCGAGTGAAGTCGAGACAGCTCTTGGCATCTCTTCTGAGGAACGAGACAATTAGAAGTAGAGATTCCTTCACTACGGTCGGAATGACAGACCGGAACACCGGAGGATTGGACGGCCCGCAGGGCCGTGGCTACAACTAGAATGATGATCGAGCCCCCAAATGACGAATACTTCATGCGCGAAGCATTGCGACAGGCGCAAAAAGCCTGCGACGCCGGCGAGGTTCCGGTCGGCGCGGTTGTTGTCCTTGCAGGAAAAATTATTGGCCGCGCCCATAATCAGGTGGAGTTGCTCAAGGACGCTACGGCGCATGCGGAAATGCTGGCGTTGACGCAGGCTGAGGCAGCTGTTGGCGATTGGCGATTGATTGACTGCGATCTCTACGTGACCAAGGAGCCATGCGCGATGTGCGCAGGCGCGCTGGTGCATACACGAGTTCGGCGCGTGATTTTCGGTTGCGCAGATCCGGCTGCCGGCGCGGCGGGCAGCGTAATTAATCTTCTCCAAATGCCGGCGCTGAATCACAGGTGCGATATCGCTTCCGGCGTTTTGCAAGATGAGTGCGCACCAATTTTGCAGAATTTTTTTCGCAAACGCCGCGGCGAGCAGGGAGCGGCTGCTTCGTAATTGGGGCGGACCCGCCGGTACCCTTTCTGCGCTGAAACAAAAAAATGCTGGCTCGGATTGGCTCCGAGCCAGCTCATTGATTCTTACATCATCACGTCAGCTTAGTAGCTGTGGTAGTAATGATGATGGCGATGGTGGCGATAGTAAACTCGATGCCCGTTGGACCAGTAATACGAGGGCCCACCGTAGTAGCGGTAAGGATAGGACCCGTAGTAGCTGTACCCATAGTACCTCGGATAACCGTAAGAATATCCGTAAGACGGGTAACCAACTCCAACGCTCACTCCTGGAGTTCCGACGTAAATCTGAGCGTCAGAACTCTGCGCGGGAATAAGAACGAATCCAATTGCCACCAATGCAATTAAAAGCAGCTTTTTCATAGCTTTCCCTTCTGTTTGTTTCCCTTTCTTGCTTGTTGTTTCAGCGGGAGGTTAGAAAAACCCATTCGAGGGTTGCCTGGGCGCATTAACACTGCGCCCTTCCCGCCTTTCTATTAGATTCGGATACGAATCTTCTCGCGGTTCCCCAAAATCAGAAAAAATCCCGACGCTATTTAGCTCAACTGCCTCGCTAGGACGAACCTAGATTTTCAATTTTTTCGTTTATTGGGGGCCGCACTCTTTGCGTTGGCAGGCTGCTGAAGCGTCATCGTGCTAGCGGTGACTTCGTGCAGGCGATTATCAATCGCACCGGGCTCGTTCACATTGGAGAGCGGAACGTCAATCGTGATCGTGCCGTTGTGGCCGGTCGTCGACCGGCAGTTCGCGGCAGGCAGTTGCGTGGCGCCGGGATACGTCAGGCTCACCCCGCCGCCGACTACCTGCTCGGCGTTTTCGCCAGCATAGCACTGCAGCGGCGCGCCGTTGAATGACTCGGCATAGACGAAGAAATTTTTTCCACCATTTAGATCCGTCGTGGATGGAACGAACCATTGGGTCAGCCAAACCAAATCAAGGTCTGGATCCTGAGCCGTTGTCGGCGCGAGCGACAGGTTG
>QHPG01000141.1 GCA_003219005.1 Verrucomicrobiota bacterium
TGAATGTAGCCGTTGCTGTTGCGGTGGGTGTGCGCGTCGCGGTGGCCGTCGCTGTTGCGGTAGGGGTGCGAGTAGCGGTGGGTGTAGGCGTGGGTGAGCGCGTCGCGGTCGCCGTTGCTGTCCCTGTGGGTGTAGGCGAAAATGTAGCTGTGGCTGTCGGTGTGAATGTAGCTGTCGCTGTCGGTGTGAACGTCGCTGTCGCTGTGGCTGTTGCTGTAGGCGTAAATGTCGCTGTGGCCGTAGCTGTCGGTGTGAACGTCGCTGTCGCTGTGGCTGTCGGTGTGAATGTAGCTGTGGCTGTCGGTGTGAATGTAGCTGTGGCTGTCGGTGTGAATGTCGCTGTAGCTGTAGGTGTAGGCGAAGCAGTCGGTGTAGGCGTCGGAACGTCGCAGTCAGCCCAAGCGGAGCCCTCATACAGGGCGTTGGGGATGTTATCGAAGAAAAAGGTGTTATACTGTCCGGGGCTAGGACTAGCGGTGGGCGTTGCTGTAGGCGTGGCAGTCGGTGTCGGCGCGGGACTGAAGGTTATGAGAGCGGTGCCTGCGCCGAACTCGCTTGGAACGAGGATGCTGCCCGCCAACCCTGTGAAGTCGGTCAGCGGATATTGGTAGATAGCGTTAAAGTTTTCTATCGACTGGAAGTAGGAGCCACCCGAGCAGAAGGAGCACAGAGTCTCCGGAATAACCACGACGCCTTCCGCGCCGGACCAATCGAAGACATCATAAGTAACGTTGCCATTGGCGTCGATTGCGTGGACAGCACCGTTGACCTCGTCGGCCGCCAGGAGCTGGCCACCCAGGGGCCCGAAGCTTAGCGGCACTACAGCTGGTCCTTCAAGTTCGGTGCCCGTGTGCGCGATCGACGTGGGATTTCCGGTCGCGTCAATCTTCCAGACGACGCCGTTCTCAGTCGTCACGATCAGGTTGTAGCCAAATGTGCCCACATGGTCGAACGTAATCCCGGTGTGATCCGTTGTGTTGCTTGAGAGCGTCGCAAACAGCGTGGCAAGCTGATTGGGTGGCCTCAACCGATAGATATTGGGACCCGATGCGATAAAAATGTCGCGCGGAGTGAACGGCGCAGGCGTGGCACTGGCGGAGATCAATGGAGCGATAGTTATGTATTTTTCTCCGCAGCCAGTTCCCTGAGGGAGCGTCCCCAATTTCGAGGCATTCCCGAGGCAGTCGAACTTATCGATCCTTAGGCTGCAGTATTCGGTCGCGATCACATCAGTCTTGGAAGCGGCCACGCCTATGGGCGCGGGGACAACGGCAAAGGGCTGTGGATTGGCGGCTGGGTGATTGGGCGGATGACGAAGCCGCGATTGAGGCGTGTTGACAGTGACAACGGGACGTGGATTGGCGGCGTAAAAGATTCCTGCTATCGCTACCAACCCCGCAGTTGTTACAATGATTTTTGTTCCGAGGGGGATTTTTTTCATATTTTGAATTCTCAGCTTCCGGGGGGATAGGTTTATTCACCAGTTAAATTGGTGAGTCAACTAGCTTCTTCGGATTTTTAGGTGTGAAGTTTCCGAAGAAATCTGATTTTTTCCTTCGTTCGAGGAACATGAAGTTGGGGGGAACATGAAACGCGAACTCTCGCGGATCCCCCTTTTTGGGCAATACGCAGAATTGCATACGAAAATGGCTCTTCCGTGGCGGGCGCTCCCACGGCCCGAGGCTCCGACGCTGCGAAGCTGTGCCTGTTGGCTGACGTAGAGCGCGCATTTTCTGAAGCGCACCGCCAAAAGTCAACAAATATTTGTCTTGGGTAGTGTCCTAATCTTTCTTACGCGGAAAATTCAAGCCCCGGCACGGCGGCTCTAAAGCTTCAATCGACCGCCACCAGTTTGCGGCGTGGTTACCGGACAAATGGATTGGTTCTGCGCTCGGTTCCAATTTTTGTTGGCGCGCCGTGGCCGGCAAGAACGGTGATGTCGTCGCCGAGGGGAAATAATTTCTTCTTGATGCCGCTTATCAGCAGATCGATATCGCCACCGGGCAAATCGCCTCTCCCGATGCTGCCGGCAAAAAGGACATCGCCGCCAATAAGTAATTTATCTTTGCTCGAAAAGAAACAAAGGCTGCCCGGGCAATGGCCCGGAATTTCCAGAACTTGAAAATCGGCGCCGAGAAAATTTCGGGTGGATGTTTCTTCGATCACAAAATCCGGCTCCACCGGTTCGATCTCGAGCGCGAAGCCAAAATTGCGAAAAAATTCGCGATCGGAAATCATCGGCACGGTGAGCGGGTGACACCCGATGGGACAGCCGAACTGGCGCTTGATCCTGGCAACATCCTGCACATGATCGATATGCCCGTGCGTCAGGAGCAAAAGTTTGAGATCGATCGCACGCGAACGCACCCATTCGCAAGCGCCCTCCGGCGCGTCGAAGAGAATCCATCCCTCTGGCGCCTGAAGCAGGTAGCAATTCGTTTCAAAAATGCCGCCGCAAAAGCTCTCGTAATTCATTCTCTTCACATTCTAGCCGGTCGCGTTCACCCAGCTAGGAAACTATTCAAAAACTGGCGGCAGCTGGGTTTGGAGTTCCGCCTTCAGGCGGTTTTGCATCGAAGCCGCGTAAACGTGGAACTCCCAACGTCTGAGAAAAGCTCGTGGTTCGACAGCTCGCTGGCGCGCTCCAGCACCTGAAACGTGACTACGGCTGAAGGCGTGCCGGTTTACGAATAATTGAATGTTCCCTCTTTTTGATTGTCTGATTTCTACTCGCATGGCCGATCCTCTCCGCTCATTCTTGCGCTTCACACCGAAATCTGCGAATGTGCTAAACCGTCTTTTTTACCGATGAGATTATCTTTGCAACGATCACTGGCGCTTTGCGCCATTCTTTTTACGGCCACAATCGCGGCTCCGCCGGCCTTGGCGAGCTCGAAGGAAACGATCGCCATGTCCGTGGGCCGGCTTTTGGAGGAAGGCCATTACACCCGTCAAAAGCTCAACGAGGAAGTTTCGAACAAATTCCTGCAGACGTATCTGGAGATGCTCGATTTCAGTCATCTGTTTTTCACTCAAAAAGACGTCGATGAACTGAACGCCAAATACAGCAGCTCGATGGCTGGGGACGTTTTGCTGGGCACGCTCAAGCCCGCTTACGACGTTTACGCGCTCTATACGAAACGCGTTGACGAGCGGGTGGCCAAGATAAAAGAGCTGTTGAAGCAGCCGATCGATTTCAAGAGCACTGCCACGGTCGAGATGAGCCGTCAAAAAGCGCCCTGGCCAAAAGATGAAGCGGAAGCCGACCAACTCTGGCGCGGTCGTATCGCAAACGAGCTGTTGCAGGAACATCTGAGCGAACATCCGATTGAGCCCGCCCCGCAACTGGTTACTCGCCGTTATGATCGCCTCGCCCGCAACGTCCACGAGCAGGATAAGGACGAGCAAATGAAGCTTTATCTGGATGCGCTCGCCCAGGCGTACGACCCGCATTCCGAATACCTGAGCAAAGCCGACATGAAGAATTTCAGCATCAACATGGGCCTCTCGCTCGTAGGCATCGGGGCGATGCTGCGGTCGGAAGACGGCTATGCGAAAATTGAGAGCCTGGTCCCGGGTGGACCTGCGCAAACGGATGGACGACTCAAAGTGGGCGATCGGATTACCGCCGTGGCGCAGGGCCCGGCTGAGTTTGTCGATGTCCGGGAGATGCGATTGGACAAAGTTGTCGAGATGATCCGAGGGAAAAAAGGCACGCGTGTAAAGTTGCTTGCCATTCCCTCGGATGCCACCGACCCGTCGCGCCGGAAAAATGTCGAGCTCGTGCGGGATGAAATTAAACTGAAAGATCAAGAAGCCCGCGCCGATATCATTATCAAGAAAGACGAGAACGGTGAGCCGGTAAAACTCGGTTGGCTTACGCTCCCTTCTTTTTATGCCGACATGGACAAGCACCAGAAAAGCACCACGCGTGATGTTTTGGCGCTGCTCAAACGGCTGAAGAAAGAAAACATCGCCGGGCTGGTCGTGGATCTGCGGCGAAATGGTGGTGGCTCGCTGGAAGAGGCCCTCTCGCTCACCGGCCTGTTTTTGAAGTCGGGGCCAGTCGTTCAGACCAAAGATTACAATGGTTACATTAGAATTTCGTCTGACCCTGATAACGGCATCGCTTATACCGGTCCTCTCGTGGTTTTGATCAGCCGGCAAAGCGCGTCCGCCAGCGAAATTTTCGCGGCTGCGCTCCAAGACTACGGCCGGGCGGTAATCGTCGGTGACAAGAATACATTTGGCAAAGGCACTGTGCAGACGATCCTGCCGATCGGCCGGTTCGCTTCGCTGCTAGGCAGCCATTCCGATGAAGACGGCGCATTGAAGTTGACCATCCAAAAATTTTACCGGGTCGCAGGCGGCTCTACGCAGCTGCATGGCGTGGCCTCCGATATTACCCTGCCGAGCTTGAGCGATCTTCCGGAGTTCGGCGAAGGCGCGCTCAAGAACGCGTTGCCGTACGACGAAGTGCCCAAGGCGAAATATACCAAATGGTCCGATACGCATTCGCTGTTCATCGATCAATTGCGGCGCCGCTCGGAAGAGCGCGCGAAGAACGATCCTGAATTTCATTACGTCATGGAAGACATGGATCGTTTGCGTCACAAGATCGATGAGAATCGGATTTCGCTGAACGAAGATGTGCGAAAGAAGGAACTTGCTGACGATAAATTGCGCAAAGAAACGCGTTCGAAAGAGCGTCTGGCGCGCAACCAGGAAGAGCCGCGCATTTATCGGGTGACTCTCGACACAGTTGATAAGCCAAATCTGCAATTGGTCATGTATCCGGGGAAATTGGCCGAGGCGAAAAAGAATGGTGTCGCCCCGAAAGTCGATCCCGAAGCCGCTCCCGATGCGGATTCGGATTTGATCAGCAGCGCCGGTTCCGACAGTGACAACAAAGAACCGGCTATCGATCCGGAGCGGGACGAGGCACTAAACATCCTCGCTGATCTTGCCGCTTTTTCGCGCGGTCCGAAAACCGCCAGCGCGAATCATTAAGCAATTAACTTGTAAGGGCGTCTGTGTCAGACGCTCTTCTGTTGACCAGTCGTGCAGTTCACTTCTGATTTACCGCCACCAGGGAAACGGAGGCGGCGGCGCAAACCGCGGACCCATCGGCGGCCCGAAGCGCGGACGCCGCAGAAAACCAGATTGCGATTGGCCCGAGTAGCGATCAACGGGTGTTCTGCCAAACACGGTCACCGGGGTGCCGGCAGTGACGGAATTGAAGAAGGCAATTGCCAACTGTTGGGGCATGCGAACACAGCCATGCGATGCGGGATAACCCGGCAAATATCCGGCATGCATTCCATCCGCTCCGTCAAACCGCATGAAATAATGCATCGGCGCAGGGATAAATTTTCCACCGGACGGAACCGGCATCTCCGCATCGGCATCCGCCACGATCGTGTTCCCGCTCGCATCAACAATTTTGCCGTACATGCTCGAATAGTGAGTCCTTTCCTTCTCCAGAACTTTGAATGAACCGGTCCGAGTGAGATGTCCGTAACGGCCGCTGGAAATCGGCGATGCCAACACTGGGCGGCCATTGTCGAGGAGATACGCCTTCTGTTGCTGCAAATCGATCTCCACCGAAGTTTCTGCGTGCAACGAAACGGCTGCGCAGAAAAAGATCGATATCCCAAGAGCGATCTTCATACTGTTTTTTAACCCACGCACTGCGCGAAAGTCGCGAGCACGATTTCTGGGAAGCACAGGCTGCCAACCTGTAGCATTTGGTCGCTGGCCAAATGCAGTTTGCGCGTGGCGCAAACTTCCTAACGCAGCGCAATGCGAGAACCATCCGGTTCGCGGCAAGCTGCCGCGAACTACAGGCTCCCGCGGTCGCGGGATGCTCCCAGACAGCTACACTGCGATTGGCGCTTTGATTGACGGATGTGGGTCGTAACCGATGAGTTCGAAATCTTCGAACTTGAAGTCGTGAATGTTTTTGACGTCCGGATTCTGTTTCATCCGCGGCAACGGTCGGCAATCGCGTGAAAGCTGCTCGCGTGCCTGCTCAAGGTGATTGTTGTAGAGATGCAGGTCGCCAAAAGTATGCACGAAATCGCCCGGCGTAAGATCGACAACCCGCGCCACCATCATCGTGAGCAGCGCGTAGCTTGCGATGTTGAACGGCACACCAAGAAAAAGATCGCAGCTGCGCTGATAAAGCTGGCAGCTTAATTCGCCGTTTTGGACATAGAATTGGAAGAGCACGTGGCATGGTGGCAGGGCCATCTTGTCAATCTCAGCCGGATTCCATGCGCTCACGATGAGGCGCCGGCTCTGCGGATTCGATTTGATCTGCGCGATCAAATTATCGATCTGATCCACGCGCGCGCCGCTTGATCCGCGCCAATCGCGCCACTGCGCACCATAAACACGACCAAGCTCCCCGTTTTCATCGGCCCATTCATCCCAGATCGTCACCCCGTGCTCGTTGAGA
>QHPG01000108.1 GCA_003219005.1 Verrucomicrobiota bacterium
GAGGTCATTGCCAGGGGCGCAATCGACACAGGCGACCAGGTCTTTGTGGATAAATGCAGCTACAACTTTGTTAAACCTCATAACAGCGATGTGTTTGTCTTCCGCACAAACAACATCCCGGCGATCCGTCCGGACCCGGCAACCGGCGCGCCCTTTTATATCAAACGCCTAGCCGGATTGCCCGGCGATACCCTGCGCATCGATTCGCCATTTCTCTACATCAATGGAAAAAAAGCAGAGGCGTACGGCTTTCAGCGGGTGATGTCGGCGAAACCGCCTTATCGCGGTTATGCCCGCGGCCACGATTATCTGTCGCGGCCCGACCAGACGTTCACCGTCCCACGCAATCGCTATTTCGCCTTGGGCGATAACAGCTACAACAGCTTCGATAGCCGTTACTGGGGAACGGTTCCGGACGACGACCTGGTTGGGCGCGGACTGTTTGTTTATTGGCCGTTTGGTCAGCACTGGGGGCTCATTCGTTGAATGAGAAACGCCAAACCCCAAGCACCAAACTCCAAAGACGGTCGAAGCTCCAATAATCAAAACAACACGAGTCAGGTTTGAACCTTGGATATTGCAGTTTCCCTGGTGCCTGGATATTGGGATTTGGTGCTTCACGTGACGACATCCGGCGTGCTAGCTGAGCTTTGGCCAAACATGCCGCGGCTCTATCCTGTCCTCGGATTACTAAGCGGCTACGCGCTTGTGATGCTTTTCAATCCGTTGCGCCGGGCGCTCGGGGACGGCTTTCGCTGCATCGGACGCTATAAGCGCATCTGGATCAGCTTCGCGCTGCTGGGATTCGGCTATTTCGCTTTCCAGTTTGCTACCTTCACGCCAATTCAAAACTGGGCCGATCTCGACCCAAACCAGATCATCTCATTGCCGCACTGGTATTGGCCGCGATTTACAGAGGTATGGCGGGAGACACCGTTGCCTGCGCTGGAAGGTGTGGCGGGACTTTTCGACAACGCTACCACCACCTATCCGCTCTCGGTCGTGGCTGCGGTTTTCATGCTAATCAACTGGCGCGGGTTACACGGCGCGCTAATCCGAGCGTTGCGGAAGCGCTACCGCGTCTGGGGTTATCTCGTGTATTTGATTCTGTTGCTGAGCGCGCTGGCGTCGCTGTTGAAGCCGATTCTATTCTGGCGATTACCGGAGTGGAGCGGTCTGGTCCCGGCTGCCGGGCTGCTGCGAATCTCGGCTACAGTGGATGCGAGCGCATTCATTTTCGAATATCTCCTGGGAGTTTATATCCAAGTGTACCTGATCACGGTGTGTCTGGCCTGGATAAAGGGCGTTAGCTTTGAAGAAGGAGAACTTTTCCGGTTCGCCATGCGGCGCTTCAGTTATGTTTTGGAATGGGCCGGCATTGTCGTTGCAGTCAGCACGTTGATCGTCCGGTTACCGCTCGTTCTTGCCTACTTCACAAATATTCCCGGCGTCCTCGATTATCTACCCATTGCGCGCGTGCTCATGAGCGGCTTGATCGTTGGCTTTTGTTCCGTCCAAATCTCGCTGGCGCTGCATAACGAAACGTTGGTCGAAGCGTTGCGCGCCCATGGCCAGTTCGTCCGGCAAAATGCGGGTCGCTTGGTTTGGTTTTTGGTCATTTGCGGGATCCACTTTTTTAGCATCATGATCTGCGACGCCATCGTGCGCAGCGCAATCGCGGATCGATTGGGCGCGCTTCTCCTGTGGAAATTCAGTTTTGCTTTTCTCCGCGGAATCGTCACCGGCTGGCTTTTGGCCTCGTGGGTCTGTTTATTTCGGCAATGCGAAACTCGCCGCCTGAACCAGGAAAAATGGATCCGATATTAGGAAATCAGCCTGGAAGAAAGCGAACGTGAACGCGGCGACCATTACGCGCCAGAGTAAATCAAATCTGGCCCTGGCATTCATTTCATTAGGGCGCGAGCGCAAACGCGACATAACCGTTTTCTACGCGTTCTGCCGCGTGATCGACGACATCGCCGATTCTTCGGAGCTCAGCGTCGCGGAGAAGCAAAAGCAGCTGGCGGCATGGCGTGAACTGCTTCGCGCACCGGCCCTAGACGAGCCGCCTCTCGCTTGCGATGTGAGAGGCTTGATGAACAAATACTCGCTCTCACCTGAGATGCTGGAGGAAATCATCGCCGGCGTAGAGATGGACTTGAGCATCTTCCGATATGCGACGTTCCAGGATTTGCGCGTTTATTGCTACCGGGTGGCTAGCGCTGTGGGTCTGGTGAGCATCGAGATTTTTGGATATCGCAACCCGCGGTGCAAAGAATATGCGCTTGAGCTCGGACTGGCCTTGCAAATGACGAACATCATTCGTGATGTCGGCAAAGATTTGCAGGCCGGTCGAATTTATCTGCCACAAGAGGATCTGGCGCGTTTGAATTATTCTGAGACCGAGCTGCGAAATCGACAATATAACGAGCGGTTCGTTCGCCTGATGGAATTCGAAGCCGCGCGCGCGAGAGAGTTTTTCTCGCGCGCCGCTGCGGCGCTTCCACCTGAAGATCGCCGGACGATGGTGCCGGCCGAAATCATGGGCTCGATTTATCGCGGTTTGCTTCGCCGAATAGAGCGCGACAAGTTTCGCGTTTTCGAAAAGGAGTATCGCCTCAGCAGGTTGGAGAAAGCCGGCCGGATCGCGACGCAGTTCTTGAAGTCTTTTTGATTCTGTCCTGCAACATTCTCTGGGTTGCGCGGTTCAATCCGTCAACGAGCGTAAATTTATGACGAAAAATCTTGCTATTTGGGTTCTCGCGCTAAGCGCTTTGATTCTCAGTTCATGTGACACTCCGGTTGGCCAGGGCGCAGGATGGGGCGCTGCCACCGGCGCGATCATCGGTGCCGCGGCGACCGGTAATGTCCGTGGCGCGTCAATCGGCGCAGCCGCAGGAGCCGCCGCTGGCGCTTTAACCGGTAAAATTATCCAGGAGAATCAAGCTGCGCAGTATGGCCCGCCGCCTCCGGGTGGTTATCCAATCGCACGCTGGGCGGGAAGGCCCGGTTTTTACTATAGCCCTTACACCGGACGCGTTTACGATCTCCGCGGGGTTCCGCCCGGAGGACTCACTCGCGACGTCGATGCCGGTCGGCTTTTCCGCAAACCATAGTCAAAGCTCCAAGTTCCAATCACCAAGCTCCAGAGAAGCTCCAAATACGAAGGCCATGCCTTGGTTTGTTGGTGATCGGAATTTTTCTGGATGTTGGAGCTTGGGATTTGGAATTTAGCTGCCTGCTTTTCGCTGTAACTCGTCCACCACCGCTTTCGCCTCTTCGGTCATCTTCAAAAGCTCCGGCCACGGGCGGTGATAGTTTTCACCCGGCAACTTGCGCGTCGCGTCGAAGCCCATGTGCGAGCCGATGTTTTGATCGCTCGGTGCATGGTCGAGTGAGTCGCTTGGATTTTTGATAATGGTTGTGTCGCGAGCGGGATCAGTGTTCGCGCACAATCGGAAAAGCACTTCGCTCGTGTTGTGCACATCGCAATCTTCGTCCACAGCCACGATGTATTTGCTGAACATCATCTGACCCATGCCCCAGAGACCGTGCATGACCTTGAAGGCCTGATACGGATACTGCTTTCGAATGCTGACGAACACCAAATTATGGAAAACGCCTTCCGGCGGCAGCGTCATGTCCACAATTTCTGGAAAGTTCATCTTAAAGACCGGCAGCAAAATGCGCACACAGGCGTCGCCGATGTAATAATCTTCCATCGGCGGCCTGCCGACGATCGTTGTCGGATAAACTGCGTCGCGACGATGGGTGATAGCAGTCAAATGGAAAACCGGATAATCTTCGACCGCGGTATAGAAGCCGGTGTGATCGCCAAAAGGACCTTCGGGGCGCATCTCACCGGGCTGAACATGGCCTTCCAGAACAAAATCCACGTCGGCCGGCACATCGAGATCGATCGTCTTGCAGCGAACAAGCTCGATTGATTTCTTTCGCAAGAAGCCAGCGAAAAACAGTTCATCCAAACCATCCGGCAGCGGCGCAGTAGCCGCGAATGTATAAACAGGATCGCCGCCCAGCGTAACGGCCACTGGCATGCGCTCACCGCGCACGTAATAGCGCTGGCCGTGGCGCGCCCCGACCTTGTGAAGTTGCCAGTGCATGCCAGTCGTGCGCTCGTCGTAAACTTGCATCCGGTAAATCCCAACGTTTCGCGCTCCGGTCTCAGGGTCGCGGGTATGCACGTTTGCCAACGTGATGAAGCGCCCGCCATCTTTCGGCCAACACTTGAGAATGGGGAGATCGCCTAATGAAAAGTCATCTCCATTGCCGACCGTGTACACGATTTCCTGGCAAGGCGCTTCCTTCACATGCTTCGGGCGCGCGTGCAGCAGATGAATTCCTTGTTTAAGTAAACTCCAGCCTTCGCGCAGATCGGTTGGCGGCTTCGCTTTCAGGATGAGTTGAATTTCCTGGGCGACATCTCCAATGTCTGCGACTTGCAACGCGAGCGCCATGCGCTGGCGCGAACCCATGGTGTTAATCGCAACTGGGAACGCGGATTTTTTTCCATCGACAATTGGTTGCTCGAACAGCAGCGCCTTTCCGCCGCCGGGCGATTTCATTTCGCGGTCCGCCCATTCTGCTATGAGCAGACCAGTATCGACCGGAACGGTGATGCGCTTCAGCTCGCCCGCTTGTTCAAGAGCGGCGAGAAAGTTTTTAAATGAGCGGTAGGCCATTGGTCAGGCGTGCCGCATAAATGTCATTCCGAGCGAAGTCGAGGCTGCAACGCAGCGGACGAAGTCCGCGAGGCCAGGCTTTCCATCCCGTGGCCTAACTCACGGCTAGATTCGCGGGATGTCTCGACTTCACTCGACATAACAGCCAGCCTATGGCCGTTCCATGTATTGGAACGACACGACCCGCCCATTTTCGAATGTGACGATCTTGTACGGGACTGGAATGCTCGGCGGGATGTAAGCGTAATAGAACGGATCGTAGAATGGATCGCCGAAGAATCCGAACCCGCGGCCGTGATGAAGTGTTCGGACAAAGCCAACACCGGGGCCGAAGCCATAGCCCCAGCCCCACGGCCCATAGGCCCCCCCATAGGGGTAGGGAGCAGTTTCGTAATTGATGTAAATCCATGTCTGGGTTGAGTGCCCGCGCATGTTGCCTGTGATTTTGCGTTCCGGCGAGCCCCACGCCAGCCACACGGCGTTTTGGGACATACCCGGGCGAATTTGGCCTCGACTTACCAGTGCCTGATCGTTGGCGGAAAGACGTTGGTAGATCTCAGGATGCTTCGAAATGCGGTTCTCGGTCGTCTCACAACTCGTAATAATCAACGCGCTGACCGCCACGCCAAACGTCAGCGCTCCGGAAAGATTTGAACGCTTCACGCTGAGGATCATACTTCCGGCCCATGGTGAGTCAATTAGCTGTCCCGCAGTCGCGGGATTGATTCAACATCGTCCTGCCGGTAGAGTTGTACTCTCATGCAGGATCGCTACGGCCACCGGATTTCTTACCTGCGCGTCTCGATCACCGACCGTTGCAATGAGCGCTGCACGTATTGCATGCCGCAGGAGTTGCAGGAATGGTTGCCGCGCGAAGAAATTCTGAGTTTCGAGGAGACGTTGCGAATCATCCGCGTCGCAGCGGAGTTGGGTGTTGCGAAAGTGCGAGTGACCGGCGGCGAACCGCTGACGCGACGCGACGTTGTCCACTTCATCGCGCAGATCCCGAAAGTTTCTGGAATTAAAAGCCTGGGCCTGTCAACGAATGGAACTTTGCTTGCGCGCCAGGACAGATCTGGAAAAACAATGGCGACAGCGTTGCGCGAAGCCGGGGTCCAATCGGTCAATGTCTCGCTCGATACATTGGATCGCGATGTATATTCCCAGATCACCGGTCGGGATTTCCACGCTCAGGTTCTCGAAGGGATTGATGCCGCAATCGCAACTGGTTTCGATCAAATCAAATTAAACACAGTCCTGATGCGCGGCCGAAACGAGGACCAACTGATCCCGTTGATCGAATTCGCCGCGGCGCGCAAATTGATTCTGCGTTTCATCGAGATGATGCCGGTGAGCACGACCGATGTTCTCAGCGAACACAATTTCGTGTCAACCTTCGAGGCGAAACGATTGATCGAATCGTTTTACGGAAGTCTGATTCCGGAAGCAGAATTCCAAACAAACGGTCCAGCCACTTATTACCAAATCCCGGGCCGCAAACAGCGGATCGGTTTTATCGGAGCGATGACCAATCTGCATTTCTGCGAGAACTGCAATAAACTTCGTCTCACCTGCGACGGGAAATTGCGTCCATGTCTGGGAAGCTATCTGGAGTTCGACATCATGAAACCGCTGCGGGCCGGCGCGAGTGATGAGGAGCTTAGGCAATTCTTTCTCGACGTTGTTGAACGCAAACCTGCTCAGCACGATTTTCGCGACAATTACCAACCGAACCGCAAGATGATCGCCATCGGTGGCTGAGCTGTCAGAGATTCCTCGATTTCGTTCTGAATGACAGTGGAAAACGAAAAATGAAACGGCTGACTCACATCAGCGACGATAGCCGCGCGCAGATGGTCGATGTTTCGGCCAAGCCGATGAGTACTCGAAGAGCTGTCGCCACCGGCAAGATCCAGCTCCAGCGTGAGACGCTGGATCTGATTAGGAAAGATCAAATCGCGAAGGGCAATGTATTCGCGACCGCGCGGATTGCGGGTATCCAAGCTGCAAAACAAACGGCGAACCTCATCCCGCTTTGCCACACCCTGCCGCTCGGCGAAATTAGAGTCGACATTATTACTGCGAACGAGGCCGCGGAGGTGAAATGCACCGCGCAGACGGTTGCGCAGACTGGAGTGGAGATGGAAGCGCTCGTCGGCGTCACCGTCGCGTTGCTCACCATTTACGACATGTGCAAGGCGGTGGACAAAGAGATGCAGATTTACGATGTGCGTTTAATTGAAAAGACGAAACGCCCTGTAGCGGCGATCTATGACCGCCGAACCGAAAGCAGACGGCGCTCATAGAGCGCCGCTACAGCAAATGCAAATACAAGTTGGCATCATCACGATCTCGGACCGCGCGAGCGCGGGTGATTACAAGGACCTCGGCGGACCCGCGTTGAAAGAAACGGCGCAAAACGCGGGGTGGCAAGTACTCGCGGAAGCAATTGTGCCGGACGATACAACACGTATTCAGGAAACGCTCCGCTCGTTTTCCAAACAGGGCTGCGGTTTGATTCTGACGACAGGTGGCACTGGCATTGGACCGCGCGATGTTACACCGGAAGCGATTCGTGCGATCATGCGCGTTGAACTGCCAGGCTTTGGCGAAGTCATGCGGGCCGAGTCGATGAAGATCACGTCCAATGCCATCTTGTCGCGCAACCTCGCCGCAGTCGTGGACGGCTCCCTTGTGATCGCGCTTCCCGGGAAACCAAACGGCGCTGTGGAATGTCTCGGGTTTGTGGAGGGCGCAATTCCGCACGGTGTCGCGGTTGCGCAAGGCACGCCGACTTCATGCTGAACCCTCAATATTACTTCCTGGACGGAGTCTGACACAGACGCCCTACAATCTTCCACTCAGCTGAAGTTCAGTCGGGCCAAATAAGCAGTCGCATTAGCTGGCTGCCGTAACCGGTCAACTGCGTGGTTGCGCCGCGGCCGGAGACTATATCGCGGGTCAGAGACGAATAATTAATCGAGCTTTTCTTGATGTAACTCAGCTCAGGCTGGGTGACGTGTTTGTCGCTTGGTTCTATTTTTAGCGGCACACCCGAGCGCGCGAAGGAAACTTCCCACGATGATTCCTCCTTTCGTTTCACTCCCGCGAGCATCCACGGGTAAAGCTTCGGCAATTCGAAATGGTGTGAGTTGGGCAAGGTCACCTTGTAGAAGGTCTCTTCGCCACTAAGAAACTCAGGAATGGTAATCGACGGATTCTTGTGTAGCGCAAGATAGAGCCGCGCGATGTCGAGCCCGGCGAGATTCAGGCCGTTATAAATGCCGTTGTGATTCGGGTCATTTCTGAAGAATGCGTTATGCCACGCTTCGAATTGATGGCTGAACATTAAATCCAATTCCAAATGGAGATGCGCCCGTTCCCGGTTTATCCCCACTCCAGTGTAGCCCATAATAGCGATGGGCTGGCCACGCTTGACTGAATCGCCGGGGTGCACCCGGATGGAACTCAGATGTCCGTACAGGCTGTAGTAACTGGAGCCGTCCGAGTGGTGTTCGATCACAATATATTTCCCATAGTTCGAATAGCCGGGCACGAGATTAGTGTGCACGACTTTCCCGTCGGCAATGGCGCGGACTTCATCGAGCGGCTCGCCGTTTGAATCGCGATGCATGGGACGAATATCGATTCCTTCGTGGAAGCGGGTGTAAACGGGGCCGCCCGCGGTGTCGGTAGGATCACGCACAAAGCCGTATTGGCCGCCCTCCCACGGGGTCGATTTCACGCCTTTGTAATCGCGCTCGACGTACTGGTAAAAGGCCGCACCGTCGCCCGAGAACAGCGCGTCATTATCCGTAGGCAGAACGAGATCGAGAGCGTGCTCTTGTGCGGGCTGAGCCCTCATCGCGATTGACAAAAAAATGGCAATGACAATTGCGGCAGCGAATAATCGCATGGTGGGATCAACGCGATTGATGTTTTCGTTCACCAATCAGGCGCCAGTCTTTTTTCATCAAGTCAATATCAGCTGCGGTAAGCCCTGAAGGAATGTAGATTTTCCCATCGGAAACGCGCTTGTCGATTTGGAGCTCGGTAATGAATCGACCGTCGATGAAAACAAAGAGGAAACTGCTGCGACGCTCGATGCTCAAAGTATCGAGCACGACCCGGCCGTGCTCGTCGAGCTGAATGAGCGCGCCATAAGTTCCGTCCGGGGCGGGATACGCAGAAAACGCCATGACATCTCGTTCCGAAATCCACGGCATCTTTTCGATGGCAATCTCTTTACCGGAAACTTGGGCGTGCACTGATGTAGAGAAAACCTCGGTGTCTCGGGGATTCGCCTGGGCATGCACGCGGAAAGTGCAATGTCGTTGTTTTGCAAAGCCGCCGACCGGCGCCCAAAGCAGGCAAAGAACGATTGCTCCGAGAATCTTCATGCCGATTGATAAAGGGTTTGACATGAATTTTGCAACTCCGAAAACTCTTGGGCTGTCCAAGCCCGCTCATGAAGCGCCCCATTGTTTTGCTCTTTCTGATACTTCTTATGGCCGGGGGCATCTTTGGCCAGGAAGCGGCGCCCACGGCGACACCGCGGAGACGCGGTTGGTTGAGCCGCATTCTCCATCCATTTTCTCCCAACGTGGTCCCGCAATACAAAGATCCAAGGTTGCGCGGGCTCGCTCTCGATCTCCAAATCACGCCGCAGACCGTAAAGCTTTCTGAGGTTCGCCAGCTCGGAATCAAAGTGACGCTGGTAAATCTGTCCAAGCGTCCTGTGGCGCTCGACTTTCCGACGAGCCAGCGAATCGAAATTTATCTGAAGAATTCGGCAGGAGACGTTCTGGCAAAGTGGTCCGATAACCACGCTATCACAGAAAAACCCGGCACGATCCTGGTTAATCCGCAAGAACGGATCGAGTACAGCGAAACAATCTCGACCCGGGAGCTCACGCCGAACAAGGTTTTTATCGCCGAAGTGTTCTTTCCCCAATACCCGGAGTTGCGCATCCGGCAAAAATTCCTGGCTGTGCCGTGAGATAGATAGCTGATAGTTGATAGAATCTAAATCGCGCCGGAGCCGAGTCGTGTCGGTCAATCAACTATCAACTAAAAACTATCAACTTTTCTCCGACTACCATACCCATCCGCAGGGACATCGGGTGCAGCCGTACACGCAGGGGTTGCTTCAGCCTTGGGCGGATTCAGCACGCAGATCAGGGTTAACCGACATCGCTTTCACTGATCACGATCGTTATCACACCGGAATCGACTTCGATGAAATCGATCGTTTGCGGGAAAGAAATCCCGATTTGCAAATCCGGGTGGGCATCGAGTTGGATAACGACCCAATCCATTCGGCGGCTGGCCGAAACTGGATCGAGAAGCATTGGGACAAGCTCGATTTTGTCCTGGGCTCGGTGCATTTCCTTGATCGCGCCGATCAGATGTTCGACAGCGTGCCAGGTGGCGCCGCGCAATTCGAAGGCCGGAATGTTGACGCGATTTACTCGGATTACTTTCGCCGTGTCCGCGAGATAGCTGCGACGGGCCTGGTTGATTGTCTCGCCCATCTGGATCTGATCAAAATCCATGGTCATCGGCCGGACGAAGAGATCGGCAGTTTGGTTAATGAAACTCTCGACTTTATTCACGTGCGGAATCTCGCGGTCGAGCTTTCCACCGCTGGATGGCGCAAGCCGGTGAAGGAACTTTACCCGGGCGACCGGATCATTGAGCTGGCGATAGAGAAGGGGATTCCTTTCACGACGGCCTCTGACGCGCATTCACACGCGCAGCTTGGCGACAAATTTCCAAGCCTCGCTCAAAAGATGGCGAACTTTCGGATTCGCCAGATCTGCGTTTTCGAACAGCACGATCGTATTCAGCTGCCACTATAACTGAAGGTCGAGCTGTGATCGGTTCTCTGTCGAAAACGCCTGTTCTGTTTGCGAAGGCAGCGGCAAATCATATCCGAGACGTTGGGCGAGACGTTGGCAGGTTTCGGGCGTGAATCCTTCGAAGTGATTGCTGGCGAATGCCCAGACGTTGCGGACCTCGGGAAGATGCCGCTCAATTTTAAGCGACCAACTGTCCAGCGCGGCTTCGCGTTTCCAGAGCAATTTTTCGTAACGATGGACGTGGCCACCGTCAACGTCGTATTTCGTTGCGTAATCGCCGAGTAAACGCAGATAGATAAAGTCCGTCGTGCAGGGCAGAAATTCGAACGGGGCAAGATTTCGTTCGTTGAGTCGCGTGGTGTCGGCCCACACCCAGCAAATCCGATACTTTTCCAAAAGGCGAATAACCTGCGGCCGATGCCAGCCGGCATGACGAAATTCAATCGCAAAACGGAAATCCTGCGGCAGTTGCTCAAGAAATTTGCGCAGCGCCGTTTTGCCGTCTTTTGGCGCAAAGGAGGGCGGCAGCTGGATGAGAACCACTTTGAGCTTTAGCGCGAGCGGCTCAATCGCTCGAAAAAACGAGTTCAATTCTGCTGTGCAATCGCGCAGCCGGCGGGTGTGCGTAATCTCACGCGGGAGTTTGCAGGCGAAACGAAAAGCCGCGGGCGTGATCTCGATCCAGCGCTGAATGGTCGCTTGGGCCGGGGCGGCATAAAATGTCGAATCGACTTCCACAGCCGGGAAGTAATTAGCGTAAAATTCGAGCCATTGGGACTCTGGCAGGCCCGAGGGATAAAAAGAGCCGCGCCAGTCGTCGAAACTCCATGCACAGGCGCCGATGCGAATTTTATGCTGGTCTGTCAGATTCAATGGGCTTAGACACTTAATCGGTTTTGCCTCTTTGGAAAAGATGTTACTGTAAAAGTCGCGGTGAATATCGGCCATCGAGTTTCAGTTTCGGCGACTGATGACCTTGACGGAATCGATAAGTCAACTACCCTGCCACACCCCATGGACTTTTTGATTCGCGTCGCTTTGCTTTGTACAGTTGCCACTTTGATTTTTTCTGAATCGGTGGCGGCCTCGGTGGTGTTTCAACCGGGCAAAAAAGCCAAGTTCGTCGCCCCGGGGGAAGAACAAGTCAGCGAGACAGCGCTGGAGTTGTATCAGACTGCGCAGAGTGCTGAAAAGGAAGGCAACCTGAAACGAGCGATTCATGCGTACGTAGACATCGTCCGACACCATCCCAAAGATGCTCTTGCCCCGAGTGCTCTCTATCGCGGGGCGCAATTGCAGGAACAGCAGCACAACTATTTCACGGCCGCGGATTCGTATCGGCTGTTGGTCGAAAGATATCCCGGCACCCCGCACTTCGAGGAAGCAATCGAGGCGCAGTTTCGCATCGGCGAAATGTATCTGGCCAGCAAAAAGAAGAAAATTCTAGGCATCTCGTTTGGAAAAAACTCGTTAGATCGGGCGGTGACGATTTTCGCCAACATTGTTCGCACTGCGCCATACGGGAAATACACAGCGCGCGCGCAATTCAACATCGGCCTCGCACGCGAGAAGCAAAACTTGCCGGAGATGGCGGTCGAAGCGTACCAAGCTGTGGTGAACAAATTCCCAAACGAGCCGATCGCAGCGGATGCGCAATATCAGCTTGGTTATATCTGGCTAATGGCAGCCCGAAAGGGTACTACGGATGCGGCGGCAACCACCAACGCCAAAACAGCTTTTCAAGATTTCCTTCTCCATTATCCCCATAGCGAGAAAGCCGCTCAGGCGCGCGCAGACCTGGACCTTCTTGAACACAAGGAGACGACCAGCTCCTACCAAGTAGCCAAATTTTACGACAAACAGAAATATTATCGCGCGGCGGTAATTTACTACAATGAGGTGATTCGGCAGCAACCTGGCTCAACCGAAAGTAATCTGGCGAAAAAACGGATCGACCAGCTGCGCGCGAAGGTCGGTGAGTCAGCCCTTCAACCGGCCATAAGCACGGCACAAACTACCAAGAAAAAGAGCGAAGCGCATGGGGCACGGACTGCCGGAACCGGCCCGGCGGCGAAGCCAAGTGAAGCAAATAACGAAGCGCCGTTGCCTGCGTCGGACAGCGATGGTTCGCTTCCGCCACCGGCTTCACTTGCGCCCGACATTACCACTGCTCCTGATCACCTGTTTGGACCTTCGAGCCCGAGCACAAGCTCCGATACGTCTTCGACTCCTGCGGCATCGGGCTCACCGGCGCCTTGAAAGCTTCACTTGCGACAGTATTCTGCTTTGCCCTTTGTGGTTGCCTTGGCTATCACGTCGGGCCGGTAAAGCCCTACTATCTGCGTGACGTTCATACCATCGCAGTCCCGACTTTTAAAAATCGCACTCTGGTTCCACGCATCGAAGTTTTGGTCACCGATACTGTAATCAAGCAGTTGCAACAGGATGGGACGTTTCAGATCGTTAGCGAAGATAAGGCGGACGCCACTTTGGGCGGAGAAATCTTCAGCATCACCCGCTCACCGGCGCGCTCGGTACGCGGCAACGTGTTGGCCACAACCGAGTTTAATCTGGGATTAATCCTAAAGTACTCATTAATCGGACGAGATGGCAGACAACTGGCCGGGCCCGGCCGGGCGGTCGGTACCACCAGTTTCTTTGTGAGCAGCGACGTAACTAGCGATGAACGGCAAGCCTTGCCACTTGCTACTGAAGATCTTGCCACCCGATTAGTTAGCCAGCTAAGCGAGGGCTGGTGATGAGTAATGAAGGGTGAAGAAAGGCTTTGGGCTATCCTCAATGACAAGCTCGATACTCTGCATGCCGCGAATCGTTTGCCTCAGGCGATACGCGTTGCCGAAACAGCTCTTGAAGTCGCCAAGCGCGCTTTCAAGGGGAGCGAGACCCCACTTGCCACCAGCTTCGAGAAGTTAGGCCAGCTCCTCGAGCAAAAGGGAGATTACACTGCGGCCGAGGCATACTTGCTGAAGGCGCACGCAATTCTGGAGAAGGTAAAGCCGCCGGACCATCGGGCTATCTTTCGCTCAGCGCGGCGGTTGGCATTCTTATGCGATAGCCTGGGCCGATCTGAAGAAGCAATCGAACTCTATCAGAAAGCAATAGCCGCCGGCACCCAAATTGAAGACGTTCCTTATTCGGATATCGGAACGATGTTAAACAACGTTGCGATGATTCTGCGCAAGTCGGGCCGGCAAAAAGCGGCAGAACCATGTTATCTGCGTGCTTTGGAAATTTACGAGAAGCAACTGGGACCTGACCATGCTGACGTAGCCTCAGTGCTGAACAATCTGGCGGTATTTTACACGAACGAGCGCCGTTACACTGAAGCTGAGAAAATACATCTTCGCGCTTTAGCCATCCGGCAGAAATTGCAGCCACCACCGCTCGCCGATATTGCGCAATCAAGATGCAACCTGGCGGTCGTCTATCATTCGCGGGGTGATTACGCCAAAGCCGCAGAGTTTTATCAATCCTCGCTGAAAACGTGGGAGGAAGTGCCGGAAAAGCCCTCCAAGGATTACGACATTGTCGTGTCCAATTACGCCGACCTTTTGCGTTCTGTCGGTCAGGTACGCAAGGCGCACCAGTTGGAGGTGCGCGCACGCAAGAAGCGAGTGGGCTGATTGAGCGCAATGCCGCTCGCTTTGCCCGTATCGTAATGTCGCTGATTTAACCTTGCAGGCCTCTCGGCGCGCGCGCATTGTAGGGCCGCTTGCCTATGCTCGCGTGGCGGAATTGGCAGACGCGTACGGCTCAGGACCGTATGGGGAAACCCGTGGAGGTTCGAGTCCTCTCGCGAGCAGTAAGCCCCGTTCCCCCAACCGCGGAAACTGATTCACGCGTTTCGCCCAATGCGACAGTTGACCTAGCAAACTGACCTTGAATTAAGAGGCAAAACAGGAAACGTGCAATGCCAGCTTTGATGGGCTGGTTACTTCTTCGCTCCAGCTTTCCTTCTGGCTGCCCACCGCGCTTTCATTAGCTCGGAGAGCTTTCTTCGCCCGGCTGGCGTGAGTGTGCCCTTTTTCTTCGCAGGAGCTTTCTTCGCGCCCGCGGCTTTCCTTCTAGCGGCCCAGCGAGCTTTCATTAACTGGGAGAGCTTTCTTCGCCCAGCTGGCGTGAGCTGGCCCTTTTTTTTCCTTGTAGGAGCTGCTGTTGTCGCGCCCCTTTGTCTTGCCCAACGAGCTTTGGCAGCTGCCGCGAGCTTTGCTCGCGTCCCGGGCGAAAAGTAGCGGGCACCCGTGGGAGCTGTTGGCTTCGCAGGGGCGCCTGCCAGAATTGAGGAAAGACGTTTTTCCAGATCATCGATTTGTCGGCGAATTGAGATCGCTTCTTGTAGAGTTTTGACGGATATATCCATGTGTTATGAGATAGCTGGGGTTGACTGAGAAGGCAATTACAATTTTTATAACAACTTGATCCCTGACTTACTTGGCCGGCGCCGCCTATTAGTTATACCTAGTCAGTAAAATGAATTGCCATAAAGGTGCAAACTGGCGTTCCATTAAGTTTTGAAGAAATGACTACGCAACCTGCGCGGGTCCGAAAAATGTTCGGATCCATTGCAAGGCGCTATGATCTCGCAAATCATTTGCTTAGCTGCGGGATCGATTTCTATTGGCGGCGGCACGCGGCGGAAATCGTCGCCGATTGGCAACCACATAGAGTTGCCGATCTTGCGACCGGCACCGGGGATTTGGCGCTAGCCTTGCAAAAGAAATTGCCGGATGCGGATGTCGTCGGCGTCGATGTCCTCCAGGAAATGCTCGATCTTGCGCAGCGAAAGGGGGTGCCCCAAGTCGTGCTTGCCGATGCGATGAACCTGCCATTTGACGATGCTTCATTCGATTGTGTCGCCATTGCATTCGGCCTGCGCAATCTGGAAAACTGGGCGGCCGCGCTTGCTGAGATGTCGCGCGTGCTTAAGCCGAACGGGCACTTGCTCGTACTCGAGTTCTCACTGCCGACAACACCGGTCTTGCGCGCAATCTATCGTTTCTATTTGCATTGCTGCCTGCCCTTGCTCGGTTCTTTTCTAACAGGGACGAAAAGCGCCTATGATTATCTTGGTGATTCGATCGAGGAATTTCCGGGCGGCAGTGCGATGTGCGAATTGATGGCGGGGAACGGCTTCTCCGACGCGACGTTTGAACCCCTGACCGGTGGGATCGTCACAATTTACACGGCCCAGAAATCATTAACGCGTGTCTTCCTGAGCGGAACCCATTCAACTCGCTTCGCTCGCCCAGGGTAAACTCCGCGCTGTCGAAGGATTCCGTTGAGTCACGATTGGTAACGCTGCGGGATTCCTCGAGTTCGCTCGGAATGACGAGAGATTTACGGCGTCACGCTCGTAACCGGTGTCGTCGTTGGCGAAGGCGACGCGGTAGCTTGTGCCTCCAGCGGCAATTTTACGGCGCTGAAGTCTGCATTGCTAATCGCAAAGGTGCCTTCGCGTCCGTCCACGCGTGTGCACCACGTGCCGTCATTATTTTGTGCACCAACAGTCAGCATATGTGATGCTTTGTTATCCGGGGAAGTTGTGAAGGCGAGCACAAGCTGTGGTTTTTCGAAGCCATGCTGAGGCGTCGTGGCTCCAAGCCAGCGCACTGCATGCAAACTGGACAAGGTATTGAGCAGCGATTGCACATTGGCTTGATTGATCTGACCACTTCCTTTGAGCCAGTGCCATTGATTATTTTGATCGCGCTCCAGCGACAACTCCTTTTCAGTAGTGACGCTTAGGCGATGGATTTGTTCCGCTTTAAACTTGAAGATCGACAACTCCTGCCATTGCAGGGGATCAGGTGAAATCTGATCCAACAAACCGCGACGGACCGCCACGACGAACGGCTCATCCGTCAGCCGCGCGTAAACATTATCGCCTTCCGGTTTTCCAAAGGCGATTCCGGCGAACGGCTGCTCACCCGCTTTGGTTTCAGCAGTGTTCTCCGAAGCAAACGAGCTGAACGTCAATTGCATCTGCGGCTTATCGAGGCCGTACTTCGGCAGATTGGAAGCGACGTCTTCTACAAATCCAGTTACCCGCTCATTTTGCAGCCTATCGATCAGGCGCTGAACTGCACCTGAATCCGCCGGCGTATTGTTTCGGGTGGCGATTGTCCAATTTCCATCTTTGCGCGCGAGAACAGTTTTGCCTCTGCCCGGGGCATCGATCGTAATCCGATCGAGAATATTTGTGTCGATACGAACCAAATGATTGTCCCGCAGATCGGCTGGTTTTGTGTTTAGGATTTCTTCGGTTTTCTTCGGGAGCGTGTAAACGGATCCGCGAGGAGCGAACCGGACGTAGAGCTGGTCTTTTTCCTTCTCTGACAGACTGCCGATCTGCAGCGTCTGGCCTTTGTCCTCCCGCCCGAACACCTTGATCGACTCGCCGATCTCGACCTTCTGGTCTTTTTTTTCTGCCTCATCGAACAGTGTGATCGATCCACGCGGCTCCGCCAATCCATAAGGGTGCAGGTCACCACGATCATCGGCCACAAATTGCTGAATGTGCGCTGAGGTGATTTGCGAAATCAAGTCGCCCACTTTCCCGTCGTCGGCCCGCGCGCGCAGCGGCTTGATGATGTCCCAGTGATCGACTTTCTTCTCCAGCTCCATTTCGCCGGCAGGCGTCTTCAATGTGATGCGGCGCACCTGCGCAGCAGTCAGGTCCGTAAGTTTTCTATCGCGAAATTCCTCCGGTTTTTTGTCGATGTCTTTCCTGATCGATTGCTTGGCGAGAAATGTTTCTTTCGAATTCTGAAGGCGCACATACATCCTGCCTTCCAACGCGGCGTCCTTTCCAAACCAGATTTCAGGCGGTCTGCCTTGGCCGAGCAATCTGAGTTTTAGCTTTGGATTATTGAGACCGTACTCGGTCAGCTTGCTCTTATCGGCCTCAATAGCTTTCGCCGGAATAGTTCCCTCCTTCTGCCAAGTCTCCAAATCGGACAACAAATTTTCGACCAGAGCCCCATCTGCCTGATCTTTGATCGGCGTTTCAAGTCGCCACTTGTTTTCGCGCTGCCGTATTTCGATCTGTTGGTCGCCATTTTTAATGACGATCCCATCGATTTTGTTTCGGTCGAAATTGACCACGTTCTGCGCCTGTCGCCTGGCTTCCTCCGTGCTTGGCCGTTTCATTTCAAAAAACCGGAAGTAAACGACACCAGTGAGCGCGACTACGGCCAGGATAAGGGTATACCTCCAGTTCATATCAAACCCGCCGCTGCCACCACACCATGGTTCCGATTACGGCAGGAACCAGCGGCATGAATAGCAGAACAATCCAGCGCAGCCGGCGCAACTCCTCTTCGCTTAGACTGAAGGTGAGAGGCTTCGGGATTTTTGGCGCGATGCCGATAAGCTGTTCCCGACTAAGCAGCCAGTTCACGCTGCCGGAGATGAAATCGAGTCCCTGCTGATCTTGCGTGATAGCATTGTCCTGAACAAAAGTCGCGTTGCTTACTACTGCCAGCCGCGGGGAATTCATCTGCACTCGCTGATCTGCACTGCCACCCTTTTCGACCGCTGCGCCAATTGTTAGCGGCACATTGCTGTTTTGCTTCGCGTCAGCCTGGAATTTTGCCTGGTTATCCGTGTTGTAATCCGTTTCGGCAAAATAACCCTTTTCGGCCTGGATCAGCGGCTCCACGCGGATGTTGGCGGCGCGGACGCGGTCCGGCTCGAGCGTAAGTGAAGATGTGCCGCCCAAAAAGAGCGCTCGCACATCGCCTAATCGTTTTGTGGCTGGACTGTCGCCCACGAAACGCGCTTGCACATCTCGCGTCAGCGCCAGCTCTTCGATCCCCGTGCGCAAAAAAACCATCAGTCGATCGTCATTCACCTTGACGCCCAACTCGTTTAGAAAGCCACGCAGCTTCGGCGTTTTCGCCGCCGGATCTAGGAGAAGCAGGATCCGCCCCTGCTTATCCCAGAAGTCGCGCAGCAATTTCATTTCGCGATCGGAAAAATCGTACTGCGGTCCGACGATCATAACAGCTTTCACGTCGGCCGGAATCGCATCCAGATCGAGAAGGTTCAGTTCCTGAAACTTGATATTTTCATTTTCGATGAATGTTTTCAGCACGGTGATCGGGCTGGTGCCTTCCGTAAGCGCCGGTTCCTTGTGACCAGTGACGTAACCAAGGATCTTCTTTTTTCCTTCCACAAGGTCGATCATCGCGCTGGTGATGGCTTGCTCGCCTTTGAATGCAGCCACGCGCGGGCCTTCGCCGATGGCCATTCCGCTCTGGTCAATATCGGCCATCTCCGACGCTTTGACGGTTTTGTTGCGGCCCTCGTAATCGAGCACCAAGAGACTCTCGTCCGTGACAACTTTGTATTTGTCGAACAGCTCCTTGGCGCGCGAAAGATTTCGCTCGGGATCGATGTGCTCGAGGTCAATCTTTCCTTTGCCGGCATATTGATATTCGGTCAGCAAATTCTCAACGTCCGCGGTAATCGGCGTATTGGGCGAAAAGAAAACCGTGATGTGCATCTTGCCCTTCAGCGTGTCGAGGAAACGCTTCGTTTTATCTGACAGCGTATATTTTTGGTCGCGTGAAAAATCCCAACGCGCGTAATGCCTGAAGGAGAAGGAATTCACCATCGCAACGAGAAATAGAATCAGCACGATCTGGACGAGAACATTGAGACCGATCCGAATCCGGCCAATTTTCTTACCCGAGCGCGCCCGCGGCTTCTTTGTCGCGTCAGCCATTTGTTAGAGCCTCCATTTACGGGATTGGAATGCCTGGCAAGTGAGTGTCAGCATCAGAATGGTCATGCTCACATAGAGCACGATCGGCCGCGTATCGATTACCCCGCGCGAGAATGTCCCCATGTGTTCGATGGCGGAGAAATAGCCCAGCAAATCTTGCGTTGTGGAAGTAACATCCAAAAGTATCAACTGAACCAGGCCGAAAAAAAATAACAGGGTAATTGCGCAGAAAGAAATAATGGCCGCGATGATTTGGTTCCTCGTCAGAACGGACGTGAGACAACCAATCGAAAGATAAAACATTCCCAGCAACAAAAGTATCAGATACGAACCCCAGTATGCACCGGCGGAATGCGCCGCGGCTTGGCCTGTTATGCTTTGAAAAATCCAGAAGTAAAGCAGCGTCGGGATCCAGAGGATCAGGTAGAAGACCAGCGCTCCAAAGAACTTTGACAGCACGACCTGCCAGTCGCGCACAGGGACAGTAGTTAGCGGTTCGATAGTGCCGAGCTTAAATTCTTCCGCAAACAAGCGCATCGTGATCAGCGGAAAAATCAGGATGAAGGGGAACCAGAACAGTACCCAATTGAAAAAGAACTGTTGGACCGAAATGTCTATTGTGCGCCGATTCATGTATGAAACGATGAGATTAAAATTGATCCCGCTGACGATCAGGAAGAAGGTGAGTACGATGTACGCGATCGGGGAGTGGAAATAGCTACGTACTTCGCGCGAGAGCAGGGTGTAAAACTTTCTCATAAAAGAAACATTCCGGTGATCCCGAGCCGCGGAGATGGCGAGGGAGCTCCCACATCGTCGCGCGTCACACAAGCGGTCCAAACGTGACGTTTCGACCTTATGCGAGATCCTTCGCTCCGCTCAGGATGACAGCTTCGTTGTCTTGTTTGGGTTTCCATCAAACGACGTCGGGATGCGTGAGCTCAACGAACACATCTTCGAGCGTCGCTCGACGTTGAGTTAATTCGCGCACGGCCCAATGGCGATCGGTGGCCAGCCGAAAGACCGCTTCGCGCACATCGACACCCGACTCCACGCGCAACGAGAATCTCTTCCAATCATTCTCCCCATCGGTAACCACTTCGCGCACGCCTGAAATCTTCTTCAGTTCCTCCGCACCGTTGTCGTTCCCGACTTTTGCTTCAAGCACTACGCCGCCGGCTTGCCTGATTTTCCCGAGTAAATTATCCGGAGTATCGCACGCCTCGATTCGCCCCTTGTGAATGATGATCACACGGCTGCACGTCATCTCCACCTCAGGCAAAATGTGTGTGGAAAGCAAAATCGTGTGCTGCCTGCCCAGGTTCTTGATTAGCTCGCGCACCTGGCGGATTTGATTTGGATCGAGTCCAATCGTCGGCTCATCGAGAATCAGAAGGTCCGGCTCAGCCACTAGCGCGTCCGCCAGGCCGACGCGTTGGCGATAGCCTTTGGAGAGAGTGCCAATCAACTTGTTCTCAACCTCCTTAAGACCACAAAGTTCCTTTACATCGCCGACGCGCTCCGCAACGCGGCGATGCTGGACTCCCTTCAGCGCCGCGCGATAATTGAGATACTCCGTTGCGCGCATGTCGCTGTAGAGCGGGACGTTTTCCGGCATGTAGCCGAGGTGCGCCCGTGCCTGAAGCGATTGCTCAAAAACATCAAATCCCGCGACCGTCGCGCGACCTGACGTCGGCGGCATGAAGCCGGCCAAGATGCGCATGGTCGTGGTTTTACCAGCGCCGTTTGGCCCTAGGAATCCCATGATTTCTCCCTGGCTGACCTCGAAATTCAAATCCTGAATGGCAGGCTGGCCAGCGTAGCGTTTAGTCAGATTTTCGACTTTAATCATTGCGCGATATTTCGATGAGACAATCGCGGCGCGATTACGTTGCCAATTTTTTTAGCGCGCCTTCATGCTCAAGGCGGCGAGCTTGCTGTTTTGCCCGCCGGCACGAATTACGCCGACAGCGAAATCTACGTTCGAGCCACTTTGTACCGAGGCGAGGAGCGCCTCGACTTGCTGCACAGAGGTGACATCGGATTTGGCCACCCGATAAACCGCCATACCGCGCTCAATTCCTGCTTCGTCTGCTGGACTACCCGGTTCGACTGCCGTAATCAGCACTCCGCGCCCGCGCGCATAACCGAGCGCATCAGTTAACTCCTGGCTCAAATTCTGAAGCTGCATTCCAAATAACCTTTCAGCATTGGACGCGGATGTTTCGGCGCCCCCAGCTTCGTTCTTCGCCCCGGCCCGTTTCTGGGCGATTTTCTTGAATCGATTCACGCTATCGCGCACAACCTCCGCCGGAATCGCGAAACCCAGCCCCTGAGTTGGGACACCTTGCGGTGTGAACGCCATTTTTGCCGAGCTGATGCCGACCAGCCGTCCAGAAAGATCGATCACTGGCCCACCGCTGTTACCCGGGTTGATTGCCGCATCGGTCTGCACCAGATCCTTGTACTCAACATCGTCCACAGTGATGTTACGCTTCACCGCGCTGAGAACACCCCGGCTGATCGAGCTGCCATAGCCGACGGCATTGCCCACTACGATCACGGTCTCACCGAGCAAGTTCGGAGAAATATTATCGAGATTGATAAAGGGAAAATCGGTTTGCGCGTCGATTTTGATGAATGCCAGATCGGTCTTGTCATCGCCGGCGATGTAGTGAGCATTGTACGTTTTGCCGTCGTTTGTCGTTACGTGAATTTTCAAGTCCGCGGCGCGCTCGACTACGTGCTGGTTGGTCACAATGTAACCAGCTGGATCGATAATGAAACCGGAACCGAGACTTTGCAAAGTCTGGCGAATTTGGCGCGGCCGAACGCGGTTGTAACCGAAGAATTGCGCGTAAACATCCTCAAACGGATCGCGCACCGTGCGGCGTACTACGCGCTCGGTGTTAATGTTCACCACTGCCGGCAACACCTTGGCGACAGCGAGAACTGCCGGTTCCGAAGCCGGATCGGCTTGCGCAAACAATGAGTTGGCCGTTGAAATCCAACACGCGACAAAAATAATGAGCGCACGGTCGCAGCTCCATCTGGGGAGCGCACGCGTCTCGCGTGCTGGTTTCGGCGTCGCGCCGAAACGAACTTTCCTTTGAGTTACACGCTTCGCAAAGAGAAGCGACTCCAAACGGAAGTTCGCGATCGCAAGGACGCGCTCGCCAGCACGCGAGGCGTGTGCGCTACCCAGAGCTCTCGATATTAGCCTCATAATTGCTTCACGATTTCCGCTGGAATCAATCCGCGCAACTTTGGGTGTGCCTCGGCGATTCGCATGAGACCGAGCTTATCTTTTTTCCGCTTCGTGGATCTGCGTTCCTTGTCCTGCCAGGCCCATACTTTGCCGCGAACAATTTCTTGCAAACTGGCCACCGGGACTGCGAGGCCCAGAACCTGGCACTCGGTCGCACCGGCGAGAAAATCCTGGTAGCGGGCATCGGTAGTAAACTGAACGTTAAGTTCACTGCTCAGGCGAAACCCGGCAGCTTCCAGTTCCCGTCCAATCTGTTCAAGATTCGCTGCGACGACAACAAGATCGACATCCACCGTGTAAACCGGTTCAACGTAGCAATTCACCGCCAGGCCGCCGATCAAACACCACGGTTTATTTCGGTTCAGCACAGTCACGAGTTCAGCGAAATCGGTCGCCCCGCCATTTGTTACCGATTCGTAGATTTCAGCCGCGGTCATGTGCGCAGCAAGTAACGAAGGCGTCTTTGGACTGTCAACTTGCCGCATGGCGTAATCGTCGGAGATTAAATTTGCTATGCGTACATCAATTGACGCTCGCGCAAATCTGGACCTGATCGAGCAGAATTACCGGCGCTGGCAGGAAAATCCAGAGTCCGTCGATTCGGGATGGGCGGCGTTCTTTGAGGGGTTTGAGCTGGGAAATCTGCCGCAGCGCGATGGAGCCCCGAAAGCTTCCGGGGAGGCTGAAGCCCGCGAAGCAGCATTGCAGACCCGCGTGGATGGTCTCATCTACGCATATTGCTCGCTCGGGCATACTGTTGCGCGGGTCGATCCGCTCGCGGAGAAGCGACCGCAAAATCCATTGCTGAGCTTGCGCGAGCTCGGATTTAGCGAATCGGATCTCGACCTTCGCGTTTCATCGAAATTCTTCCTCGACAATCGACCGATGACCTTGCGCGAAATGCTCGCCGG